>NZ_JBHSPA010000118.1:0-99011 GCF_042656245.1 Nonomuraea insulae
CGCGGGGCGGGGCAGCGCAGCGCGGGGCGGGGCAGCGCAGCGCGGGGCAGCGCAGCGCGGGGCGGGGCAGCGCGGGGCGGAGGGTCGCAAGCGGCGCGAGGGTCGCGGGGTGCTATCGGACGTGAGGGGAGGCCACGGACGGCAGGGGCGTCGCTGGACGTCGACGGACCTCGTGGGATGACGTGGGAGGCAGGGGACAGCAGGGGAAATGGGGGACGTTGGGGATATAGCGGGACCTTGGCTGCATCGTCCTTGAAACGTCTGCGACGGCCCTCGCGAGCTTGCTAGGGTTCGGTGCCCTGCGGTTGATCCTTCCCGCAGAACCGCCGGTCGGGCGTGCCATGCCCGGCGCCCGGCCGATCCCCCAACACCGAAAGGCCTATCTTCATGACCAAGTCATGGCTCGCGACCGTCCTACTCTGCTTCTTCCTGGGAGTGCTGGGCGTGCACCGCTTCTACGTCGGGAAGATCGGGACCGGCATCCTCATGATCATCACCCTGGGCGGATTCGGCGTATGGGTGCTGATCGACTTCATCATGATCCTCATCGGTAAGTTCACCGACAAGCAGGGTCAGCCGCTCGCCAAGTAGGGGGCGGCGGAGGAACGGCGGAGCAGCCCGCACGGGCGCTCCGCCGTACTCGCGGAACGACGTCAGACCTGGACGCGGCCTTCCACGGCGCTGACGATCTCGGCGATCGCGTCCTCGACCGGGACCCCGTTCTTCTGCTCCCCGCTGCGATACCGGAACGACACAGCCCCGTTGGCGATGTCGTCGTCACCGGCGAGCAGCATGAAGGGCACCTTGGCCTTCTGCGCGTTGCGGATCTTCTTCTGCATGCGGTCGTCGGCCGCGTCGACCTCGACCCGGATCCCGCTGGCCCGCAGCCTCTTGGCGACGTCCTGCAGGTAGGGCGCGTGCGCCTCGGCGATCGGGATGCCCACCGCCTGGACCGGCGCCAGCCAGGGCGGGAAGGCGCCGGCGTAGTGCTCGGTGAGGACGCCGAGGAAGCGCTCGACGGAGCCGAACAGCGCCCGGTGGATCATGACGGGAGTCTGCCGGGAGCCGTCGGCGGCCTGGTATTCGAGGCCGAAGCGCCTGGGCTGGTTGAGGTCGAGCTGGATGGTGGACAGCTGCCAGGTGCGGCCGATGGCGTCCTTGGCCTGCACCGAGATCTTCGGCCCGTAGAAGGCCGCGCCGCCCGGGTCGTCGACCAGCTCAAGGCCCGACTCGGTGGCCACCTGGCGCAGCGCCTCGGTGGCCTCCACCCACTCGGCGGGGTCGCCGATGAACTTCTCGGACTCGTCGCGGGTGGACAGCTCCAGGTAGAAGTCCTCCAGGCCGAAGTCGCGCAGCACGCTGAGCACGAACCTCAGCAGCGACTTGATCTCATCGGCCATCTGCTCGCGGGTGGTGTAGATGTGCGCGTCGTCCTGCGTCATGCCGCGCACCCGGGTCAGCCCGTGGACCACGCCGGACTTCTCGTAGCGGTAGACCGAGCCGAACTCGCACAGCCGCAGCGGCAGCTCGCGGTAGGAGCGCCCGCGCGCCCGGAAGATCAGGTTGTGCATCGGGCAGTTCATCGGCTTGACGCGGTATTCGATGCCCTCCAGCTCAAAGGCCGGGAACATGTCGTCGGCGTACCACGGAAGGTGGCCGGAGGTCTCGAACAGCGAGGACTTGGTGATGTGCGGGGTGTTGACGAACTCGTAGCCCGCCTCGGCCTGCCGGCGGCGCATGTAGTCTTCCATCTCCTTGCGGATGATCCCGCCCTTGGGATGGAAGATCGGAAGGCCGCTGCCCAGCTCGGGTGGGAAGCTGAACAGGTCGAGCTCCGCGCCGAGCTTGCGGTGGTCGCGCTTCTCGGCCTCCTCCAGCAGCTTGAGGTATTCCTCCTGCTTGTCGCGGGACTCCCATGCGGTGCCGTAGATGCGCTGGAGCTGCGGGTTCTTCTCGCTGCCCCGCCAGTAGGCGCCGCCGGAGCGCATGAGCTTGAACGCCGGGATGGACCGGGTGGAGGGCACGTGCGGCCCCCTGCACAGGTCCTTCCACCGCAGGTCGCCGCTCTTGGGGTCGAGGTTGTCGTAGATGGTGAGCTGCCCGGCCCCCACCTCGACCGACTCCTCCTCGTCGGCGCCGCCCTTGAGCCCGATCAGCTCCAGCTTGTACGGCTCCGCCGCCAGCTCGGCACGCGCCTCCTCATCGGAGACCGGCCGGCGGGAGAAGAGCTGCCCCTGCTTGACGATCTCCCGCATGCGCTTCTCGATGCGCTTGAGGTCATCGGGGTGAAAGGCCTGCTCGACGTCGAAGTCGTAGTAGAACCCGTTGTCCACGGGCGGCCCGATGCCCAGCTTGGCCTCGGGGAACATCTCCTGCACCGCCTGCGCCATGACGTGGGCGGTGGAGTGGCGCACGATGGCCCGGCCTTCGTCGCTGGAGACCTCGATCGGCTCGACGACGTCGTCCTGCTCCACCTGATGTGCCAGGTCGCGCGGCTGGCCGTTGACCCTGGCGGCGATGACGGTGCGGCCGTCGGCTTCGAGCGCCTCCCCGGCCGTCGTGCCGGCCGCGACCACACGCTCGGCTCCGGCGAGGGTGATGCGTAGCTCGGCTGACACGGTGACTCCCTGTGGATCGCGCTCGATGCCCGGCACCGAGGCAAGGTTCGATGGTGAACACCGATGCTATCGCGGGTCAAACCCCAGCCTTGTCAGCTCATGCCGGGATCCGTGGAAGACGTTGCGGTCGAGAGGGCTGTGGGCGTACTGGTGGATGGTCCAGTCGCGCCAGGGTCCCGGCACGGCCGGGCGGCCCCGGGGGCTTTCCGGGCTGGCGATCCACAAGGGGTATTCGGCCAGGCCGGCGCAGTTTCCGCCGTTCGCGAACGAGTGGAAGGTGTAGATGAAGGGCCGGACGCCGCCGTGCCGCTCGACGTGGTGGCACCAGCGGCGCGCGTGACGGGCGACCTGCTCGGGGCGCAGGCCGTCGTTGGTCTCCATGTCGAGCGCGACCAGGTCGCCACGGCGCAGCCCGCCGGCCGACCTGATCACGTCCAGGAAGTGACGCGCCTGCTCGATGGGGTCGCCCTTGGGGCGGGCGAAGTGGTATGCGCCGCAGACCAGCCAGCTTTCGCGCATGCCGTTCCAGTTACGCGCGAACCACTTGTCGGTGTAGTCGCCGCCCTCGGTCGCCTTGGCGAACCCGAAGGCCACTCCGGCCTCCGCGTGGTCGCTCCAGTCGACGGTGCCCTGCCAGTTCGACACATCGATGCCTTGTAGCACGCCCTTCACCTTGTCGGAGTTTATTGAGATGTCTCCGGTTCAGCCCTTCGCCGCGCCGATCAGCAGGTTCCGGGTGCGTTCCCGGTTGGCGAACGGCGCGCCCACGAAGTCGGTCACCCCTGCCTGCTTCAGCTCCTCGAGCTTGGCCAGCACCGTGTCCTCGTCGCCGACGATCGCCACGTTCCCCGGTTCGGCCGCGCCCTCCCTGTCGAGCATCGCACGATAGGAGGGCAGTTGCCCGTACACCGAGTAGATCTCGTTGGCGCGCGTGATCGCGCTGCCGACGTCGTCGGTGACCGCGATGGGCAGCGCGCAGACGATCCTGGGCGGCTCGCGGCCCGCCTCGGCGGCGGCGGCCTTGATGGTGGGGACGACGTGCGCGGCCACCGTCTTCGGGCCGGTCATCCAGAGCACGGTGCCGTCGGCCACGGTGCCGGCCAGTTTGAGCATGCGCGGGCCGAGCGCGGCCACCAGCACGGGCAGGCCCGCGCCCGGCGTGGTGAGCCGCACGTTGGCCTTGAGCGTCTCGCCCTCGTACTCGACCTGCTCCCCCCGTGAGGCCGGGAGGAGGATGTCCAGATACTCCTTCATGTGCCGGCCGGGGCGCTCGAAGTCGTAGCCGTACATGTTCTCGATGACGATCTGGTGCGACAGGCCGATGCCCAGCACGAACCTGCCGCCGAGCGCGGCGTTGGCGGTCATGGCCTGCTGGGCGAGCACGGCGGGGTGGCGCGGGTAGGTCGGCACGACGGAGGTGCCGAGCTCGATGGGCGGCGCCTGCGCCCCGGCCACGGCCAGGGCGGTGATGGCGTCGACGCCGAAGAGCTGGGAGTGCCAGGCGGAGGCGAAGCCGTCGTCGGCCGCCCGGGCGATCTGGTCGCGCAGGTCGCCGATGGGGTCGGGCCCTTGGGTTTCGGCCAGGAAATATCCGTAACGCATAAGAACAGAACTCCGTTCTGGTGACTGACGCGAATGTATCTCCTCGCGCCGCCACACGGTCACCCGCCTGGCCGCGGGTGATTTGTAAAGTGGCCTACATGACGCACGAACGCGCGGGACAGCCCGCCCGGCCCTCCGATCTGGTCGACGTCGCCAGGCTGGTGACGTCCTACTACGCCCTGCATCCTGATGTGGACGAGGTGGGGCAGCGGGTGGCGTTCGGCACGTCGGGGCATCGGGGGTCGTCGCTGAAGACGGCGTTCAACGAGGACCACATCCTGGCCACGAGCCAGGCCATCTGCGAATACCGGCAGTCGCAGGGCACGGACGGGCCGCTGTTCCTGGGCATCGACACGCACGCGCTGTCGGAGCCCGCGCGGGTGTCGGCCCTGGAGGTGCTCGCCGCCAACGGGGTCGAGGTGCTCATCGACACGCGCGACGGCTACACGCCGACGCCGTCGGTCTCGCACGCCATCCTGCGGCACAACCGCGACCGCACGACGGGCCTGGCCGACGGGGTCGTGGTCACGCCGTCGCACAATCCGCCGGGCGACGGCGGGTTCAAGTACAACCCGCCGCACGGCGGTCCCGCCGGCACCGACGCCACGACGTGGATCCAGGACCGCGCCAACCTGCTGCTCCAGGAGGGGCTGAAGGGCGTGCGACGGGTGCCGTACGCGACGGCGCTGGACCGGGTGGGGCGTTACGACTTCCTGGGGACGTACGCGGACGACCTGCCGTCCGTGGTGGACCTCGACGCGATCCGGTCGGCAGGCGTACGGATCGGGGCCGACCCCCTGGGCGGGGCGAGCGTGGCCTACTGGGGGGAGATCGCCGAGCGGCACCGGCTGCCGTTGACCGTGGTCAATCCCCTCGTGGATCCGACGTGGCGGTTCATGACGCTCGACTGGGACGGCAAGATCCGGATGGACTGCTCGTCCCCGTACGCGATGGCCTCGCTCATCGCGAACCGGGACGCGTACGACATCTCCACCGGAAATGACGCCGACGCGGACCGGCACGGCGTCGTCACGCCCGACGGCGGGCTGATGAACCCCAACCACTACCTCGCCGTCGCCATCGACTACCTCTACAGCAATCGCGACGGCTGGCCGTCCGGCGCCGGGGTGGGCAAGACCATGGTCAGCAGCGGGATCATCGACCGCGTGGCGGAGTCCCTGGGGCGGCCGCTGTATGAGGTGCCGGTGGGTTTCAAGTGGTTCGTGCCGGGGCTGCTGGACGGGTCGCTGGGGTTCGGGGGCGAGGAGAGCGCGGGCGCGTCGTTCCTGCGGCGCGACGGCTCGGTGTGGTCCACCGACAAGGATGGGCTCATCCTGGCCCTGCTGGCCTCGGAGATCCTGGCCGTCACCGGCGAGTCGCCGAGCGCCCGCTACCGCAGGCTGGTGGAGCGGTTCGGCGAGCCCGCCTACGCGCGGGTGGACGCGCCCGCCACGCGCGAGGAGAAGGCCGTGCTCGGGAAGTTGTCGGCCGAGCAGGTGACGGCGTCCTCGCTGGCGGGCGAGCCGATCACGTCGGTGCAGACGTCGGCGCCCGGCAACGGGGCCGCGCTGGGCGGGGTGAAGGTCTCGACGCGGAGCGCCTGGTTCGCGGCCCGGCCGTCGGGGACCGAGGACGTCTACAAGATCTACGCCGAGTCCTTCAAGGGGCCCGACCACCTGGCCAAGGTGCAGGAGGAGGCCCGCTCGCTGGTGTCGGACGCCCTGGGCGGCTGACAGCCGAGGTGACGGCCCTGGGCGGCTGACCAGCCGAGACGGCGGCCATGGGCGGCTAGTAGCCGAGGTGGCGGCCGCCGTCGCCGACCAGGGTCTCGCCCGTTACCAGGTCCGATTCGAGAAGCGCGGTGACCATCTGGGCGATGTGCTCGGGTTGCGCCGTGCGGCGCAGCGGCGCCTTCATCTCCTCCTTCGCGGCCATGTCGGAGAACACCTGCTCCCCCACCCGGTCGATGTGCCAGCGGGTGGCGACGATGCCGGGCCGCCAGAGGTCGTCGGTGAGCCCGTCGAGGTCGGGGAAGGGCACCCACCCGGTCGTGCCCGCGTTGCACACCAGGATGTCCACCCGGCCGTGGTCGGCGCGTACGCGCTCGGCCAGCCTGCGTACGGCGGCGTCGTCCGACACGTCGGCGGCCACGGCCACGGCCTTGCAGCCCAGCTCCTCCAGCCGGGCGACCGTGGCCTGCGCCTCGGCGGCCGAGCGCGAGTAGTTGACGACCACCGTCGCCGCGCCCTTCCTGGCCAGGCTCTCCGCGACGGCGGCGCCGATGCCGGTGCCCCCGCCGGTGACCACGGCGACCGTGCCGTTGATGTCCATGCCCTGCTCCTTGACTGGATCGAAGGCCGCGATGCCGATGCCCGGGCTTGTGGCGGGCATCCCACCCTCCAGTGTCAGCCCATGGGAGGCAGGACACGGACGGAGCCGTTCACGAAACGGGCCACGCCAAGAGGTTTTCAGGTGAGCTCGTGACCGGCGGGGGCGGGCATCCCGGTGCGGCCGAGATCGGCCCTGCGGCCCGCCGCGACGCCGTCCCGGTAGCCCGTGCCGCTGGTCGTGGGCACGCTCCTGCGGATGTCCGGGTAGTGGGCGGCGACCGCCCGCTCGACCTCGGCCCTGCGGTCGGCAAGGACGAGGGCGGAGCCCGTGCCGGCCGACTCGGCCTCCGCGCGAGACTCCGACGCGCACAGCAGCCGGTACACCTCGTCCGTGAACCCCAGCAGCCACGACCTGCGGTACGCCCGCACGGCCGTGACCTCCCCCGGCAGCTCCACACTGGCCAGCCCGGAGGCCATCTGCAGCAGCAGCGAGGTGGCCAGCAGGTCGGCCCGCTCCAGATCGGCCGCGAACCCGAACACGTGCACCCGCTGCCCGCCGTCCCCGCGCCCGATCAGCAGCGGCCGGCAGCGCACGGCCTGCGCCACCAGGCTGACCAGGCGGGCCTTCTCCCTGGCCCAGGGGCCGGGCAGGGTGACGACGCGGTCGCCGGGGATCTGGCGGGTGCCCGCGGGAGGCAGCGAGTCGATGCCGTACTTGGCCATCAGCGCCGACGCGGCGGCCATGAACGTGGCCCGCTCGTGCTCGTTGTCGGTGCGCTCGGCCTTGGCCAGCAGTTTCCTGACGCGTTCGAGCGTGCGCTCCCGCAACCGCGCTCCCCTATGACTTGCTCGTCAGCACCCGCCCGTCGTCGGCGATGATCGGGAAGGCGCCGGTGTCCACGATGCCGTGCTGCTGGTACAGCGCCTCGATGAGGGCGTGTGCCTGCGGCTCCAGCTTCCACAGGGCACGATACTCGCGCGCCGCGGCCAGTGAGATGCCGATCTCCTGGGCGATGTCCACCGTACGCGGCACGATGCCCTTCTCGATCTGCCGGTCCCAGAACTCGCGGGCGGCGCGCATGCGCGCGGCGCGCTCGGCGGTGCTGATGACCTGCGGGGTGGTGTCGAGCACCTCGATGTCCTCGTCCTCGTCATCGACGAGTTCGGCCAGCGCGGGCGGCAGGGCGGGGCGGGCGGGCACCGGGTGGTGGTCGGCCTGGACCTCCCAGGGCACGCGGGGGTCGGCGTCGATGAGCGCGGAGGTGTTGTACAGGGCGGCGATCTGGGCCAGCAGCGCCTCCTGCCTGGAGGCGTCCACGGCCAGGCCGGTGTGCTCGACCGCCTGGTCCATGGCCTTGTCGAGCCTGCCGAGCGCGGCGCGCATCTTGCGCTCGGACGCGCCGCCCTCGCGCAGCGCCTTGGCCCGCTTGGCGGCCAGCGCGACCCTGGTCAGGCGGCGGTGGGCGTCGACGTCGCTGGCCGTACGGTCGCTGACCTCGGCCAGCCCCATCCTGACCATCAGCCGTTCGGGGGTGAGCCGCCAGTTGATGCGGCCGGTGCCGCGGATGCGGTGGCGCTCGATGGCCATTCCGCGCTCCCACAACCAGGCGGCCACCAGCGGGGCGGCCAGGCGGAACATCGCCTCGGGGAGGCTGCGCGCGTCCATGCTGGACAACACGGCGGTCAGGCAGGTCAGGGCCCACACGGCGATGCCGTCGATACCGGCGGAGAAGTTCTCACGCATGTTGCGGCGGGCGCGTACGGCGGAGGTGATGATCGCGACCTCGATGAACGCGAACAGCAGTAACCTCAGCGGCCCGTCGAGGCCCAGCACGTCTCCCGAGAAGCGCCACATGCCCTGCGCGGACACGCCCGTGGCGATGGAGGCGGCCACGACGGTCAGCACGTCCTCCACGGGACGCGGGGCGACGTACCTGGAGAACACCCAGGAGACGGCGCGCCAGGCGATCCTGAGCACCAGGAACGCCAGCACCAGCCCGGCCAGGCTCAGCAACGCGATGACAGCGGTGGCGAGCGGCTTCTCGGTAACGAAGGCTGCTATTTCCTCAAATGTCGGCATCAGTCACTATCCGTGATGGCTCAAACTCCGGCTCTATGCGACGAGATCATCGCAGAATGTCGCCATCTTGTACGCCAAACGGCGTCTGCTGTCACATTTTGCCCACCTTTCACCCCCGTTCAGGGCTCTTGCCCGTGGGTGCATCAGGGGCAGCGATGGGTGCTCCGCGGTGACAGGGGGTTCGGGCCGGCACGAGGGCGGCACGAGGGCGGCACGCGGGCGGCACGAGGGCGGGCGCTGATCCGGGGGTGCCGTGGTGGTTACAGGCGCGATTCGGGCTGGCCGGGGGGCGGGGGCGGGCGCACAATGAAACCCGAGGAGGGATTGTGAGCAAGCCCGCCCCGCCCGCGCTGTCGGCCGAGGCTCCCCTGCCCGAGCCGCCCCGCTACGCCCGCGACCGGAGCCAACCACCGCCTGGAGAGGTGACCAGAGCCTTGGCCGGGAGGTGAGGAACGGCCGTCGGACCCAGGGTGAAGGGTCGGCGAGGTCGAGATGTAAATTCGTCCTTTCGGAGGGCAACATCCGCTACTCCGAATGGGACCATCTATGCAGGGATTTATCCCAACATGGTGTGATGTATCCCAGCAGGACGGATATCGATGTCAGAGACAGAAGAGTTCCCGCTCGTCCAGTTCATGCGTGACGGGTTCGATCCCGTGGGCGAGCTTGGGCGCATCCGGGCCGAGCACGCGGTCTTCCCGATGGAGATCCCGGGCGGCCAGACCGTGTACCTCGTCACCCGCTGGGAAGACGTACGCGCGGTACTCAGCGACCACGAGCGCTTCAGCAACGACTTCGCGGGCGTGATCGGGCTCGGCTCCAACCAGGAGGACCCGGGCGGGCTGGGGTTCCGTGACCCGCCCGAGCACACGCGGCTGCGCAAGTACCTGACGCCGGAGTTCACCATGCGCCGCCTGCGCAGGCTGGAGCCGCGCATCGAGGCCCTGGTCGAGGAGCATTTGGACCGGATCGAGGCCAGGGGCGCCGACGGCGGGATGCCGGTCGATCTGGTGGAGGAGTTCGCGCTGCCGATCCCGGCGGCGGTCGTGTGCGAACTGCTCGGCGTCCCGTACGAGGAGCGCGCCGACTTCGTCAAGATCAGCAAGGACCGGTTCGACCTCACCGCCGGGCCCGAGGCCTCGCTGCAGGCCATCAACGACGCGATGACGTACCTGACGGACCTGGTCGCGAGGGAGCGGCTGAACCCGGGCGACGGCCTGCTCGGGCAGTTGCTGCGCGAGCACGGCGACGAGCTCGACGACCGCACGCTCGCCAGCATGGCCGACGGGCTGCTGACCGGCGGGCACGACACCAGCACCAGCATGCTCGCGCTGGGCACCCTGTGGCTGCTGCGCAACCCCGACGTGGCCGACAAGGTGCGCGAGGTGGACGGCTACGTCGTGGACGTGGTCGAGGAGCTGCTGCGGTACATGACGGTCGTGCAGGTCGCCTTCCCGCGCTTCGCCCGCGACGACCTGGAGCTGCACGGGGTGCCGATCAAGAAGGGCGAGATGGTGCTGTGCTCGCTCACCGCCGCCAACCGCGACCCCGGCCTCGGCGAGGACATGGACCACGTACGCCCTGGCAGGGAGACGGCCGGCTCGCACATGGCCTTCGGTCACGGCATCCACCGCTGCATCGGCGCGCCGCTGGCACAGATGGAGATGCGCATCGCCTTCCCGGCCCTGCTGCGCCGCTTCCCGGGCCTGCGCGTCGCGGGCGAGGTGCCGTTCAGGGAACTCGCCATTGTCTACGGCGTCAAAGAGCTACCCGTCGCCTGGTAGAGCGGTTACGTTCACCATGTGAACGAGCCTGTCATCGACCTGACCGCGATCAGCGCCGTCGTCTTCGACACCGACGGCGTGGTCACCGACACCGCTCAGGGGCACGCGGCCGCCTGGAAACATGTTTTCGACGCGTTCCTGCGCGGCCGCTCGGCGCCGTTCGACATCCGCGGCGACTATCTGCGCCACGTGGACGGGCGCCCGCGCCTGGACGGCATCCGCACCTTCCTGGCCTCACGGGGCATCGAGACGCCGGAAGGCTCCCCCGACGACGAACCCGGCGCGCCGACCGTGCACGGACTCGGCCTGGCCAAGGACCGCTCCTTCGTGGAGCAGGTGGACAAGTACGGGGTGGCCGCCTTCCCCTCCACGGTGGCGCTGCTGCACGAGCTGCGGCAGCGCGGCGCCCGTACGGCGGCCGTCTCCGCCAGCCTGCACGGCCGCAAGCTGGTCGGTTCCGCGGGCGTCATGCACCTGTTCGACCTGATGGTGGACGGCAACGACGCCGCGCTGATGAACCTGCCCGGCACGCCGGACCCCGCCCTCTTCCTGGAGGCCGCGCGCCGCCTCGACCTGCCCGCGGCCAAGGTGGCGGTGGTGGTCTCCGCGCTGCCCGGGATCGAGGCGGGCAGGAAGGGCGGGTTCGGGATGGTGGTCGTGGTCGGGGAGGCGGCCGAGGGGGCCCACGTCGAAGTGCCCGATCTGGGGGAACTGGGGGTGCGTGGCAGGGTTCTACCCTTGAGGTCGTGACCGTACTGATCGATCCGCCCAACTGGCCGGGGCCGCGCGGCCTGATGTGGTCGCATCTCGTCAGCGACAGCTCGCTGGAGGAGTTGCACGACTTCGCGGCACGGCTGGGGGTGCCGCGGCGGGCGTTCGACCGCGACCACTACGACGTGCCCGAGACCGTGCACGCCCGGGCGGTGGAGCTGGGGGCCGAGGCCGTCGGCTCCCAGGAGTTGCTGCGGCGGCTCATCACGGCCGGGCTGCGCCGCCGCAAGCGCCATCGCGTCGCCGGTTAGCCCCTGCCGGTCAGGGCGGCCAGTTCGGCGGTCATGTTGGCTCGGGCGCGCTCTTCCCACAGCTCGCGTGCCTGCCGCGTGCGGTAGAGGGACGGGGTGGCCAGCAGGCGGCGCAGCACCTGGGCGCGGCCGGTTCTGAACAGCTCGTCGGGTATGTGGGCGTACTCCTGGCGGATGGCCCGGGCGTAGGCCGGGTAGCCGGGGGCGCCGAGGATGGCGAGGTCGGCGTCGCACAGGACGGCTCCGTTGCGGTCGCCCGGCTGGAGGGTGTCGTGGGCGGCCGTGAGGCGTACGAGCCTGGCCACCTCGGCGACGCGGCCGGCGTGCACGCCGCAGCGGGGCAGCAGGGACTGGGCGAGCTGGGCGCTGCGTTCCTCGTCCCAGCCCGGCCTGCCGTCGTAGATCGCATCGTGGAACCAGGCCGCCAGGCGCACCGCCACCCCGTCGCATATCTCGTCTGCCGGCCCGTCGTCCTGGTTGTCGGTGAGCCGGTCGATGGCGGTCAGGACCGCGGCCAGGTGGGTGCGGTCGTGGTAGCGGCGGTGGGGCTCGGACCAGCGGGCGATCAGCTCGGCGCGAACGGCCTGGGAGGCGGGCGAGCCGCCCGCGAGCCCCGCCCAGCGGACGGGCGTGGTCGGGTCGGGCGGAGGGCCGGTACGGTCGTCGATCACCGTCTCACGCTAGTGGTAGCGTCCTGGGCATCGGTACGACACCCGGAGAGCCCCGGCGCCTGCCCCGCTGGCGGGAGCTGCGCACGGTTGTGCCCGCGTGGCCCCGGTGGTCCAGGGCGAGCAGGATCGCGGCGGCGGCCGACCTCGGGGACCTGCGGCGGCTGGCCAGGAAGCGGGCCCCGCGCATGGTGTTCGACTACGTGGACGGCGCGGCCGAGGATGAGCGGTCGATGGCCAGGGCGGTGGAGGCGTTCGAGCGGGTGGAGTTCGCCCCGCGCGTGTTGCGGAACGTCGCGCAGGCGCCCACGTCGGTCGAGATCCTGGGGCGAAGGATCTCCATGCCGGTCGTGCTGGGCCCCACCGGGTTCACGCGGATGATGCACCGCGAAGGCGAGCCGGCCGTGGCGCGGGCCGCCGAGAAGGCGGGGATCCCCTACACGTTGTCCACCATGGGGACCACGACGGCCGGTGCCGTGGCCGCGGCCGCGCCCGGCGGGTGGAACTGGTTCCAGCTGTACGTGGTGCGCGACCGCGCCCGCAATCTGGACACGTTGTCGCTGGCCTCGGAGGCCGGGATGGACGTGCTGGTGGTGACCGTGGACGTGCCGGTGGCGGGGGCGCGGCTGCGCGACGTGCGGCACGGGCTGACGATCCCGCCCTCCCTGCGCTGGCGCGGCGTGCTGGAGACCTCGCGGCATCCGGCGTGGTGGTTCGACTACCTGACCAGCGAGCCGCTCAGGTTCGCCACCGTGGAGGGCGCGCCCCCCGACCTGGCGGGGCTCACGAACATGTTGTTCGATCCGTCGGTGACGATCGAGGATCTGGAGTGGATCAGGTCGGCGTGGCGGGGCCGGCTGCTGGTCAAGGGGGTGCAGCGGGTGGATGACGCCAAGGAGCTGGCCGCCGTGGGGGTGGACGGGCTCGTGGTGTCCAACCACGGCGGGCGCCAGCTCGACCGCTCCCCCACGCCGCTGGAGCTGCTGCCCGAGGTGGTGGAGGCCGTGGGAGATCGGGCGGAGGTGTACCTGGACGGCGGTGTGCGCAGCGGGGCCGACGTCGCCGCCGCGGTCGCGCTGGGCGCCAGGGCGTGCTTCGTCGGCCGCGCCTACCTGTACGGGCTGATGGCCGGAGGTGAGCCCGGCGTGACGCGGGTGCTTGACCTGCTGCGCGCCGAGCTCGTACGGACCATGCAACTCCTGGGCGTGAACGGCGTCGAGGGCCTGACCCCCGACGCCGTACGACTCAGGGGAAGGTGACCACCTTGACGGGAATAGTGTCCGTGCCCTGAGCGGGTCCTCCGGTGTTGTTGATGACGTGGGCGATCGTGCCGTTGCCGCCCAGCGAGACGGTGAGCAGGTCGTGGAAGCGTACGTTCGCGTTGACCGGCGCCTCGAAGCCGCGCTCGGCCACCACGCTCGGATTGACGTTGAAGTAGCAGTACGCCCCCAGCCCCCACGCCTCGTGCGAGGTGACCGAGTCGGCGACCTTGTACGCGGCGTAGCCCCGGGTGGAGCCGTTCATCCAGGCGGCCTGGTTGGGCGGGTCGTACGGCATCTCGTTCTGGAAGAAGATCGTCCGTCCGCGCTGCCCGTTCCAGATGACCTGGTACTTCTGGTAGTGCTCGACGAACAGCCCGTAGGCGGTGACGTCGTCGCCGTTGACGATGAGCCCGGTGTCGGCGGTGTTGACGGTCCAGCCGATGCCGGTGCCGTGGTCGCCGCGCCAGGCCCAGATGTGGTCGATGATCGTGTGGTCGCTGTTGACGACGAGGCTGGTCGTGGCCTTGCCCGCGTGGGCGCCGCCGATGCGGAAGAACACGTCCTGGATCGAGATGGGGTTGGCGGCGTGCGCGGCGCCGGAGCCGGACGGGCCGACCTCCATCAGGATGGGCGAGTTGACCGATCCGGCGTCGAACAGCAGACCGGCCACCTTGACGCCGTCCACGTCCGCGACGCGCAGGGGCACCGCGCCGTTGTCGGGGATGATCGTGGCGTAGCCGAGGCCGAGCACGACCGTGTCGGGCCTGGTGACGTTGATGCTCTGGCCGACGTGGTAGATGCCGGGCGTGAAGAGCAGGTTCAGGCCCGAGGCGAGGGCGGCGTTGATGGTGGCGGCGGTGTCGGAGGGCTTGGCGACGTAGAAGCGGCTGAGCGGGATCGAGGTGCCGGTGCCGGGCCAGTTCGCGCCGCGCGAGTTCTGCCGCAGGGCGGGCACGAAGACCTGGTACGCGCCGGACGCGTCCACGTAGAGGAAGGGCTTCTCCCTGGTCACGGGGCTGTTGGCGATCGTCGTGTACGGCGGCTCCGGGAACCCCTGGGCCGGGGCGCCGGCGACGCCGGAGAAGACCATGTTCCACACGCCGTTGAGCCAGCCGCCGATGTTGCTGTCGCGGGTGAACCACTGCTGCTGCGAGTACGGCTGCACGGTCCCGTCGATCCGGCTGTCGGCGATGTAGCCGCCGCTGGCCCAGCCGTACCCGCTGGGCGCCAGGTTGAGGTTGCCCCTGACGTGCACCCGCCGGAACGGAGCCGCCTGCGAGACCGCCCACTGGTTCGTGCCGCCGGTCGGCGTGATCGACAGGTTCTCGGCCGAGCGCCAGAAGTTCTGCGTGGCGTTGCCGCCGAACCAGCCGGCGTCCACCCTGACCTGGCCGTTGATGGTGACGTCGTCGGGGTTGCGGCCCAGGCCCATGATCGAGGTGTAGAAGCCGATGTTGGCGTTGACGTTGTAGTTGCCGGGCTTGAACAGCAGGGCGTGGCGCTGCGTGCCGAACTGGTTGGACTCCATCTGCGTGAAGACCGAGTCCAGCGTGGACTGGATGCTCCCCGAGGACATCGACGGGTCGAAGACGTGCACGTTGGGCCCGAGGTCACCGCCGCCGCCCGGCGGGGTGGTCGAGGTGGTGCGCACGGTGAGCTCCCACAACGAGTAGCCGTAGCCCGTCGATCTGGCCGTGCCGTACACGCGGAGGTAGCGGCCGTTGCCGGAGACGGTCAGGGTCTGCGTGCCGCCCGTGCCGGTGGTGGTCGAGTAGATGTCGCTCCAGGTCGAAGCGTTGTCGGAGACCTGGACGCGGAAGGCGGTGCCGTACGCGGCCTCCCACTGGAGCACCACCTGGCAGATCTCCTGGGTCGTGCCCAGGTCCACCTGGAGCCATTGGGGGTCGCTGAACGCGCTGGACCAGCGGGTGCCGGCGTTGCCGTCCACGGCGGCCGAGGCGGGGGTGCCCGCGCCCTCGGCCGAGGAGGCGGTGGCGGGGCGGTTGAGCGCGGCATTGGCCGTGCCGCACGCGGCGGCGACCTGAGCTACCGCTTGGGCGGGGCCTGTGACCAGGAAGGACAGGATCAGGGCCGCCACTGAGGCGATGATGAGGACGGGACTTCGGCGGGGCTGCACTGCGGACTCCTCACGAACTGGGGGGTGGTGAGAGAGCGCTCTATCGAGCAGAGCGTGCCTGTGTCCCGCACTTATGTCAATGCTTTATTTAACACCTACGCAATAGTCGAGACGGTTTCCGGAAACGCGGCGTCGCCGAAGAACGGCTCGATCACCAGCGTCGCCGCGCCCAGCGCCACCGCGTCGGCCCCAAGGCGGCCGAGCACGACCATCTCCGGCTGGAACGGCTGCGCCTGCGTGTTCGCGGCGGTGGCCGCGCGGATGTCGTCCAGCAGCCGCCCGCCCAGCAGCAGGCCCGCCCATCCCCCGATCACGATGCGCTCGGGGTTGAACAGGTGCACCAGGCTCGACAGGCCCACGCCGAGCAGCTCGACGCTCTCGCCGATCACCGGGGAGCCCTCCTCCAGCAGCCTGGCCAGCGCGGACTCCTCATCGGCCGAGTCGGTCTCGATCCCCGCCCGGTCGAGGATGGCCTCGGCCCCCAGGTAGGCCTCCAGGCATCCGCGCGCCCCGCACCGGCACAACCGGCCCCCCGCGACGATCTTCAGGTGGCCGACCTCGCCCGCCGCCTTGCCCGCGCCCCGGTAGATCCTGCCGTCGCTCACCACCGTGCCGCCCACGCCCGACCCGACGAGCAGGATGATCGCGTCGCGGGTGCCCTTGCCGGATCCGAACCAGAGCTCGGCCTGGCCCATCGTCTTGGCGCCGTTGTCCACGAACAGCGGCAGCGACGTGCCCGCCCGCAGCAGCGCGCCCAGCGGCACCGCCTCCCAGCCGAACGTCTTGGCCCGCACCAGCGCGTCGGGGCCGGGCTCGACGATGCCCGGCACGCCGACGCCCACGCCCAGCACCTGGCCCGGCCGGACCTCGCCCTCGGCGATGACCGCGTCCACGCCGGCCAGGATGTGGCGGGCGACCAGCTCGGGGTCGTGCTTGGCCGAGCGGACGGCGTAGTGGGCTCCGGCGCGTACGTGCATCTCCAGGTCGAACAGCTCGACCTTGACCTGGGTCTCGCCCACGTCCACGCCCACCGCGTAGCCGTAGGCGGGGTTGACCTTGAGCAGCACGCGGGGGCGGCCGCCGTCGGAGTCGACGTGGCCCGCCTCGACGATGACGCCGGCGTCCAGCAGGTCGCCGGTCATGGTGCTGACCGTGGCGGCGCTCAGGCCGGTCTCGGCCGACAGCTCGTTGCGGCTGGCGGGGCCGCCGAAATAGAGGGCGCGCAGCAGCATCGCCCGGTTTCCCCGGCGAAGATCCCGTACGGTCCTGCGCCCTGACGTGCCCATCCTCGTCCCCGTCCTTTCCCTGAACCCGCCGCCATGTTAGTTCACGGCCCGAAAAACCCATCCGGCCGTCCCGTCTTACCCGCACTTTTCCGGCCACCGCACTTCGGCACAGGTCTTCGGAGAAGGCAGAGGAAGGCGGAGGTCCCGCCCAGGAAGCCCGGGGAAGGCGAAGGTCCCGCGCCTCCCTGAAGCCCCGTCTCCGCCGTCCCGACGTGCCCGCACGCCGCCGAACCAGCGCACTCCGGCGCAGGTTCTCCGGAGGAGGAGGGGAGGGGACGGAGGCCCCGCCCAGAAGCCCTCCGGGGGCGGCGCGGTGGTCGGTGGTGTTACCGAAGCGTTTCCGGGGGAATCCTGACTTTCTTCGAAGCTTAGATTATGGTCTGGCCATCCCCCCGATGAGGAGATGGCAATGAGCCGAGGACTTGTGCGAGGAGCCGTCGTGGCGGTGCTCGCGAGTGGACTGGCCGCATGCGGCGGCGGCGGTGGCGGCGGTCAGAGCGACTCCAAGGAACTGACGTTCTGGATGTACCAGGACCGCACCCCGCAGGCGGGTCAGGTCATCGAGAAGGTCAGGAAGGACTTCGAGAAGGCCAACCCCGGCGTCACGGTCAAGGTCGTCAAGATCCCGAAGGACGACTACAACACCAAGCTCGGCAGCGCCGTGGCCAGCAAGAGCGCCCCCGACGCGGGCATACTCGACCAGCCGCTGGTCTCCAAGTACGCCCTGGACGGCACGATCAAGGAGGTCCCCGCCGGCCTGGTCAAAGAGGCCGACTTCTACAAGGGCGCGCTCGACACCAACCGCGCGGGCGGCAAGCTCTACGGCCTCCCCCAGGACCAGACCACGGTCGCTCTCTTCTACAACAAGAAGCTGGTCCCGAGCCCGCCCAAGACCTGGGACGAGCTGAAGCAGGCGGCCACCCAGGCGCACGCCGCCGACGCGAACGTGGCCGGCATGAACGTGCCCAAGGGCGACGGCTACGGCGCGTGGATGTTCCCCGGGATCGTGCACGGCGCGGGCGGGCAGATGGTGGACGACACCGGCAAGAAGGTGCTGTTCGACCAGCAGCCGGCCGTGGAGGCGCTGCAACTCTGGGTGGACCTGCTGAAGTCGTCCCCCCGCAAGATCACCGACTCGGACAAGCCGTTCGAGAACGGCATGGCGGCCATGACGATCTCCGGCCCGTGGGACGTGCCGACGATTCACGAGCAGTTCCCCGACCTGGACTTCGGCGTGGCGCCGCTGCCGTACAAGAGTGAGCCGGCCGGCAACATCGGCGGCGAGGACTCCGTCGTCTTCTCCACGAGCAAGAACCAGGACCTGGCCTGGAAGTGGCTGGCCTTCCTGGCGGACGCGGCCAACAACGGCGCGGTCGCGGACGCGTTCGGCGGCTTCCCCGTGCACCTCAAGGCGCAGGTGGTCGCGGGCGGGCCCGAGCAGGCGGCCTTCCTCGAGCAGCTCAAGGTGGCGCACGCGCGGCCGGCGGTGCCGCAGTGGATCCAGGTCAACGACGAGATCATCGCCCCGGCGATCGAGTCGGCGCTGACCGGCAAGACCACGGCCCAGCAGGCGCTGACGGACGCGGCGGGCAAGACACGCTCCCTGCTCGGCTGGAACGGCTGAACGTGACGGCACCCGTACTCGCGGACAAGCGGGTGGCGGCGGGGTCCGGGAGACGCGCCCGCCGCCGCCCGCCACGCCGCCGCGACCACCTGATCGGCTGGCTGCTGGTCACCCCGGCGCTGGTCTACTTCCTGGTCTTCCTGCTGTATCCGGCCCTGTCGGCGCTCTACTACAGCTTCACCGACTGGAACCTGCGCTCCGCCGCGAACTGGGTGGGCCTGGCCAACTACGCGGACCTGATGTTCGACGACGTCAAGTACCCGCACTTCTGGAAGTCGGTGCGGGTCACCCTGCAGTACGCGCTGGTCGCCGTGCCGCTGACCCTGGTGGCGGCGCTGGTGCAGGCGCTGCTGCTGAACGCGATCAGGCGCGGCGCGAACCTGTTCAGGCTGCTGCTGTTCCTGCCGGTCGTCACGGCGGAGGCGGCGGTCGGCGCGATCTGGCGCTGGTTGTACGACCCGCAGTACGGCCTGATCAACACGCTGCTCGGCCTGGTCGGCATCCCCGGGCAGAACTGGCTGAACACCCCAGAGCTGGTCATCCCGGCGCTGGCGTTCATCGCGGCCTGGCAGTGCGGCATCTCGATGATCATCTACCTGGCGGGGCTGAAGGGCATCCCGGGCGCCATCCAGGAGGCGGCGATCATCGACGGGGCCGGGCCGTGGCAGCGGTTCTGGCGCGTCACGTTCCCGATGCTCAGGCCGACCACGTTCTACCTGCTGGTGACGGGCGTGATCGCGGCGCTGCAGGTGTTCGGCCTGGTGTATGTGATCTTCTCGGGCAACGGGCGCAGCGTCACCGGAGGACCCGAGCAGTCGGGGCTGACGTACGTGCTGCACCTGTACCTGTTCGCCTTCCGCTACGACGCGATGGGCGCGGCCTGCGCGATGTCGTTCATCCTGCTGGTCTTCATCGTGATCGTGACCGCACTGCAGTTCAGGTTCGTCAGGCAGGAGGCGTCATGAGAAAGACGTCCATGTACGTGGCGCTGGTGTTGCTGGCGGCGGTGTCGGTGGTGCCGTTCCTGTGGATGCTGGCCACCTCGTTCAAGCACGGCCAGGACATCTACAGCAAGGTGCCCAACCTGCTGCCGCTGGACAGGAAGACCGGCGAGTGGGCGGCCACGCTGGACAACTACGGCTACGTGCTGGACGTGGGCGGGCTGGGCAGCGCGTTCGTGAACAGCGTGTGGGTGTGCGCGATCCTGGTGCCGGCCAAGCTGCTGGTGGACGCGCTGGCCGCGTACGCGTTCGCGCGGATCCCGTTCCCCGGCCGCGACAAGCTGTTCGTGATCCTGCTGGGCGGCATGATGGTGCCCGCGATCACGCTGCTGGTGCCGCGCATCCACGTCACCCAGTCGCTGGGCATGTTCGACTCGGGGTGGGGGCTGATCGTCCCGAACGTCGCCTCGGTCCTCGACATCTTCCTGTTGCGGCAGTTCTTCCTGTCGATCCCGGCCGAGCTGGAGGAGGCGGCGCTGATCGACGGGGCGGGCCGGATGCAGATCTTCTGGCGGATCGTGCTGCCGCTGTCGAAGCCCGTGCTGGCGGTCGTGACCATCACCAGCTTCCTGTTCCACTGGAACGACCTGGTGTGGCCGCTGCTGGTCACCAACGACCCCGAGCTGTACACGCTGCCGCTCGCCCTGCAGCAACTCGTCGCCAGCCCGGACGGCGGGCGCGCGTACTACATCATGGCGGGCGCCACGCTCGCCGTCCTGCCCGTGATCGCGGTGTTGCTGGTCTTCCAGCGCCGCATCCTGCAGGGCATCGCCTTCACCGGTCTGAAAGCATGAGAGAGGAAACAACTGTGGTCATCGAGGTCCGCGACGGGGTCGCCGTCGTCGACGGCGTGCCGCGGGTGCTCGTCACCGCCGACTATCCGTACTATCGCGACGATCCGGCCGTGTGGGCCGACCGGTTGCGTGCCGTACGCGACGAGCTCGGGATCGAGGTGATCACCTGCTACGTGCCCTGGCGGCACCACCAGCCGGAGCCGGGCACGGCTCCCGACTTCACCGGCGTCACCCATCCCGCCAGGGACGTCATCGGGTTCCTCGCGCTCTGCCAGGAGCTGGGCCTGCGGGTGGTCGCCAAGCCCGGGCCGTTCATCCACGCGGAGGTGAGCTACGGCGGGCTGCCCGACTGGGTGTGCCCGGACGCCGACCCGTCGATCGAGCCGCTGCTCGACGCCTCGGGCACGCCCTCGCGCTGGGGTGACGGCGCCGCCACCCGTACGCTGCCCGCGCCCTTCGGGCCCGCGTTCCTGTCCAGGGCGACGCAGTGGTTGTCGGCGGTGGGCAAGGAGGTGCTGACCGGCGCGGAGGCGGTGATCGCCCTGCAGATCGCGAACGAGGGCATCTACACCAGCGGCGCGCTGCCGCTGACGGCCTACGACTTCAGCCCCTCCGGGGTGGCGTTCTACCGGGACCGGTTGCGGGCCTGGTACGGAACACCGGAGCGGTACAACGCGGTCCACGGCACGTCGTACGAGGACTGGGCGCGGATCGAGCCCCCGGGAGCGGGCGCCGACTGGGGCCGTTTCCACGCCGAGTACCTGGCCGAGGTCTACCGCGTCTGGGCCCAGGCCGTCGGCACCGACCTGCCGGTCGTGGTCAACCTGAACCCGCCGACCGTGCCCGAGCTGGACGACTGGCTGGCCAGGGTCAGGCCGGAGCTGTGGGGCGACATCTCCTACGGCTTCACCAACTGGATGGGCGTCGTGTCGGCCGACCGGGACGCCCACGCCCGGTACGTGATCGCCGCCAAGCGCGCCCCCGGGCCGAACCTGGAGGAGAACTGGGGCTTCTCGGAGTTGTACGACCCGGCCTACATCGACGGGGCGACCAGCTTCCACCAGTCGCTGCTGGCCATGGCGGCGGGGGCGACCGGGTTCAACGTCTACACCGGGGTGGCCACCTCGGGCTGGGCGCCGGAACTCGACGCGGCCCACACGGGGCCGTACCCGGACTCGGCGCCCATCGACGCGGGCGGCGCACCCAGTGGGAAGGCGCCCGTGGTGCGGGCACTGGCGGGCTTCTTCGCCGCGCACGGGAGCGAGTTCCTGGAGTGCGCCCCGGTGCGGCGGCACGCGTTCGGGCTCTATCTTCCCTACGCCGGGATGGCCGCGCTGTCCCCCCCAGACGGGCCGCCGGACGGGCCGCAGTGCGGGCGGGTGCTGCTCGCCTTCCACGAGCGGATGCGGGAGCGGGGGCTGGACTACGGGCTGGTCGATCTGGAGAACGTGACGGCCGCGGAGCTGAGCGCGTACCGGACGGTCACGGTGCCCGGCGGGCCGTTCATGCACCGGCACGCGCAGGAGATGCTGGCCGCGTACACGGCGGCGGGCGGCCAGGTGCTGGTGGAGGGCCCCGCGCCCACGCTCGACGAACACCGGGAGCCCTGCGCCCTGCTCACCCCGTCCACCGCTCCCCCGCTGGAGGAGGGCCTCGTCCTGTACGGGGAGGCGGACGTGTTCCTGCGCAGCCACCCCACCAGGGACGTGCACTACCTGACCGTGCTCGTGCAGACCGGCAACGAGGGGCCGATCGGCCTGCGCACCCCGTACGGGGACGCCGAGGTCGTCGCCGCGGAGGGCGCAGGCGCGGTGCTGCGCCTGGCCGGCGGCGACGTGGACGACGTGGTGATCAGAGGGCTCAACGCCTACCTGGACTGCGCCGTGGAGGCCAGCGTGCGGCTGAACGGCGTGCGCGCGGGCGCGCAGGGGCCGGGCGATCTCGTCAGGATCAGCGTTTAGCGAAGTTGACAAAAGCCCGCCATTTCTCAGCAGAAAAGACGCGTATTTCGCCGCCGGTGTCGTCGCTCTGCTCCTTCACACGGGGATGTGTCCCGCGGAGAGGAGATCGAAATGGCGACCGGAGAATTTCAAGTGATGAAAGTACCGGCCGAGCAGTTGGCCGGTATTCTCCACGGCCAGGTTGTCGATCCTGGAGCTCAACCCACGAACCTCGTCCATCGGGGTGAAGGTTGGACCGTGGACGTGAGCTGGGAGGTCACCGGCGAGCTCATCGACTGGCTGGCGGGGCGATGGCAGTTGGAGATCATCGCCGATCTGCTGGGAGGTGGTGAGTCGAGACATCCCGCGCCCCCGGTGGAGATGACCTTCACCCCTGGTTCTGGCCGTTATACCGCGTCCATTCCCATGCGCGGCCAGCTCGCCCCCGGCACCTATGACCTGGTGGTCAATCTCACCACGACGACTGCCGCGGGCACCGCGGGGGCGCTCGGCGGATTCGTCGTGATCAGCAAGATAATGGTCAAGGAATAGAAACGCCGCCCCGGGCCCACGCCCGGGGCGGCGCGCTGCAAGCCCGTCGCAAGCGACGCCTCCTACGCTCCTGGCCTGGCGGCCGACGGGGCAAGCAGGCCGCCGGACTGTATCTGACGCCGCCGGAGGCGCTCTTAACTCCGTGAGCACTCCTCGTGGCGACGGGACCAGCAAACGGGAGACTTCATGTCCGACACTCCGATGACCGCGGACGACGTGCTGCGCATCGCGGCCTACAAGGACCGCAGCGCGGCACTCGAAGCGATGGTCATCGCCTACAGCTACCACCGTGTGGCCGCCGACCTCGCCGAGCACCTGGGCCGCGAGGCCAACAACTGGTACTGCTACGCCACCTGGACCTCGAAAGCGGTGGGGGAGAGCCTGGACCTCGGTCCCGGTTCGCCGTTCATCGAGGATTTCGGCCGTCGTCTGAGAGTGCCGCAGCGGTTCAAGCGGCTGTTCAGGGCCGCGCTGCTCACCCTGCTCGGGCCCAGCTACCAGCTCGGCCTCGCGCTCGCCAACCGCGCGATCTTCCTGGAGACGGCCAGCCTGGCGGTCAACCTGTGGAACGACACGCCCGACCGCTACCTCAAGGTCAGCCCGGAGTCCGAGCTGACGCCGGCGCCGCCGGAGTTCCTGACCAACCTGCTGTCCCCGGCCGACCCGCGTTACCTGAAGGACGCCGCGCAACTCCTGGTCGAGGCGAAGCAGAGTGACGATCCGGAGGCGCGGGCGGAGCTGATGCTGGGGGCCAACATCGCTCTGTCGGCGTACGAGCAGGCGCGCGCGCAGGCGGCGCTGGAGCTGGTGCTCTACCGGCCGGTCCGCTGGCTGACCCGGGTGTCGTGGCGCTCACTGCGCTCGATGGTGACGCGCAAGCACTTCCCCAGGTTCCGCCTCTACTCCGCCGCGCACGCGGACCAGCCGTGGCTGACCCGCAAGCTGGAGAGCATGTGGTCCTCGCTCTACACCCGCCGCATGTTCGCCGTGGCCACGCCGCTCAGCGACGTCAAGGTCGGCAGGCCGCTGACGGCGCCCGAGGGCGTGGACATGGAGCAGGCGTGGGCGCCGATCCAGAACGAGAAGGTACGCAAGCTGGCCGAGGAGTTCATCACCGAGGACCAGGAGGCCTCGACGGCCGGAGTGGCCGACTGGGTGTCCTACCCCGACCGGATGCGCTTCATCGTCAGCTATTTCCGCGTCTACCAGCGGGTGGACGCCCTCTACCGGGTGCCCTTCGCCCAGGAGTTCGCCGACGGGCTGGCCGAGGAGATGGAGCGCGGGCTCGTCCCCGAGGCCGTCAGCCAGATGCTGGGCACGCGGAGGTTCTACGCGTACCCGGCGGAGACCGACCCGGACGCGCACGAGATGGCGCACTTCGACTTCGAGCCGTTCCTGGAGGCGATCCCGCTTGATCCGGCGAGTAAGTGAATCAGTCCAGGAAGTCGCGGGTGATCTCGCGGGCCTGGAGAAGCCCGCGTAGCTTCGCGAAACAGCGGGCTCGGGTGGGCCCGATGCTCCCGACCGGTCTGCCCAGCCTGCGCGCCACGTCCACGTAGTGGGGCTCGGAGGTTTCCGTGAGCGCTCTGAACAGGACTCGCTGCGCCGCCGGCAATTCCTCGACCAGTTCTTCGAGGGTGCCGGCCAGCCAGATCCTGGCCAGTTCCCTGTCCACGTCGTCCGTGCTGCCCAGCGAGTCGAGGTCCGGTGTGCAGATCTCCTTCGTGCGCCTCGTGAGCTTGAGGCACTCGCGGAAGGCGATCGTCGCCAGCCAGCCCGCCATCCGCTGGCCGTCCTCGACGCTGCCGAGGTTCTGCCAGGCCAGCAGCCACGTCGTCTGGAGCACGTCCTGCGCGTCCTCGTGGTTGAGCCTGAAGCGGCGGATGCGGGCCCGCAACATCGGGCTGAACTCCTCCACCAGCCGCTCCCACGCCACGGCGTCGCCGTCCTGCGCGGCGGACACCAGGGCGGCGGTGTCGAGGCGTTCGATGGTCTCCAACTGCATGTCGTTCTCCCCGCCGGTCCGGACACTCGGGGGGCCATTTCCGGCCGGCTACCTCACCGTGCGCCGAGTGATCCGAAAAGACTGTTCCGGACGTGACAGTCAGAGTGTGTTCCTCGTCACATTAGGGAGATCGGTTACCACTTACTGCCTGCTCGCGGAATGCGGCCTAGAGTTCTTGCATGAACGCGCGCGGCGGGCTGCCTCACGATGTCGAGCCGGTCGCGGCCGTGCTGGCGGAGATCCCGTTGTTCCGCGTGCTCGGGGAGAACGGCATCCAGAGCGCGGCGCGGGCGGGGATGGCGCGACGATACCGGTCCGGGCAGATCATCTTCCATCAGGGGGACCCGGGAGAGTCGCTCCACGTGCTGCTGGACGGCCTGGTGAAGGTGGTGTTCACCACCGAGCACGGCGACGAGATCGTCCTCAACATGCTGGGCCGCGGCGACACCTTCGGCGAGATGGCGCTGCTGGACGGCTCGCCGCGCTCGGCCTCGATCGTGACCGCGCGGCCCGCCTGGGTGTTCGCGCTGCCCAGGGCGCGGCTGCTGGAGCTGATGCGGGAGCACCCGGGGCTGGCCGACGAGTTCCTGCGCCTGCTCGGCCGCATGGTGCGCAGGCTCACCGACCAGGCGGCGGACCTGGCCTTCCTCGATCTGGGGGGACGGCTGGCCAAGCTGCTGCTGCAACTGGCCGACAAGCACGGCCAGGACGACGGCGTGGTGGACCTGCCCGGCCTGACCCAGTCCGACCTCGCCGCGCTGATCGGCGCGTCGCGGCCGGCGGTCAACCGGGCGCTGCAGTCACTCGTGGGGCGCAACCTCATCGCCGTCAAAGGCCGAACGATCACGCTGCTGGATGTCGCCGCCCTGCGGAAACGGGGCGGCCTCTGACCGAATCTGGAGTACGGGGCAAATGAACGATCAGGACGAGCGCTGGCCGGAGGAGAGATTCCGGCAGCTACGACAGCAGGCCGACCCGGACGTCGACAAGGTCGTGGCCGAATACCTGCAGGCGCAGCCCGAGGGGAAGGGCGCGCTGGAGCTGCTCAAGGCCGTGATAGCGGAGCTCGGGCAGGCCAAGCTGCAGGCCAGGGCCCCCTCGGGCGAGCCGCCGGCCTCCGAGATCTTCGACGCGCTCGACTTCACCATGGAGCTGCCCGAGTGGGGTGACGACCGGGAGATGCTGGCCAGGGGGCAGGCCGTCTTCGCCGACTTCGGGCTCTACCAGTCGGCGGCGCTGTTCTTCGCGTGCCTGCCGATGGCCTACGCCGAGATGTCCAGCGCCAAGGTGCTGGCCGGCGTTTCCAACCTGGCCACGCACGCCCTCACCCGCCGGGTGGCGGAGACCGGGCAGATGCTGGTGGACGTGATGGGGCTGACGGCCGCCAACAGCCTGCGGCCGGGCCGTCCCGGGCACACGACGGCGATCGGGCTGCGGATCCTGCACTCGTTCGTGCGGGCTCTGGTCGACGAGAAGTACGCCGACCGGTGGGACACCGAGCGGATCGGCCCGCCGGTGAACCAGGAGCTGCTGCTGGCCACGCTCTTCGACTTCTCCGTGGTGACGTGGGAGGCGATGGAGACCATGGGCGTGGTGCTGAGCGAGGAGGAGCGCGCCGCCAACCTCTACACCTGGAGCGTCTTCGGCCACCTCATGGGCATCGAGGTCTGCCGTGACGGCCCCCTCACGCTCGACGACGTCGAGCCGGTCAGCGCGCGCCTGGGCCGCATGCTCGAGGCCAGCGACGAGGGCCGCCGCCTGATGGCCATGCTGCTGAAGGAGATGGAGGCCTTCATGCCGCTGGGCTCGCGCAAGATGCCGCGCAGCCTGGTGCACTGGATCTTCCGCGACGCCGCGCACGGCGCCGACCGGGTGCCCGAGCTGCTCGGCGTGCCGAAGCCGGCCTGGTGGTTCACGGCCCTGTTCCGGATGGGCCGCGAAGCTAACAGGGGCACGTGGCTGGCCCGCCCGGTGGACGGTGTGGTTCGCTGGCTGGTACGCAAGGCCGGGCGGCACATCGTGGTCGCCCTGATCGACCGCCACTCCAACGGGACGGCGGCGTTCAGGATCCCCCCGGAGCTGGCCGGCGCGTGGCGGATCAAGCAGTCGAACACCGCGGTGAAGACCCGCGAGATCCGCCGCACCGTACGCAAGACGCTACGAGCGCCCGCGCAGGGGCGGAAAGGGCCGCGCAGTGTCAGCCCCACATGACCCGGGCACCCTCACCACGGCGACCATCCTGTTCACCGATGTGGTGAGCTCCACAGCCCTGCGGATCAGGCTCGGCGAGGAGCGCGCCAACGTCGTCTTCCGCCGTCTCTACGAGCTGCTGCGCTCGGTGGTGACGGCCAGCGGCTCGTCGTTCACCAAGAGCCTGGGCGACGGGCTGATGGCCGTGTTCGACTCGGCCACGGCCGGGCTCGATGCCATCATCGCGGTGCAGCAGGCGGTCGCCGACGAGAACGAGCGCGCCCTGGAGAAGATCTCCATCAGGGCCGCGCTCGCCGCCGGCGACGTGTGCTGGGGGCACGACGACGTGAGCGGCCTGCCGACGGTGGAGGCGGCCCGCCTGGTCGCGGTGGCCGAGGGCGGGCAGGTGCTCTGCACCGACCTGGTGCGGCGGCTGGCTCAGGGGCGCAGCAGGCACGAGTTCAAGGATCTCGGCCGGCTGCCCGGCAAGGGGCTGCGTGAGCCGATGCACACCTACGAGCTGCACTGGCAGAGCGCCGACCACCACCTCGCCGGCGGCCTGGCGCCCTGGCTGGACGACGGGCACGGGCTGCCGTTCGTGGGCAGGGAGGAGCAGCTGCGGGCGCTGGACGGGGAGCTGGCGGCGGCCGAGTTCGGCAGCGGGATGGTGATCCTGGAGGGCGATCCCGGGGTGGGCAAGACCCGGCTGGCCTCCGAGGTGGCCAGGCGGGCGCTGAAGCGGCAGTTCACGGTGCTGGCGGGGCGGTGCACGGATCCGGCGCGCAAGGCGTACGAGCCGATCGCCGGGGCCGTGGAGCGGCTGGCCCGCACCTCGCCCGCGCTGCTGCTGCGGGCCGGCGTCGACCAGCAGTGCGGCCAGCTCGTCCGCCTGGCGCCCTCGCTCGCCGCTCCCCCGCTGTCGCTGGAGGTGCCGCCGGCCACCGAGCCCGTGTCCGAGCGCTACCACCTGATGGCCGCGGCCCGCACGCTGATCGAGCGCCTGGCCACCGTGCGGCCCGTGCTGCTGGTCGTCGACGACCTGCAGTGGGCCACGCTGGAGTCGTTGCAGATGCTCAGCGCCCTCATGTGGGACGCCGACGCGCTGCCGCTGCTCGTCCTGGCCATGTCGCGCCCCGTGCCGGTCGAGTCCGCCCTGCTTCAATCGCTGCCGGAGCTGCACAAGCTCACCGCCGACGCCCGGGTCGTCCCGGTGCCGTCGTTCGGGCTGGAGGAGGTCTCCCACGCGCTGTCGGAGGCGCGCGCGAGCGGCGACGCCGAGTTGCTGCACCGGATCACGGGCGGCAACGCGTTCCTGATCAGCGAGGTGGTCAGGGAGCTGGCCGCGGGCAAGGACCTGGACGCGCTGGCCGTGCCCGACTCCGTCACCCGGATGGTCATGGCCCGCCTGTCCCAGCTCCACCCAGACGCCAGAGACCTGGTCAGCCTGCTGGCCGTGGGCGAGCGGATGGAGTCGGCCGCGCTGCGGCACGGGCTCGGCCTGGACGAGCCCAGGTTCGTGGCCGCGGTGGAGGAGGCGATGGGCGCGGGCCTGGTGACCATGCTGGACAACGGGTCCTGCCAGTTCTCCCACGAGCTGACCAGGAACGCCCTCTACGCCACGCTGTCCGCGCCGCGCGCCGCGCTGCTGCACGGGCGGGTGGCCGACGCGCTCTGCCGGACGGACCCGAAGGCGATGGAGTCGCGGCCGTACGTGGTGGCCACCCATCTCCTGGCCGCCGCCGAGCACGGCCGCGACCCCGACCGGGTGAGCGCGGCCGTGGACGCGGCCGTGGCGGCGGCCCAGCACGCGCTGGCCGGGCTGGCCCACCGCGAGGCGATCACCTGGTACCAGCGGGTGCTCGGCCTGCTGAAGGACTTCCCCGCCGCCACCGTGGAACGCCGAGCGGAGCTGCTGGTGGAGTGCGGCCGGGCGATGTGGCTGGCCGGGCATCCCGAGGCCAGGCGCACCCTGCTGGACGCGGCCGACCTGGCCAGGGAGTGCGAGCGGCACGACCTGGTCGTCACCGCGGCGCTCGGCGGCGACCGGGGCTCCAGCATCTCCGCGACGCCCGACAAGGAGCGCATCGCGCTGCTCACGGAGGCGCGCAAGGTGGTCGACTCCACCGACGTCAGCACCAGGGCGCTGCTGGCCGCCCAGCTCGGCTCCGAGCTCATCTGGGCGGCCGACGGGGAGCGGCGCTTCGCGCTGAGCGACGAGGCGGTGGCGCTGGCCCGCAAGTCCGGCGACCCGCGCACGCTGGCCAGCGTGCTGGGGATGCGCAGCCTGACCATCATCCCGGCCGACCCGCTGCACCAGCGGCACCGCGACGGGGACGAGATGCTGGAGGCGGCCCGCCGTACGGGCGACGACCTGGCGCTGTTCCACGCCTACGTCCAGCGGACGCCTCCCGTGCTCGACAGCGGCGACACCGACAGGGCCGCGATGTTGCTCGAACGCGCCGACGAGCTGGCGCGCCGGCTGGGTCAGCCGCACCTCAACTGGCTGATCGGCTACTCCAAGGCCGGCCTGACCCTCATGCAGGGCGACCTGGCCCAGGCCGAGGCGGAGGCGGAGTCGGCCCTGCGGCTGGGCTCGGGGATCGGCCGCCGCCTGGAGGCCATCGCGATCTACTCCGAGCAGATCGCCGAGATCCGGCGGCTGCAGGGGCGGCTGTGGGAGCTGCGCGACCGGCTGCGCAGGGCCGGGCTGGCGCCGCGCGTGGACCCGGTGCACGCGGTGCTGCGCTACCTGTCCGAGCTGGGCGACGAGGAGGCCGCTCCCCTGCTCGACCGCATCCTGGCCCACGGGGGCGCCGCGCCGCCGCGCAACATGGCGCACCGGCCCGCGCTGGACAACCTGGCCGTGGCCGCCGCGCGCCTGGGGCGGGCGGAGCTGGCCGGGCGGCTGTACGACTCGTTGTCCTCCGGCGGGGAGACGTTCGGGCACGGCACGGTGGCCCACCACTGCGGGCACCACTACCTGGCCCACCTGTGCGCGGCGATGGGCGACACCGCGCGGGCCGCCGAGCACTTCGAGGCGGCGGCCGAGGTGCACGAGCGGCGCGGGGTGCCGCTGATGCTCGCCGAGTCGCTACTCGACTGGGCGGAGCTGCTGGACACGGGCGCGGCGGACGGGCCCAAACCGGCGGACCTGCGCGAATGGTGCAGGACGCTGCTGGCCGGGCGAGGGGCGCTGCTGCTGGACAGGCGACTGCCCGCCCAGCCCGGCGCGGGAGGTTGAGCCGTCACGAGGTCAGGGTCTGGCCCGCCTCGACGGCCTCGCGCACGCTCCTGGCCAGGGTCTCCTCCAGGGCGGCGCCGTGGGCCTCCAGCTCGCGCATGCCCTCGGTGTCGTCGGTGTGCGCCAGCAGGGCCCGGTACTTGTCGTTGTTGCCCAGCGCCTCGCGGGCCCGCAGGGCGGCGTCGGCCTCCTGGACGCGGCGCGCGTACCTCTCCAGTCCCTCCACCCTGGCCGTCACGGAGGCCACGGAGCGGCGCAGGGCCTCCTGCTGCGGCTCCAGCACGGCCATCAGCTCGGGGGTCACCACGCCCCGCATGGCGCGGTCCTGCTCCTCCTGCAGGTGCGTCTGGATTCGCAGCAGCAGCGCGATCTCCCAGATCTGCCTGGGCAGCAGCACCTCGTTGGCCAGGCCGTCCAGCAGGCGGCCCCGCATGGCCTGGGAGGTGTAGACGGACATGACGGCCGTCCTGGCGCGTTCCAGCAGGGCGCGGGCGGGTGGCGAGAGCTCCGGCACCAGCACGTAGCGGTCGCGGTGGGGGCTCGCCTGGCCGCGCAGCCTCGGGATGAAGGAGTCGATGACGGCCAGGCGCTGGGCCTCGGTCAGGTCGGGGTCGGCGACGAAGTCGACCGTGCGCCTGACGTGGTCGCGCTCCTGAGCGAGCAGGCGCCTGTCATCGTCGCCGCCCTTGCGGCGCAGCACGTCGAACGCGACGACCAGCGCGCACAGGCCGATCGGGACGAACAGCACGGCTAACAGGAGGTTCGGGAGCCCGGCCGCCGCGTAGACGACGACACCGACGAGCAGGGCCGTCGCGCAGACCGTTAACAACGCGTATTCGCGGCCCTTCGCCACACCGTCCCCCTCTGAGGTGATTCCCGAGGTGTCCTGACGTTCACCATAGCCCGCGAACCCCGGGAAGATCACCGGTCAGCGGAGATAGGAGGCGCCGTTCAGGTCGAGCACCGCGCCGCTGGCCCATTCGGCGGCCGGGGAGGCCAGGTAGACGACGGCCGCGGCGATCTCCTCCGGATGCGCCACCCGGCCGAACGGGCTCTGGGCGCGGATCGCGTCGCCGCGCGGGGCCTTGAGGTGCTCGTTCGTCATGTCGGTCTCGACGAAGCCCGGCGCCACGGCGGCCACCGCGATGCCGCGCTGGGCCAGGGCGATGGCCAGCGACTGGCCCAGGGCGTTCAGGCCCGCCTTGGCGGCGCCGTAGGCGGGGCTGTCGGGCTCGCCGCGGTAGGCGCCGCGCGAGGAGACGTTGACGATCCGGCCGCCCTCCGGCATGTGCTGGAGCGCGCACCAGATCACGTTGGCCGCGCCGACCAGGTTGACGTCGAGCGTGCGCCGCCAGGCGGCCTGCCACTCCTCGTAGGACAGCTCGGTGATCGGGTGATGGAGGTAGACGCCCGCGTTGTTCACCAGCACGTCGATCCCGCCGCCCAGTGCCTGGGCCGCCTTGTCCGTCATGCTCCTGACGTCCTCGGGGCTCGCCAGGTCGGCGTGGACGATCGCGTGTCCCTGTCCGGGCAGCTCGGCGAGCAGGCTCCCGGCCTCCGCCGCGGAGTCGCGGTGATGGATCGCGACCCGGTCCCCCTGGGCGGCGAACGCCGTGGCGACCGCCCGTCCGATGCCTCTTGACGCTCCTGTGACCAAAACTCTGCGTCCGCTCATTCCCCGCACCCTAGAGGATCAGGTTCCCGACATTTCGGGCGGCCTCTATCCGGAGTGCGGCGGCCAGGGCGACGTGCTCCTCCCATGGGCGGGCGACGACCTGGACCGCCCCCGGCCAGCCGCCCGCGTCGCCCGCGTCGCCCGCGTCGCCCGCGTCGCCCGCGTCGCCCGCGTCGCCCGAGGGGAGGACCACGACGGGGGCGCCGGTCAGGCTCCAGGGGAGCGTCCAGAGGTAGTCGGCCTCGGCGGACTCGCGCCAGGGCGGCGGCGGGGTCTGGGCCGCCGGGGTGATGAGCAGGTCCAGGTGGGCCGTGGCGGCGAGCATGCGCCTGCGGAACCGGTCCCAGTCCCACAACACCTGTACGTGTTCCGCTCCCGACAAAGCGACGCGCCTCCAGTGGCGGCGGGTCAGCTCCAGCGCCTCCTCACGGACGTCGGGCACCGGCTCCTCCACCACGACGGCCCCCGCCTCCGCCAGCGCCCGCACCGCCGCCGCCACGGGCCCGCCGGACCCCTGCGCCATCGTGCCGACGCGGAGCCCCGTCACGTTCACCGCGCCGGGGTCGCCCAGGGGCACGGGGGCGACGCCCGCGTCCAGGCCGTCGGGGCCCGCGATCAGGGAGAGCGCGATGGCCAGGTCGCGGACGCCGGCGGCCAGGGGGCCGATGGCGGTCCTGCCGTCCTCCAGGGCGCCGCAGCGCGGGAAGTGCCCGGTCAGCGGCACCCGGCCGAACGTGGGTTTCAGCCCGGCGATCCCGCACCACGCGGCGGGCAGCCGGATGCTGCCGCCCGAGTCGCTGCCCAGCCCGAGCGGCACGGCTCCGGCGCCCACCAGCGCCGCCGTGCCGGATGAGGAGCCGCCGGGGGCGCGGGCGGGGTCGAGGGGGTTCCTCGTGGGGCCGTACAGGGCGTTGTCCGCCATGGCGGAGCTGATCGCCACCACGATCGCGCCGGCCGCGCGCAGGCGGGCGACGGCGGTGGCGTCGGCGGCAGGACACCGTGCCGGGCTGCCGGGGGAGGTGCCCGTCGCCCCCGTGACCGGCCAGCCCGCCACGTCGATCCAGTCCTTGACCGTGATCGGCACGCCCTCCAGGGCTCTGCCCTGCCCCGCGCGCAGCCGGCGGTCGGCCCGCGCCGCGTCGACCAGGCTGCGCCCCTGGTCGATCGCGGCCACCGCGCCGATGCGATCGTGCAGGCCCTCCAGCCGGTCCAGCACGTCCAGGACGGTCTCGGTGACGGTGCTCTCGCCGCTCTTGTGGCGGTGTACGAGCTCGGCGGCGCTCCAGCTCATCGACGCTCTCCTCCGGTCCCGGCCACCCTACGATGGACGGCACCTTCGAGACGGGAGAGCACCATGACCGAACCCTCCGTGGCGGTGGCCCGCGCCTACGGGCTGGGCGAGCCGTTGCGGCCCAGCGTCTACGCGGCCCGCGGCGAGCTGGGCAGGATCTGGCGGCTCGACACCACCGGTGGTACGTGGGCGGTCAAGGAACTGCTCGTGCCCGTCGAGGAGGGCGACGTGCGGGCGGATTTCGCGTACCAGCTGGCCGCGGCGGAGACGGGCATCCGGCTGCCGCCGCCGCGGCTCACCCTGGACGGGGCGGTGCTGTTCGAGGGGTTCCGCGTCTACACGTGGGTGGATCTGGCGGACGGTGAGCAGGTCACGGCGGCGGAGCTGGGCGCCGTCACCGCCGGGCTGCACCGGATCGGGCATCCGGCCGACGGTCCTGTCATCCCGTGGTTCACCGATCCGGTCGGCCGCGACCGGTGGGAGGCGCTGGCAGAGGCGGCCAGAAGCGCGGGCGCGGCGTGGGCGGGCGCTCTCGAAGGCGTCCTGCCCGAGCTGGTCGCGCTCGACGCGCTGGTCGTGCCGCCCGATCCCGGGTCCCTGACGACCTGTCACCGTGACGTCAACGTGGAGAACGTGCGGCGGGCCCGTGACGGTGGCGTCGTGGTGCTGGACTGGGAGAACTGCGGCACGGCGCGGCCGGGGTGGGAGCTGGCGAAGATCCTGGCCGGCCTGTCGCCGCAGGATGCCGAACGGGCCTACCGGGCCTACCAGGACGAAGACGGTCCGGAGGTGATCAAGGAGGCGGCCGACTTCTCCATGGCCATCGCGGAGCAGGGGCACCTGCTGGAGTTCTACGCCCGGCGGGCCCTGTCGCCGCAGGAGTCCGAGGAGAACCGGTCCAGGGCCCATGCCCGGATGCGCACGAAGCTCGGCCTGCCGCTGACGCGCGCGCGGATCGACGCGTTCCTCGCCGCCCGCTGAGGCGGGCTACCGGGAAGGCGGGCTACCGGGAAGGCGGGCTACCGGGGAGCGGGCTACCGGGACAGGTGCCGGGTGAAGAAGTCCGCGATGCGCCGGCGGGCGTCGTGGGCGGACGGCTCGTGGAAGCCCGAGCGCAGCAGCCTGTTCGTCACGGCCAGCAGCACCGGCACGTCCCCGGGGTCGTGATCGTTGAGGAAGCCGTGCCCGGCGCCGGGATACTCCTTGACGTCGTGCTCCACCTTCGCCGCCGTCAGCGCCCGCTCGAGCCGCGCCGCGGTGCCCCGGTTGCCCAGGTCCCTTTCACCGTAGCTGCCCACGATGGGGCAGGCGCCGGTCAGATAGCTCTCACTGACGGCGTCCTTGGAGACCACGCCGTAGTTGACGCTGGAGGCGTCGAAGCCGTGACCGGGCGCCAGCAGCAGGGCGAAGCCGCCGCCCATGCAGAAGCCCATCACGCCGATCCGTCCCGTGCAGTCGTCGCGCGCGGCCAGGTAGGCGCGGGCGGCCTCGATGTCGTCGAAGGCCGGCCCCTTGCGCCTGGAGGCGTCGCGCAGGACCGAACGCATGCAGGTGAAGCGGCGGCCCCAGTGGTACAGGTCGGGCGCCACGGCCACGAACCCCTCACCGGCCAGCCAGTCGGCCTGCCCGCGCAGGTCACGGGTCATGCCGAAGGCGTCGTGGATCACGACCACCCCTGGCCGGGGACCGGGGGTCTCGGGCGCCGAGACGTAGGCGGGCATGGTGCCGCGTGAGGTCTCTATCCGTACGTCGCTCATCACGTCTTCTCCTCGTGGCTCATCAAGCAAGATCCAGTCCCGCACGCTACAGAAACGTCAGCGGCCGCGCAGGATCAGGCGCGACAGGCGGCGCGGCCGTTTGCGCCGGAACGCCGCCCGCTCGTTGACCTGCGGATACGCCTCCTCAGGCACCGGCACCCCGAGGAACGCGCACAGCGGCTCCCACCCGTCCCCCGCCGAGTACACCAGCAGCCGCCCGGCCGGGATCGCGGCCTTGACCTCGGCGACGTGCCGTTCGAAGACCGCGATGACGTGGTCGCGGTCGTCGATGCGGCCGTCGAAGACGGGATCGATGAAGGTGGCCCTGGCCATGCGCGGGTACAGGGCGAAGTCGGGGACCCGGCGCGCCACCAGCCAGCGGATCACCCGCCGGCGCCAGGGCAGGGGGCGCCGCTGCTCCAGCGCGCTGCGGAAGATGGTCTCGCTGACGCTGTCGTACCAGCGGCCGGGGTCGCGGACGGTGAGGATGACCTTGGCGTCCGGGTAGTGGGCGGCCAGTTCGCGCCAGTACGCGGAGGCGGGCCAGTCGAGCGCCGAGCCGAACCCGGCGAACAACGTGTCCCAGTCCCGCGAGCGGCCCTCGCCGACGTCGAGCCACTGCCGCACCCGGTACGGCTCCGCGATGACGGACGACATGTGGTAGCAGGGCCCGAAGCCCAGCAGTTCGAGCGCCGCCTTGAGGGACCTCGTACCCGTGCGGCCGAATCCCGCGCCGATCACCTTCATGCCGCGCTCGTCTCTGATCCGTCTCTGATGTGAATCCCGTTATATGACGGCATATGGCAGTAGGCCACTACAGAGGAGCCGACCATGCTCTTCCCGACCCCCCTCCTCGACGCCCTGCGGGCCGCGCCCGCGAGCCCGGCCTTCGAGCACGGCGACCGGATCGTCACGCGCGGCGAGGTGCTGGAGCTGATCGGGCGGCTGGCGGGCGCGATGCGCGCGGCGGGCCTGGGCCCAGGGCGGGCGCTCGCCGTCCGCACGGAGGTCACGCCTGAGGCGTTCGCCGCCCACATGGCCGCGCACGCGCTGGGCTGCCGGGTGGTCGGCATCCGGCCCGGGTATCCGCAGGGGCAGCTCGACCACGTGCTGGGCATGGGCGTGGACGCCGTGCTCGTGGACCCGGCGACGGCGGCGCCGCAGCTCATGAAGACGGGGACGGCACTCTCGCTGGGTCCCGTGAGCGGCGCGGCGGACCTGCTGACCCACCCCGGCGGCGGGCCGCCGACGGTGAGCGCGCGGCCGGACGACGTGGCGGCGCTGACCTTCACCAGTGGCAGCACGGGGCGGCCCAAGGGGTGCGCGATCACCTACCGGGCGCTGAGCGAGCACTGGGCGTGGCAGCCGCGCGTGTGGTCGCCCGTGGCGGCGGACCTCGCGCGGCGGTTCGAGCGTTACCTGCTGTTCGGCACGCTCGCGAGCATGGTGGTGATGGAGTTCCTGGCGCCGTGCCTGCTGGGCGGGGGCACCGCGGTGATCCCGCAGGACGACGGGCGGCCGCTGTTCCCGTACGCGATCGAGCGGCACCGGATCACCGGGTCGATCATCACCGTGCCCCGGCTGTTCCGGCTCCTGGAGCAGGCGGACACGGCCGACCTGTCCAGCCTGCGGGCGCTGATGGTGTCGGGCTCGCCGATCGGCCCGCGGCGGCTGGCGGCGGCCGCCGAGCGGCTCGGCCCGGTCGTCTTCCAGGGGTACGGGCAGACCGAGGCGGGCAACGTCGCCATGCTCACCCCCGAGCACATCGCCGCGGGCGTCGTGGCCCCGGTCGGCAGGCCGCATCCCGGGGTCGAGCTGAGCGTGCGCGACGAGGAGGGCGGGGAGCTGCCCCTGGGGCGGAGCGGTGAGATCTTCGTGCGCAGCCCGTACATCATGGCGGGTTACTGGGGTGACGAGGCGGAGACCCGCGACACCTTGAGAGAGGGCTGGTTGCGCACCCGCGACCTCGGGCACGTGGACGCGGACGGGTTCCTGCACCTGGCGGGGCGCACCCGCGACGTGGTGATGGTCAACGCGATGGTGGTGTACGCGGGCCCGATCGAGCGCGTGCTGACCGGCCACCCCGACGTGGACGAGGCGTACGTGGCGGGCGCGCCGGACGAGCGCACCGGGGAGGCCGTGCACGCGTTCGTGGTGCCCGCACCGGGCCGCACGCCGGACCGCGCGGCCCTGGCCGCACTCGTACGGGCGGAGCTGGGCGACGACAACGTGCCCAAGACGATCACGACGGTGCCCGGCGTCCCCGTCTCCGCCGCCGGCAAGCCGGACAAACGCGCCCTGCTGGACCGCCTCTGAGCAATCTCTGAGAATCGCCCGCCCACACTGATGTTGCTCTTTCAATCACTTCGTCGTGACGGAGGCGTCAGTGCCGGACAACTCCCTGGACTACCTGGTGATCGGCGCCGGTCCCGCGGGCCTTCAGCTCGGCTACTTCCTGCACCGTACGGGCCGGAAGTACCTGATCCTGGAGGCCGGTCCCGGGACGGGCCAGTTCTTCCGCACCTTCCCTCGTCATCGCACGCTCATCTCGATCAACAAGAAGCACACCGGGTGGGACGACCCCGAGCTCAACCTGCGCATGGACTGGAACTCGCTGCTGTCGGACGGCACGGGCCCGCTGTTCACCCGCTACAGCGACCGGTATTTCCCGCACGCCGACGACATGGTCCGCTACCTGGACGACTTCGCCCGCACGTGCGGCCTGCGGATCTCCTACGACTCGCGGGTGGTGCGCGTGGCCCGGCCCGGCCCGTTCCGGGTGACGGTGGAGGACGGCCGCACGTACGAGGCCCGCGGCGTCATCGTGGCGACCGGCGTCACCAAGCCCAACATCCCGAACATCCCGGGCATCGAGACGGCCGACACCTACGGCGCCGCCTCCACCGACCCCGCCGACTACCTGAACCAGCGGGTGCTCATCATCGGCAAGGGCAACTCGGGCTTCGAGACCGCCGGCAACCTCATCGAGACGGCCGCCGTCATCCACGTCGCGGGCCCGCACTCGCTGCGCATGGCCTGGCGCACCCACTACGTCGGCCACCTGCGGGCGGTCAACAACAACCTGCTCGACACCTACCAGCTCAAGTCCCAGAACGCCCTGCTCGACGGCGACGTCAGGCGCGTCGAGCGGCAGGCGGACGGCACCTACCTGGTCACCGTGGCCTTCGCCAGGGTCAACGAGGTGACCAAGGACATCCCGTACGACCGCGTGATCGTCTGCACCGGGTTCCGCTTCGACCCCTCGATCTTCGCCGACGACTGCCGCCCCGACCTGGTGATCAACGACAGGTTCCCGGCGCTGACGCCCGCGTACGAGTCGGTCAACGTCCCCGGCCTGTACTTCGCCGGCACCCTCACCCAATCGCGCGACTTCAGGCGCGGCACCAGCGGCTTCATCCACGGCTTCAGGTACGGCGCCCGCGCCCTGCACCGCATCCTGGAGTCGCGCCACCACGGCGTCCCCTGGCCGGCCCGGGTGCTCCCGGCGGACCCGGCGGCGCTCGCGGCGGCGGTCATCGAGCGGGTCAACCGCACCTCGGCCCTGTGGCAGCAGTTCGGCCTGCTGGCCGACGTGATCGTCCTCGACGGCGGCACCGCCCGATACCTGGAGGAGCTGCCGTACGACCTGCAGGGACCCCCGATCGGCGACCGGGGCCACTGGGCGATCACCCTGGAGTACGGCCCCGGCCACGACCGGATCGACCCCTTCGACATCGAGGTGGGCCGCATCGGCCAGAGCGACGCCGCCAGGGCCCACGAGGGCCACTACCTGCACCCGGTCGTCCGCCACCACCTCCCAGGCGAGCCCGTAACGGCCCACCACATCACGGAGAACCTGGAGAACGAGTGGAACTCCCCCGAGGTCCACGTCGAGCCCCTCCGGGCCTTCTTCGCCCGCACCTCGGCCGTCACGGTGTGATGTACGCCCAGATGCGCGGCAGGAGCCTGCGCGACTACGAGGTGGCGGCCCGCGAGCGCCTCGACCCCGCGCACTACGACTATTTCGCCGGCGGGGCGGGCGACGAGGTCACCGTGCGCGCCAACGAGGCCGCGTTCGGACGGCTGGGCCTGGTGCCCCGGGTGCTGCGCGGCGCCGGGAAGCCGCAGACCGGTGTGACCCTCCTGGGAAGCCGCGCGGCGGCGCCCGTGCTGGTGGCGCCGACGGCGTTCCACCGCCTCGCCCACCCGGAGGGCGAGAGGGCCACCGCGCGGGCCGCGGCCGCCACCGAGACGATCATGATCGTGAGTATGGGCGCCACGGTCGCGATCGAGGACGTGGCGGCCGCGGCGCCTGGGGCGGAGCTGTGGTTCCAGCTCTACGTCCAGCCGGACCTGGCCTTCACCGAGCGGATCGTGCGCCGCGCCGAGGCGGCCGGCTGCGCGGCCCTGGTGGTCACGGCCGACTCGCCGGTCATGGGCCTGCGGGAGCGGGACCTGCGCAACGGCTTCCACGACCTGCCCGAGCACCTGTGCTGCGAGAACCTGCGTGACGGAGCCCGCGGCGACCGGGTCCGGCCGATCGTCATGTGGCCGGAGCTGTCCTGGGAGCACCTCGAAGCGCTGAGAGGCATGACGCAGTTGCCGATCGTGCTCAAGGGCGTCACGCACCCGGCCGACGCGCGGCTCGCGATCGGCCACGGCATCTCCGCGATCATGGTGTCGAACCACGGCGGCCGGCAGCTCGACGGCGTGCCGGCCACGATCGACCTGCTGCCGGACGTCGTGGCGGAGGTCGCGGGGGCCGTGCCCGTGCTGCTGGACGGCGGGGTGCGGCGCGGCACCGACGTGCTCAAGGCGCTGGCGCTCGGCGCCGCCGCCGTCGCGGTCGGCCGTCCGGTGGTCTGGGGCCTGGCCGCCGACGGCGAGCGGGGCGTGGCCGGCGTGCTCGGCCTGCTGCGCGCCGAGGTCGAGCACGCCCTCACGCTGTGCGGCTGCGCCTCCGTCGCCGACCTCGATCCGAGCATGGTGCGACGGCCATGCTGATCATCCTCGTGGTGCTGGCGGTCGTGGCGAGCCTGCCGTGGTGGCTGCCTGGCAGGGTCGTGGCGCTGCGGGTGCGCGTGTTCGCCCGCATCAACGGCGACGAGGGCATCCCCGTGCCCGGTGACCTCGTCGGCGTGGACCGCTTCAGAGAGCTCTACTCGCATCCGGCCGCCGGCGGGCGCAGCAAGGGGGCGGCGCTGTCGGACCTGTTCTGGTACTGGCTGGCGCCCGGCCCCGAGATGCACCAGGAGCACCTGGAGGCGGGCGAACGCTACGACGCCGTGGCCCGTTGCACACGCGACCTGCTCGCCCTGCCGCGCGAGGAGGCCGAGGAGCTGACCCGCCGGTGCGCGGCCCGCGCGCTCGACGGGGCTTCCGGCCTGGTCCGGCTGCGGGATCTGATGATGCCGCTGTGGGCGGAGTTCGCGTACGAGATCGTCTTCGCCGAACGTTGCCCGCGCGAGGCCCGCGACCTGATCGCCGCCAACGCCGAGGACGTCTCCGCCTCACTCAAGTGCACCCGCCTGCGGCACATGCGCCGCAGGCGGCGCCTGACCCGGTACCTCCTGCCCCGCCTGTCCCGGGTACGCCGGCCGCTCCCGCCCGGCCTGACCCCGCAGGAGCAGGCGTACTACGTGCACGGCGCCTTCTTCACCACCGCCGTCGTGCAGATGTCGGAGGCCATGACCCACCTGCTGCTGACCCTCGCCGAGCACCCGGACGCGCAGGAGAGGGCCCGCACGGGCGACGACCGCTACCTGGACCACGTGATCGCCGAGACGATGCGGCTCCACCCGCTCTTCGGCATCGCCCACCGCATCACCACCGGCGACATCCCCCTGGACGAGCACACCACGATCCCGGCCGGTTCGGTGCTCTGCTTCAACTACCCGGAGTTCCACCGGGCCGGCTTCACCGATCCGGGCACGTTCGACCCCGGCCGCTTCGAGCGGCCCGCCAAGGAGCTCAACCACATCCCGTTCGGCGTCGCGGCCAACCGGCCCTGCCCGGCCTGGCGGCTGGCGCCGATCGCCATGCGCGTGGCGGCGCGGGAGGTCCTGAACCGGTACGTCCTGGACACCTCCGTCACCCACACCAGGGCCCTGCCGAGCCGCGGGCCCTGCCTGCTCACCCCTCGCGACGCTCCCCGGCGGCCCGCCCGCCGACGCCGCCTCGCGCTGGCGTACCTGCGCGTGCGCGACCGCTGGGAGGACGTCTGGCGCGGCCTCGCGCAACTCGTCCTCGGCACCTACATGGTCTGGGACGCACGCCGGCAGCGGTTGTGCGAGCGCCATTTTCACCTCTGAAGCGGAGATCCCATATGCCCACCCTGGTCCATCTCGCGGCTCCTGACCCGAACCTCGCCCTGGTGCTGAAGGTCCTGCCCGCCCTCGTCGTCATCCTGATCGCCGCGGCGATCTGCGGGCGGCTGGCCCTCATGGTGATGCAACCGCGCGTGCTCGGCGAGATGGTCGCCGGTGTGCTGCTCGGCCCGACGTTGTTCGGCTGGCTGTTCCCCGAGGCGCAGGCGGCGTTGTTCCCGCCGGAGGTCCGCCCGGTCCTGTACGTGCTGAGCACCATCGGCCTGACGCTCTACATGTTCCTGGTCGGGGCGGGCCTCGACCACAGCGCGCGGACGCCGGGCGAGGTCCGCAAGGCCTCCGTCCTGGCCGCCTCGGGCATCGTGCCGTCCCTGCTGCTCGGCTTCGGCGCGGGCCTGCTCGTGTACGACCTGCTCTCCCGCCCCGACGTGTCCGTGTTCCAGTTCGCGCTGTTCGTCGGCGGCGCGCTGTCGCTGACCGCCTTCCCCATGCTGGCCAGGATCCTGTACGAGCGTGGCCTGGAGAACTCACCCCTCGGCCGCCTGACCCTCCTGGCCGCCTCCATCGACGACGTGCTGGCCTGGTGCATCCTGGCCGTCCTGTCGGCCATGCACCTCGGCGCCGGCGCCGCCGACGCGCTGCCCACCATCGGGCTGACCGCGGTGTTCGCCGTCGTCATGCTGAAGGTCGTCGCCCCGCTGCTGCGGCCGATGGGCAGGACCGTCGCGCGCACCGGCAGCCTCGGCCCCGGCGCCATGTACGCGGTCATCCTCATCCCGCTCGCGGCCGGCTGGATGACGGACTGGATCGGCGTGTACGCGGTCTTCGGCGGCTTCTTCGCGGGCCTCGCCATGCCCCGCGACGCCGCCTTCCGCCAGGTGTTGCACGGCCGCATGATGGAGGTCGTCTCGACGCTGCTGCTGCCCGTCTTCTTCACCTTCTCCGGGCTGAACACCCAGCTCGGCGGCATCGCGGGCGGGGCCATGCTGCTGGCGTTCGGGGTGATCCTGCTGGCCGGGTTCACCGGGAAGTACTTCGGGTGCTCGGTGGCGATGCGGGGGCTCGGGTTCGGTCGGCGGGAGTCGTACGCGGTGGGCGCGCTCATGAACGCCCGCGGCCTGATGATCCTCATCTTCATCAACATCGGCCTGGCCCAGGGCATGATCACGCAGGAGCTGTTCTCCATGCTCGTGCTCGTGGCCGTGCTGACCACCGCCGCGGCCCTGCCCCTGTACAAGCTCGCCCTGCCCGAGCGCCTCGAACCCGGCACCAGGACCGAGCCCCCGGCCGGGCGGCCGGTCGAAGTCAGGTCCAATTCATGATGAATGCCCAGGTAGAGGGGTTTAGCGGACCAATGGGCAAGTGGACCTGGTAAATGCAGGAAGGTGATGTAACGGTGGTCTGGTGGCTGGGACATCGGGCACGGCCGACCCGCCCTCCCGTCGGCTGCTGCTCGTCGAGGACGACCGCGAACTGGGAAACATGCTGGTCGACCTGTTCACCGAACAGGGCTACACGGTCGATCTCGCGCTGGAGGGGCAGCGGGGGCTGCATCTGGGACTGAGCCGCGCGTACGACGTGCTCATCGTCGACCGCGGCCTGCCCGCACTCGACGGGATCGACCTGCTGCGGCGGCTGCGGCGGCAGGCGGTCACCGCGCCGGTGCTGGTGCTCACCGCGTTCGGCTCGCTCGCCGACCGGGTGGCCGGGCTGGACGCGGGCGCGGAGGACTACCTGGTCAAGCCGTTCGAGATCGAGGAACTGCTGGCCAGGGTACGCGCGCTGCACCGCCGCAACCTCGACCTGGCCACGCTGCTGCCGCTGGGCGCGGGCTGGCTGGACGCCGAGTCCCACATCGTCCGGCTGCCGACCGGCGAGCAGGTGACGCTGTCGGGCCAGGAGTGCCGGCTGCTCAGCGCGCTGGCCGTGCGGCCACGCCAGGTGCACACCCGCAGGTCGCTGCGGCAGCGGGTGTTCCACGGGGCCGACAAGGAATCGATCGTGGACACCTACGTCTACTACCTGCGCAACAAGCTCGGCGCCGGAGTCGTGTACACCGTGCGGGGCGTCGGCTACCGCCTGGGTGAGCTGTGAGCGGCGACCCCGACCTGCGGCTGCTCATCCGCGCCCGCCGCCGGATCACCGTGCAGGTCGCGGGCGCCATCTCCGTGGTGCTCGCGCTCGTCGGCGTGCTGGTCTACTGCGCCATGACGCACAGTCAGAGCGCCTCGGCCACGCGCGACCTGGCCGCCGCCGCGCAACGCTCCCCCATCGCGCACCCGCCGCCCTGCGTCTGGCTGTACGAGCGGCGCCCCGACGGCACCGTCGCGAGCTCGCCCGGCGCTCCCACGGCGCTCCCCGTACCGGCCGGGACCGGGGTGTCTCAGGTCCGGGTGGCCGGCCACGACTACCTGATCCTCACCCGCGCGCGCGGCGGCACCACCGTCCAGGCCGCCATGGACCTGCGCTACCAGGCCGAGGAGCGGCAGCGGCTGCTGCGCACGCTCATCTGGGCGGAGGTCGCCGGGCTGCTGGCCGCGCTGCTGGTCGGGCAGGTCGTCTCCCGCCACGCGATCGCGCCGCTGGGCGAGGCCCTGGCCCGTCAGCGCCGCTTCGCCGCCGACGTCAGCCACGAGCTGCGCACCCCGCTGACCCGCCTGCACACCCGCGCCCAGCTCCTGGAGCGGCGGCTGCGCGGCGACACCGACCCGATCCTGCTCATCGACGAGGTGGACCAGCTCGTGACCGGCACCAGGCAACTCGGCGACGTGGTCGAGGACCTGCTCAGGTCGGCCCAGTTCAAGCAGCTCCGGCGGCCGTTCGGGCCGGTGGACCTGGCCGTGCTGGCCGCCGAGCTGGCCGTGGCCGAGGACGCCAGGGCCGCCGCCAGGGGCGTGGCCATCGAGGTGCGCTGCGACGGGCCCGGGGATCACGTCGTGCGCGGGGTGGAGTCCGCGCTGCGCCGGGTGATCTCGGCCCTCCTGGACAACGCGCTGGGGCACACGAGCGCGGGTGGCCACATCTGGGTGACGCTCGCCGGCGCGCCCGGCACCGTGCTGCTGACCGTCAGGGACGACGGGGCCGGCCTCGATCCCCGGGACGCCGAGCGGCTCTTCGCCCGCTTCGAGGGGACGGGGTTCGGGCTGGGGCTGGCGCTCGTCCGGGAGGTGGTGGACGGGCACCACGGCACGATCACGGCCGACGGGCGGCCGGGCGGCGGCGCGACGTTCACCGTACGCCTGCCCGCCGACCGCCCCGGCGCGAGCGTCACGCCACCGCCGGAACCCGTGACCGGCTCTACACGCCGCTCCCTTCCACCGCCTTGAGCACGGCGTCGGCGATCGAGCGGGGATCGACGCCGAAGTGCCTGCGCACGGACTCGCGGGTGCCCGACAGCCCGAACCCGTCGGTGCCGAGCGAGGTCCACGGCCGCTCGATCCAGGGGGCGATCTGGTCGGGCACGGCCCGCATCCAGTCGCTGACCGCGATCACCGGCCCGTCCGTCCCCGCCAGGGCCTGCTGCAGGTAGGGGAGGCCGGTGGCGGTCATGGCGTCGCGGCGCAGCTCGCTCCACGAGGTGACCGACCAGACGTCCACGCCCAGGCCGTACTCCTCGGCGAGCAGCTTCTGCGCCTCCATGGCCCAGTGGACGGCGGTGCCGCTGGCCAGCAGATGCGCCTGGCCGCCGCCCTCGGAGTAGCGGTAGATGCCCTTGACGATGCCCTCCTCCACGCCTTCCGGCATGGCGGGCTGGGGCATCGGCTCGTTGTACACGGTGAGGTAGTAGAACACGTTCTCCGCGGCGGGCCCGTACATCCGCCTCAGCCCGTCGCCTACGATCACGCTCACCTCGTACGCGAAGGCCGGGTCGTAGGCCAGGCACGCCGGGTTGGCCGAGGCGAGGAGCTGGGAGTGCCCGTCCGCGTGCTGCAGCCCCTCACCCGTCATCGTCGTGCGGCCCGCGGTCGCCCCGATGAGGAACCCGCGGCCGAGCTGGTCGGCCAGCGCCCACATCTGGTCCCCGGTGCGCTGCCAGCCGAACATCGAGTAGAAGATGTAGAACGGGATCATCGGCTCGCCGTGCGTGGCATAGCTCGACGCCGCCGCCGTGAACGAGGCCATCGACCCCGCCTCGGTGATGCCCTCCAGCAGGATCTGCCCGTCCTCGGCCTCCGTGTAGGACAGCAGCAGATCCCGGTCCACGGCGTCATACCGCTGGCCGAGCGGCGAGTAGATCTTCGCGCTCGGGAACAGCGACTCCATCCCGAACGTCCTGGCCTCGTCCGGCACGATCGGCACCCAGCGCCGCCCGGTCTCGGGCTCCTTCATCAGGTCCTTGACCAGCCGCACGAAGGCCATCGTGGTGGCGATGGGCTGCGCCGAGCCCTTCTCGACCCGCTCGAAGGGCCGCCGCGCGGGCGTCGGCAGCGGCTGGTGGGAGTCGGTCCTGCTGGGGATGGGCCCGCCCAGCGCGCGCCGCCGCTCGATCGCGTAGCGGGCCTCGGGCGAGTCGGGTCCCGGGTGCAGGTAGGGCGGCAGGTCGCCGCTCAGCGCCTCGTCGCCGACCGGCAGGCCGAGCCTGTCACGCATGGCGCGGAACTCGTCGAGAGTGAGCTTCTTCATCTGGTGGTTGGAGTTGCGCGCCTCGACGCCGGCCCCCAGCGTCCACCCCTTGACGGTCTGCACGAGGATCACCGTGGGGCCGCCCCGGTGCTCCAGGGCCTTGCGGTAGGCGGCGTACACCTTGCGCGGCTCGTGCCCCGCCCGCGACCCGCCCACGACGCGCCGCAGATCCTCGTCGGAGAGCGGCACGTCCAGCCCGTGGAACAACTTCTGCCTGATGTAGTCGCCGGTCGAGGCGGCGAACGTCTGGAACTGCCCGTCCGGCACCTCCGCCAGCCGTGCCACCAGCTCGTCGGAGTGGAGGAGGCCGTCCCACTCGCGCCCCCAGAGCGCCTTGACCACGTTCCATCCGGCGCCGCGGAAGACGCTCTCCAGCTCGCGTACGACGCTGGTGTTGCCGCGTACGGGGCCGTCGAGCCGCTGCAGGTTGCAGTTGATCACGAAGGTGAGGTTGTCCAGCCCCTCCCGCGCGGCCAGCGTCAGCGCGGCCGTGGACTCCGGCTCGTCCATCTCCCCGTCGCCCAGGAACGCCCACACGTGCGAGGCCGAGGTGTCCTTGATCCCCCGGTTGTGCAGGTACCGGTTGAACCTGGCCTGGTAGACCGCGTTGAGCGGGCCGATGCCCATCGACACGGTGGGGAACTGCCAGAACCCCGGCATGGCCCTGGGGTGCGGATAGGAGGGCAACCCGCCGTCGGGCTCGCGCCGGAACAGGTCGAGCTGCTCCCCGCTCAGCCGGCCCTCCAGGAAGGCGCGGGCGTAGATGCCGGGCGAGGCGTGACCCTGGAAGTAGACCTGGTCGTGCTCACCGTTGAAGAAGTGGTTGAAGCCGACCTCGTAGAGCCACGCGGCCGAGGCGTAGGTCGCCATGTGGCCGCCGAGCCCAAGCTTGCTCCCGCGCGTGATCATGGCGGCGGCGTTCCACCGGTCGTACGCGGCGATCCGCTCCTCCATACCGAGGTCGCCCGGGTAGGCGGGCTCGTCCTCGGTCGCCACCGTGTTGAGGTGACGGCTGCTCGTGGCCAGCCGCCTCAGCAGAAACTCGGCCCGCTCGGGCCCGGCCTGCCGCCGGACTTCCTCCAGCGACTCGAGCCATTCCGCCGTCTCTTGGGGGTCCCAGTCTTTCTCCATACCTACTATTACACCCTATGATCGATCATCCGATGTATTCGCGGGCTAGGATCGTGCTGTGAGACCCGTCATGAGATCCCCGCTACGCGACCAGATCAAGCAAACACTCGTCGACGGCCTGATCAGCGGCCGCTGGGCGCCCGGGGACCGCATCGTCGAACGCCGCCTCGCCGCCGAACTCGGCGTCAGCCAGGCGCCCGTCCGCGAGGCGCTGCGCGATCTGGAGGCGCTGCGGCTGATCGAGTCCTCCCCCAACAAGGGCGCGCAGGTGCGCGGGTTCACGAGGGCCGATCTGCGGCAGGTCTACCAGGTGCGGGCGGGCCTGGAGGAGACCGCCGTCCGCCTCGGCCGCCCCGCCGCCACGGCCCTGCGCCCCCATCTCCACCGCCTCCAGCAGGCGAACTCCCCGCTGGAGCAGGTCCACCACGGGGTCGCCTTCCACCGGGAGATCATGGCGGCGGCGGGCAACGACGTCCTGCTGTCGGTGTGGGAGTCGCTGGGCGTCGAGATCTGGACCCACCTGTCGATCCGCCTGTTCCGGATGCGCCCCCACGAGAACGCGCGCGAGCACGAGCCGCTCGTGGAGGCGTTCGAACGCGACGATCCGGACGTGGGCACGATGCTCCGCGACCACGTCCTCGCCTACGCCCCCTGACCCCGCCCGGCCTGGAAACGCTCGACGGAGGCCGCCTCGGTGCTCCTGCAGACGAGGCAGAAGCGGTAGAGGTCCACCCGGGTGAGCGTGCCGGCCGGGTTGTACCTACGTTTGCAGTAGGCCCGCCAGTTGCCTGACGCTTCGAGCACGGCGCCCGCCTCCTGGCACTTGGCGCACGCGTTGGGGTTGTTGTGCGAGGACTCGAAGTACCAGTTGCCCGACAGCGCGCTGTCCCCGCAGGTGACCGCGAGCGCCACCCCCGACCGCGCCTGCTCGGCGCTCGCCGCGCCGCCCGTCAGCAGAGTGATGGCCGTGCTCAGCATGGCGGCCGTGCCCAGCCAGACGCCCGGCTTTCTTGAACGCGTTCCCGTACGTGTCATGTCCGCCTCCCGATGTTTTCACCACCGATTCTCAGCACGGGGAACCGGGCCGAACAGGGCGGCAGCCGGACACTGCGCGGACTTTTGCCCGCTCGGCGCCGACGGGAGCTGATAACATTCAGTAACAATATAAATGCTAAGAGTAGTTTTCGGGCATTCTTGCCCGGGGCTCATCCGCCGATGCGAGGACACACATGATCTTTCGATGATCACGTCATGGTTGGCTCAGGCAGGCGTTTCCCTTTACGAAGTACAGCTACCGCTTGGCCAAGACGATTCACTCGCCACGCGGCGCCGGATGCAGAGGGGCCCACGACGCGGCGGGGCACAGGGCGGCGATGACCCGCGCAGTCCCCTGGAGAGCCGAAAACCCCCAGAAGGAGATCTCCTCTGGGGGTTGTTCTGGCTGGTGGGCGATACTGGGATCGAACCAGTGACCTCTTCGGTGTGAACGAAGCGCTCTCCCGCTGAGCTAATCGCCCGCCCTGTCGGCCCTCGCGGTTCCGACGAGGAAAACCATACCGCACTCCGGCGGCTCCAGCGAAACCAATAGCGCGGGGAGCGGGCGCCAGAGGGATTCGGGTGAAACGCGGCGGTTGCCCATCGGCGCGGCGGGCCGGTGGCATACCATCGTCGTGTCCCGGAAGGATCGGCCACGATCTTTCGGCGAGAAACGTTCATGGACGGCGCGTCCGGGGCAGGCTCCAGAGCACGCAAAACCCTTGCAAATACGACCCGATTGATGCCGTTTAGCCTGGTAGATGCCTAAATGTCCAGCTGTGATGTGCGTTACAGAAGGCCCTAGAAGCGGAATCTTTCCTACAGGTTTCTTCGTTCCGCGTCATAGCTCAGGACGAAGTCCGTCAGAGCAGTGAAAGCCCCGAGAGGGGACCTACGACGAAAAGGTTTGGCTGACGATGAACAGCACCACCGTCTCCGCCGAGCTTGGCCTTCGGCTTGTGGTCCCCGACCGTACTACCGTCCCCCTGCTCGCCGGACTGAGTTACACAGCCGACGACCCGTACGCCATACGCATGGCCTTCCACGTAGGGAACGACGAGCCGGTCGAGTGGATCTTCGCCCGCGAATTGCTGACCGTTGGCATCGTGAGGCGTGTCGGCGACGGCGACGTGCAGGTATGGCCCGCACGCGCCGACGGCGAGCGCACCCTGCACATCAGCCTCACCTCGCCGTTCGGGCAGGCGCTCTTCGAAGTGCCGCTGGCCCCGCTCACCGAGTTCCTCCACCGCACCTACGAGAAGGTGCCGGCGGGTCGGGAGACCGACTTCATGGACCTCGACGCGGAGCTCACCAACATGCTCTGGCCGTCCTGACGGCAGCAGGCCGCGACCTACGCGGCGAGTGAGTCCAGCACACCGCGCATGCGGGCGATCTCGATGCTCTGCCCCTGATAGACGTCCTTCGCCATCATCCGCATGCGCTGGTCGTGACCCCCGGCCAGCTCCTCCCCCGCCATCTTCACCGCCCCCTCGTGGTGCCGGGTCATGAGCCGCAGGAACAGGCGGTCGAAGGCGCCCGCCCGAGCGGCGCGCAGCGCGTTCAGCTCCTCCTGGGTGGCCATCCCGTACGCGGCCTGCTGGTCGTGCGTGTGGCCGGCCGGAGGCCGGCGGCCCAGTTCGGTGAGCCAGCCGGTCATGGCCTTGATCTCCGGGGTCTGGGCGGCGGTGATCCCGCGGGCTAACGAGCGGACGGTCTCGGTCGTCGTACGGGCCTCCACCAGGGAGGTCATCTCCAGGGCCTGCCGGTGGTGCGGGATCATCCCCTCCGCGAACCGCACGTCCGAGGCCACCGTGGCGCCCGGCGTCCGCCCGACCCGCTCTCCCGGCCTCGCCGTACGGGCCGGGGCGCCGGGGCTGCCGGGCACGATGACCGGCGCCTGCGTACCCACGGGGGAAGGCCCGGAGGGCTCCTGAGAGCAGGCGGTAAGAGCAAATGTCGTCATAACTGTGATGAAGACCGTACGCGGCCACGAACCCGCTGACATAGCTTCCATAGTGAGCTACGAGTCAAAGGGGACGCGCGTTGATCTCTGCCACGTTCCGCGGAGCGTTGTTGTGTACGGTGCTGCTCCTGGCCTCCGCGTGCGCCGCCGAACCACCGGCCGCGGGAGAGCTGACGCCTGCCGCCAGCTCGCCGCAGGAGAGCAGCGGCGCTCCGGCGCCCTCCCCCACGGGTGAGGTGATGACGAGTGACAACGTCAAGCACGTCGCCCACATACCGCGCACGGCCCCGCTCGACGGGGAGGAAGACTTCAACACCGACCTGGCCTTCCAGGGCGACTACGCCTACGTGGGCAACTTCGGCGGCTTCGCGATCTACGACATCAGCGACCCGGCGAAGCCGGAGATCGTCAGCCAGGTGTCCTGCCCGGCGCAGCAGAACGACGTGACCGTCTACGGCGACCTGCTGGTCCTGTCGATCGACGAGCCACGCAGCGGCGAGGAGTGCGACTCGGACGGCGAATCCCGCGAGTGGGAGGGCCTGCGCATCTTCGACATCAGCGACAAGAAGAGCCCGAAGTACGTCAGCGCCGTCAGGACCGACTGCGGCTCGCACACGCACACGATGGTCCCCCACGGGGAGACCCTGTACGTGTACGTCTCCTCCCCCGGCCCCGAGCCCGAGTCGGACACCTGCCCGCCACCGCACGAGCTCATCCAGATCGTAGAGATCCCGACGAAGTCACCTAAGGACGCAAAAATCGTGGCGAAGCCGGATATTTTTCCGGAGCGCCAGCACTCCGACCTGGCCTCAGGCTGCCACGACATCACCGCCTACCCCGAGAAGAAGCTGGCCGCGGCCGCCTGCTTCGGCGACGGCGTGCTCCTCGACATCAGCGACCCGATCAAGCCCAAGGTCCTCCAGCAGCTCACCGACACCGAGAACTTCCAGATCTGGCACTCGGCGACGTTCAACAACGAGGGCACGAAGGTCGTGTTCAGCGATGAGCTCGGCGGCGGCGGCCAGGCCACCTGCGACCACAACACACCGGCCACCAAGGGCGCGAACGCCGTCTACGACCTGGTGAACGGCAAACTGGAGCGGCGCGGCTACTTCAAGATCCCCAGGGAGCAGCAGGAGAACGAGAACTGCGTGGCCCACAACGGCTCCCTGATCCCGGTGCCGGGCAAGGACGTCATGGTGCAGTCGTGGTACCAGGGCGGCGTGTCGATCTGGGACTTCACCGACTCGGCGCACCCGAAGGAGATCGGCTTCTTCGAGCGCCCGCCGTACCCGGGCGGCGAGCTCGCCGGCTCCTGGTCGGCCTACTACTACAACGGCTACATCTACTCCAGCGACATAAGAGAGGGCCTGGACGTCCTGGAGATCGACGACCCGCTCACCGACCCGGCCAAGCAGGTCAAGATGGACGACTTCAACGTCCAGACACAGAAGAAGTACTAGCCGGCCCCGCCGCGGACCCCGCCGACAGGGCCGGGGGCAGGGCGGGGCCGGTCGAGGTCACGGGTTCAGGTCGGCGGCGGAACGCTCGGCGAAGACCCGCATGGCCTTGGCGGTGATCGGACCAGGGGCGATCGGCAGCTTGGTGTCGTCGACCAGCTTGATCGGCTGGATGTCGCGGGTCGTGGAGGTGAGGAAGGCCTCCTCGGCCTCGTACAGCGCCTGGAGGGGCACGTCGGCCTCCTCGCCGCCGCACCATTCGAGCACCAGCGCCCTGGTGACGCCGGCCAGGCAGCCGGACTCGAGGGTGGGGGTGAGCAGACGGCCGTCGCGGACGATGAAGATGTTGGAGCCGGTGCCCTCGCACAGGTTGCCGGCGAGGTTGCCGAAGATGGCCTCGCCGCCGCCGCGCTTCTTGGCGTGCAGCAGGGCCTTGGCGTTGTCGCCGTAGGAGGTGCTCTTGACCCCCGCCAGCGCGCCGCGCTCGTTGCGCGGCCACGGGACGACGGCGACGTTGGCCGTGCCGGGGAAGGGCTTCTGCTCGTCCACGATGACGACGGAGGTGGTGCCCTCGTCGCCGCGGTCGGAGCCGAGCGGGCCGGGACCGCTGGTGTAGGTGACGCGGATGCGGCCCAGCTCCCAGGCTGGCGCGATGTCGAGGAGCCCCGCGATGCCGTCGGCGATGGCCGCGACGTCGGGATCGGGCAGGTCCATGCGCTGGGCGGAGAGCGTGAGCCGGTCGAGGTGACGGGTGAGCGCGAACGACCTGCCGTTCACGATCTTGATGGTCTCGAAGACGCCGTCGCCGACCATCAACCCGTGGTCGAACACCGAGACGGTGGCCTGCGTGGGGTCGATCTGCTCCCCGTTGACCCAGACAGGGATGTTCATTCAGATTCCTCCTGTGGATGCCAGCGCGATCAGCCTGGCTGCTTTGAGCTCGGTCTCGAGCCATTCGCCCTCGGGGTCGCTGCCCCAGGTGATGCCCGCTCCCGTGCCGAATCGGATCTCATCGCCTGAGATCCAGAATGTTCTGATGCCTACGGCCAGCGCCGCCCTGCCTCGGTCGGCGTCGACCCAGCCCACGGCCCCACAGTACGGGCCCCGGGGTACGGGTTCGAGCTCATTGATGATCCGCAGAGCCGACGACTTGGGCGCTCCCGTGACAGATCCGGGCGGAAAAGTCGCCGAGAACAGCTCCGGCCAGCCCGCTCCCGGCGCGAGCCTGGCGCGGACGGTGGAGACGAGGTGGACGAGCCCGGGGTGCTCCTCGATCGCGCACAACGACGGCACCTCGACCGAGCCGACGGCCGCGACCTTGCCGAGGTCGTTGCGTACGAGGTCGACGATCATGACGTTCTCGGCGTAGTCCTTGTCGAGGAGGTCGTCCGCGGTCGCGCCCGTGCCCTTGATGGGCCCGGACTCCACCACGTCGCCGTCGCGCGACAGGTACAGCTCCGGCGAGGCCGAGACCACGCTCAGCCCCGGGACCTTGATCACGGCCGCGTACGGCGCCGGGTTGCCCGCGGCGAGCCTGGCCGCCAGGGCGAGCGGATCGGCGCCGGCCGGGACGGGCGCGGTCAAAATCCGGCAAAGATTGGCCTGGTAGACCTCACCCCGCTCGATGTGGCCGCGGATGGCGCGCACGCCGCGCTCGTAGGCGGCCCGGTCGAGCGAGCTGTGCCACTGTCCGGGCCTGGGCCCGCGCCAGGGCGCTGCCGGTACGGGCAGGGGTGCCTCGCGCACCCGGTCGAACCGGGCGCACGTCACCTTGCCCTCGTAGTCGACGACGACGGCCCACCAGCCCTCGCCGTCGAGCGCGGCGAGGTCGGAGGTCACGTCGCGCAATCCGGTGGCGAGAACGCGGCCTAAGTGGGCGAAACCGTCGTACACACCTCCCATTCTCCCAGCATCTCGACCAGCTCCAGTGCAGCGGGCAGTGGCGTCAGGGGCAGGGCCGCGTAGACCTTGCGTACGGGCGCCGTTCCCCGCAGGGGCCTGAGCACCAGATCAGCCGGTACGGCCCGCGCCGCCAGCTCCGGCACGAGCGTCACTCCGAGCCCGGCGGCGACGAATCCGAACTTGCCCGACCATTCCGCCACCCGCAGCCCGGTACGCGGCGTGAACCCGGCCGCCGCGCACGCCGTGACCAGCAACGTCGGCTGGCCGCGAGGGGCGGCCTCGATCCAGCTCTCCCCGGCCAGGTCAGGGGGCGACGTTCGCGGACGTGGCGTTCATCAGGACGTACCTGACGGACATGGAGGACCGCTTCGCCTACCGGGAGGCGCGCGCGAAGTACATCACCGGCACACCCCCGGCCAGCACCACCGTCGAGGTGTCGAAGTTGTTCATGCCGGGGCTGGTGCTGGAGGTGGACCTGATCGTGGCGCTGCCCCGCCGTTAGGCGAGCGGCCCGATGACCGACTCCGCCGCCGCCACCACAGCACCCTCGGCGACCAGGCGCACGGCGGAGTCGATCTCCGGGGCCAGGTACCGGTCGGGGCCCGGCGCGGGCACGGTCTCGCGCAGCGCCTTCACCACGGCCGCCGTCGCGGGCGCGGGCACCAGCGGGGCCCGCAGGTCGAGCGCGCGGGCGGCGGTGAGCACCTCGACGGCCAGCACCCGGGTGAGCCCGTCCACGGACCTGCGCAGCTTGCGCGCCGCCGACCAGCCCATGGAGACGTGGTCCTCCTGCATGGCCGAGCTGGGGATGGAGTCGACGCTGGCGGGCACGGCCAGCCGCTTCAGCTCCGAGACGATCGCCGCCTGCGTGTACTGGGCGATCATGTGCCCGGAGTCCACGCCGGGGTCGTGGGCCAGGAACGCGGGCAGCCCGTGGTTGCGGGCCACGTCCAGGAACCGGTCGGTGCGCCGCTCCGACATCGAGGCCAGGTCGGCGGCCACGACGGCGAGGAAGTCCAGGACGTACGCGACGGGCGCGCCGTGGAAGTTGCCGTTGGACTCCACCCGGCCGTCGGACAGCACGGCCGGGTTGTCGATGGCGCTGGCCAGCTCCCACCCGGCGACGGTGGCGGCGTGCGCGATCGTGTCGCGGGCGGCCCCGGCGACCTGGGGCGCGCAGCGCAGCGAGTACGCGTCCTGGACGCGGGCGCAGTCGGCCGGGTCGCGATGGCTGGCCATGATGGCCGAGTCGCGCAGGACCTTCGTCATGTTGGCGGCCGAAAGCGCCTGGCCCGGGTGCGGCCGCAGCGCCTGCAACTCGGGGGCGAACACGCGGTCGGTGCCCAGCAGCGCCTCCACGCTCATCGCGGCGCTCACGTCGGCGGTCCTGACGAGCCTCGTCAGGTCGTGGATGGCCAGGATGAGCATGCCGAGCATGCCGTCCGTGCCGTTGATCAGCGCCAGGCCCTCCTTGGCGGCCAGCTCGACGGGGTCGATCCTGGCCTGCTTGAGCGCCTCGGCCGCCGACTGCACGTTCCCCTGGGCGTCCCGTACGGAGCCCTCGCCCATCAGCGTGAGCGCCACGTGCGCCAGCGGCGCCAGGTCGCCGGAGCAGCCGAGGCTGCCGTACTCGTACACGATCGGGGTGATCCCCGCGCTGATCAGCGCGGCCAGGGTCTTGGCCGTGGTCGGCCTGATGCCGGTGTGCCCCGTGGCCAGGGTGCTCAGGCGCAGCAGCATGAGCGCGCGCACCACCTCGGTCTCCACCTCGGGGCCGCTGCCGGCCGCGTGCGAGCGCACCAGCGAGCGCTGGAGCCGGCCGCGCTGCGCCGGGTCGATGTGGCGGGTGGCCAGGGCTCCGAACCCCGTCGAGATGCCGTACGCGGGCGTCGGGCTCTCGGCCAGTTCGTCCACCCGCTGGCGGGCCGCCGCGATGGCGGCGATGGCGTCGTCGGTGAGTTGTACGGGGGCCCCCTCGCGGGCCACCCTGATGACGTCGTCGAAGCTCAGCGGCTCGGGACCGACGTTCACGACTCCGTTGTCGCGCATGTTGCGTCTCTCTCTTAGGTAACCGGCGTAACCGATGTTAGCTCCTTACTTGCGAAGAGCTTCGCCAGCCCCTCCCTGCCGTCGTCGGTGAGGACCACGGCCCTGGGCACATTCCCCCTCCGGAACCATCCGCGCTCGAACAGCACCTCCGCGAGCGCCGCCCCGAGAGCCCCGCCGAGGTGCGCCCTGCGCTCGGTCCAGTCCAGGCACTCCGGCGCGAACCGCCTCCTGGACCCGCGCGCGCCCGCCACGTCCACGCCGAGCCCCGACAGCAGCCGCTCCCCCGCCTCGGTCAGGCCGTGCCCGTCGTAGTAGCCGCCCTCCCTGAGCCGGTCCAGCAGCCCGACCCCGGCCCGCCCGGCCAGGTGGTCGTAGCAGGTGCGGGCCTCCTCCAGGAGCCTGGCCTGCCTTGACTGGCGCAGGGAGCGCACCGGCGGGCGGGCGCTGATCCTGGCCAGCACCTCCAGCACCTCGGCTATCTCGTGCCCGGCCAGGCGGTAGTAGCGGTGGCGGCCCTGGGGGACGACGTCCACCAGCCGGCCGTCCAGCAGCCTGGCCAGGTGGGCGCTGGCGGTGGCGGCGCTCACCCCGGCCATCCTGGCCAGTTCCCCCGCCGCCAGCGCCCGTCCGTCGAGCAGGGCCGTCAGGATCGCCGCCCGCGTGGGGTCGGCGATCAGCGAGGCGACGGGCGCGATGTCGGCGTCACGAGCGATGTACTCCATGCTCACGACGGTAATACGCCGACATTTCGTCCGGTGTCGAAGGGTTACCGCTTGCCGAGAGCCTGGCGGATCATGTCCCGGGCCCGGTCCATGATCGCGATGGGCGTGCCCATGAGCACGTTCCTGGTCATCGACTCCGTGCCGGGATGCGGGCGCGTCGGGGCCAGCGACTCGGCCGCCCGCACCGCGGCCGCCATGGTGCGCCGCTCCACGACGGAGGTGTGGGCGCGGAGCTGGGCGAACTCGTACCGCTCCTCGCCGCGCGCGTGCACGGTCACGGCGGCACGCAGCTCCGACAGGCCGTCCCAGAACCTCGGATCGTCCACGCCCGCCTTGTGCAGGTCGAGGAGCAGGCGCTTGGCCTTGTTCTCCTCGTTCAGCCGGTCGGCCACCACGCCCTGGCCGTTGTCGAGCCTCCTGCGCGCGTAGGGGTGGACGATCTCCTCCTCGGCCGTCTCGTGCACCGACAACATGCGCGTCAACCGCTCGAACGCCTCCCCGACCTTGTCGGGAGGCGCCTGCTCCACTTCGTCGAACAGATCCCTGATCTGCCCGTGCTGGGCCGTCAGCAGCTCGATGACATCGTGTTCAGCCACGTCGGCGGCCTACCCCTGCCCTGCGCCCGGCACGCGCCGCCTTACCGAACGCGGGCCGTTCGGGGACCGAACGCGGAGGTTGCCCGGCCGGGCCGCGGGTACGCGCTGCGACATGGCCTTCGACCCACTCCAGGAGCGGGGTATCCCGCTGGACGAGCAGCCGCGTAATTGGCGGGAGCTGAACGTCACGCCGATCGATCCCGACCATGCCGATCCGTACACGCGGTGCCGGATCATCGCGATGAACGGGATCGAGGTCGAGGCGATCCAGTTCAGCCATCAGCTCGCCCGCCACTGCCCCGACCTGGAGATCAGCCAGCAACTGGCGCGGGTGCGCTACATCGAGGCGCAGCAGCAGAAGGTGGTCGGCTGGCTGCTCCCCGGAGTGTCGTCGGTGCTGGAGACCACGATCGCCTACGAGCAGACGGCCGTCGAGCTGACCGCCTGGGTGGCGCGGATGGAGCCGGACGCCTATCTTCAGCAGGCCTACCAGTTCGGCCTGCTGGAGCACTTCGACCACCTCTACCGGTTCGCCAATCTGCAGGAGATGATCGAGCACCGCGAGGCCGAGAAGATCGTCGGCCGGCTCACCGAGGTCATGCCGGGGCGGCCCGCGTACCTGCACCACCGTGACCCGATGGACAACGTGCGCCGGCCGTACGACCGCCGCGTCACCGAGCCGCTGTCCCGCCTGCACGCCCTGACGATCATGTCGGCCGAGCAGCAGGCGATGAACTTCTCCATGAACGCCGGCCCTGCCTGCATGGAGCCGATCGCGCGGCAGCTCTACCAGGAGATCGCGCTGATCGAGGAGGGGCACCTCACCCACTACGAGTCCCTCGTCGATCCCGGCGAGAGCCTGTGGGAGCAACTGCTCAACCACGAGTACAACGAGTGCTACCTCTACTACTCGTTCCTGGAGACCGAGTCCGACCCCAGGGTGAAGGCCGTCTGGGAGTTGCACCTCGGCATGGAGCTGGAGCACCTGCGGCTGGCCGCCGAGCTGTTCAGCCGGTTCGACGGGCGCGACCCCGACCAGGTGCTCGCCCCGGCGCTGCCGCCGCCGGTGACGTTCGAGCCGAACAAGGCCTACCTCCGCGATCTGCTCGCCACCCAGATCGACTGCACGACGCTGGGCACGGGGTACGTGCGGGAGGCGCACGAGCGCTTCACCCGGACGCAGGAGGCGATCATGGGTGGCGAGAAGGCGCCGTCGGAGCGGGTCATCGACGACAACCGGGCGGTCTCGGGGGCAGGAGTACCGGCTGGAGACGGAGGGGCCGCATCCGGCGGGCCTCCAGCTCAGCCGCTAGCGGACGGCTGAGGGCCGCTAGCTCAGCCTTTAGCGGACGGCCCACTCCGGTGTCGCGAATCCGTCCTCGTTCTGGACGCCGAGCGAGTTCAGCGTCCCGGCCAGCATGACGTAGTGGCCGGCCAGGACGCAGATCTCGATGATCTGGTCGGCCGGGTAGCGGGCGGCCAGGCCGTGCCACGTGCGGTCGCTCAGCCGGTGATCGGCGACCAGTTCGTCGGCCGCGCGCAGCAGCAGCTCCCGGAGCGGGTCCCGGCCGTCGACGGTGTCGGTGGCCAGCGCGGCGAGGTCGTCGTCGGTCAGGCCGGCCGATCGGCCGACATCCACGTGATGGGACCACACGTAGACGGCACGGCAGCGCCAGGCGACGCGCAGGATGAGCAGCTCCCGCGCCGACGGGCCCAGGGTGGTCTGTTCGAGCAGGCGCCCGCTCAGAGGCAGGAGCGCGCCGAAGACCTCGGGGTTGCGCACCAGCGTGGTGTAGACGCCGAGCTCCGCGCCGGCCTGCTTCACAAGTGCGGCCTGCCGCTCGTCCCGCTCCTCCGGCGCCAGCGGCGCCACTCGTGCCTGGCCTGTCTCCGGCATCGATCCTCCAGATGGTTCGGTTCGGTCAGTGCGCCCCATCCCCCGCCAAGACAGTAGCTGGCGCAGATCGCTAAAGTCGGGCCCCATGACCCCTACTTCGCAAACCGTCGCGCTCGTCACGGGGGCCTCGCGTGGTCTCGGGGCCGTGATCGCCCGCAGGCTGGCCGCCGACGGTCTGGCCGTGGCCGTCAACTACCACTCCGACCAGGCCGGGGCCGACCAGGTGGTGGCCGCCGTCCGGGCCGGCGGGGGCACCGCCGAGGCGTTCGCCGCCGACGTCACGGACGAGAGCGCCGTTCTGAGCCTGGCCACCGCCGTCACCGCGCGTCTCGGCCCGGTGGGGGTGCTGGTGGCCAACGCGACCGGCCCACAGCCGTCCGTGCCGTTCGAGGACCTCACCTGGCAGTCCCACCTCGACCAGCTCACGTTCTTCGTCAAGAGCCCGACGCTGCTCGTGCAGGCGGTGCTGCCCGGCATGAAGGAACGCGGCGGCGGGCGCGTCATCCAGATCGGCTCCGACATCGTGGACCGCAACCTTCCCGGCATGTCCGCCTACATCGCCGCCAAGGGGGCCCAGCACGCGATCACCGAGGTCTGGGCGAGGGAGCTGGGCCCGTACGGGGTCACGGTGAACGTGGTCGCACCCGGCTGGATCCCGGTGGAGCGGCACGCGGGCGTGGACGAGAGCGCCTACCGGGCGGAGGTGCCGCTGGGCCGGATGGGCACGCCGGAGGACATCGCGGCGGCGGTGTCGTACCTGGCCTCTGAGGGCGGCGCCTTCGTCACGGGCCAGCGCATCACCGTCAACGGCGGCCACACGTGACAGCGCCCGCCGGCGGGCGGGCATATTCCAGTTTGGGGACTGGGCCGGGATTCGCTAGAGTTCTCTCGTCGCCCGGCACTTCGCCGGGGCGGGCGCGGAAGTGGCTCAGTGGTAGAGCATCACCTTGCCAAGGTGAGGGTCGCGGGTTCGAATCCCGTCTTCCGCTCGGAGCTTCCGGCTCGGTGGCGTGGCCGAGAGGCGAGGCAGCGGCCTGCAAAGCCGTCCACACGGGTTCAAATCCCGTCGCCACCTCTGTAAGGACGATTAGCTCAGCGGGAGAGCGCTTCCCTGACACGGAAGAGGTCACTGGTTCAATCCCAGTATCGTCCACCAGATCATGAAAGCCCCGGCCACCGAGCCGGGGTTTCGTGTTTTCCGGCGCTCACCTCGCGGTCACTTCCAGGTGACCTCGGTGCGGACCGGGCCTGTGGCGGGCAGATGACGGGGCGTGCTGAAGACGACCCGGATATTTCTGCTCGCCGCCGCGGCCCTCGCGCTCGGCGTCTGCGCCCTGTGCGCCCTGCCGCCCGTGGGCGGGTTCCTGCTCGGCCGGGCCGTCGCGGCGGTGCTGGTCTTTCCCGGGCTCGGTCAGGGGCGGGCGGCCGTGACGGCGGTGGTGCTGGTGGGGTTCTCCGTCGCGCTGACCTGCGCGGCGTATCTCGTGTTCCGGTGGTCGGGGTTCGGGGCGTCGCGGGTCGGGCTGGTCGTGTGCTGGGGGCTGACGGGCGGGCCGGCGGGGGTGGTGGCCGTGCTGGTGTGGGCGCGGGCGCAAGGGCTGTCGTTCGATCCGTACGCCCGGTACGCGGCCTCGTGGGGTATGGCGACCGCCCTGGTGGCGGCGTCGCTGGCCCTGGCCGTGACCCGCGCCGTGCCCGCCTCCGCGCGAACCGCGAAAACAACCTCCGCGCGGGCTGGAGAGGCCACCACCGCGCAGGCCGGAAAGGCCGCCTCCGCGCAAGCCGGAAAAGCCACCACGCCGCAGGCTGGAAAAGCCGCCACCGCGCAAGCTGGAAAAGCCGGTGCCGCACAAGCCGGAAAAGCCGCCACCGCGCAAGCCGCGAAAGGAACCTCCGCGCGGAGCGGGAAAACAGCCTCCACGCGGGCCGGGAAGGCCGCCCCAGTCACCGCCCAGGCCGGGAAGGCAGCGGTCGCGCGTAAGGCCTGGCCGGCGTTTCATCCCCATACCTGGGTGGTTCCGTGTCTGGTCGCCGGGTGGGCGGTCGTCTGGAGTGTCTTCCTGCGGGACCGGCAGCCACTGACGGGCTGGTTGCCGCTGTCGCTCAGCTACTTCACCCAGGTCGCGGTGGTGCTGGCGGCCGTCGCGGCGGGGTCGCTGGAGGGGATCCTGCGGCGGCGGTTACCGGTGGAGGGACGGCCGGGGAGGGCGTTCGTGCTGGCGTGGATCGCGTTGTCCGTGGCGCCCGTCGTGTACGCGGCCGTCGTCGCCATCGATCACGGCATGCGGGAGCTGCTGCTGGCCCAGCCGATGGACCCGGCGTGGCTGGCCGAGTACGCGGGCGACATGGGCGCGGCGCTGGTGGGTGAGCCGGCGCAGGTGGCGGTGCCGCCGCTGGTGCTGGCCGTGGTGGCCGTCGGGGTGCAGGCCGTGCTGCCGGAGCGGCGGGAGACGGCGGCGGATCCGGTGCGGACGGATCGGGGGTGGGGACTGCTGGTGGCGGGGGCGGCGCTCGCGCTGACGTACTTCTGCCTGGCCGTGACGTCGCGGTTCCCGCTGCTGACGCGGCGGACGTTCGACGCCGAGACGCCCGTGATGGTGCGCGCGCTCGCCCTGCTGGCCCCGCCCGATCCGGCGCTGGGGCGGACGGTGGTGGTGTGGTTATGGGCGGTGGCGGCGGTGTTCGGGGTGCTGGCGGCGGTGCTCGTGTACGCCGCGGTGCGGGGGCAGCTCGTCCGGGTGTTTCCGGCGTCGTCCTATCTGGTGCTGGTGGCGGCGCTCGCGCTGGCGGCGGCGCTGGCATGGAATCTGGGCGGTGTGATCGGCCAGGCGGTGACCGGGGGGCGGCTGCTGGGGATCTCGCCCGCGGAGGAGGCGGCCGAGTTCAGCATGTTCGTGGTGCCGGTGTTCGGGGCGTTGTTGTTCATCGTGCACTCGCAGGTGGGGGTGTCGAGGTTCGCCAGGATCGTGGAGCTGGAGGGCGAGCAGACGTGGGAGAAGCTGGCCGAGCGGTACCGGGCGTGGAAGGAGCAGGTGCGTGAGCAGGTGCCGGGCAGGCGCGAGCGGGGCGTGATCGCGGTCAGGGCGGCGGGGGGCGCGCTGGTCCTGGCCGTGGTGGCGGGGGCCGTGCGGGGGTTCGGGCTCGGCGAGGTGCCGGGGGGGCCGGTGGTGTCGGCCGGGGTTCCCGTCGCCGAGAACCTGACCGCGGTGGTCTACCTCGTGCTGCTGGCGGGGCTGGTCTACGCGGGGCTGATGAAGGTGAACCTCCAGGAGCGGCGGTGGTCGGCGTGGCTGACCGTGTGGGGGTTGTCCGTGGTGGCGGGCGGGGTGGCGGCGCTGGGCACGCCGTCGGGGTGGCAGCTCGGGCTGGTCGCGGGGCCGTTCGCGGTGGCGGGGCTGGTGGTGGCGGCCGGCAGGAAGGTGCTGGCCGCCGCGGGCGCCGTGCTGGCCCTGGTGGCGGTGGCGCCGCTCGTACGGGGGGCACCGGCGCGGGAGCCGGTCACGATCGTGGCGGGCGCGTGGCGGGAGAGGCTGCCCGGGTTCATCATCGACGTCGCCTACCCGCGGGCCGAGGGCGCCAGGGACGCGGCCCGGGTGAGCACGGCGCTGCTGGCGCCGGTGAAGACGTACGTGGAGGAGGCGCTGCGGCGGCACCGGGAGGACCCGAGCCCGGGTTCGGTGGCCGGCACCTACGTCGTGGTGCGCGCCGACACCGAGATCGTCTCCGTACGGTATGCGCTGTCGGGCGAGATCGGCCGCGCGGTCACCTACGACCGGGCCGGGGGCGAGGTGCTGACCGTGCGGGACATCTTCGCGCCGGCCGCGTTCACGCCGGGCGGGCGGCGGCGGATGGCCGACGCGCTGCGGCCGCTCATGCCGAAGGACCGCAACCCCAGGACCGTGAGCGTGGACAGCGACCGCCTGCTGCTCAACCTGGCGCCGGGCGGCGTGGAGTTCACGTTCGGGCGCGACTACTTCTGCGCCCCCTGCGCCCCGTTCACGGTCCGGGCACCGGACGCGCGCCTGGCGGGGCTGCTACGCCGGTAGCGGCCGGACACGCCGTCATGCCGGTCGCGGCCCGCCGCCATGCCAGTCGCGGCCGGACGCGCCGCCATGCCGGTCGCGGGCCGATGCGCGGGCCGGCCGGGTCGCCGCGCCGACTAGCCTTCCCGCATGGAACCGATCACGAGCCTGCGAGCGACGCGGCACTTCACCGCGGCTCCCGTCACGCGCGATCAGGTGACGGCGGTCCTGGAGGCCGCGCGGTGGGCGGGGTCGGCGCGGAACCGGCAGCCGTGGCGGTTCGTCGTCGTACGCGACCGCGGCCTGTTGCGTGAGCTGAGCCTGCTCGGCGCCTACGCCGGGCACCTGGCGGGGGCGCCGGTGGCGATCCTGCTGGCCGTGGACGCCACGCTGAGCACCGAGGACGCCGAGTTCGACGCGGGCCGGGCGGCCCAGAACCTCATGCTCGCCGCCCACGTGCTCGGCATGGGCAGCTGCCCCGCCTCGTTCTACCCGGCCGCGAACGCCGGCCGGGCCACCGCGCGGGCGGGCCTGCGGGAGCCGTGGCGGATCCGTACGGCCATCTCGCTCGGCCACCCGGCCCCGCCGCCGGAGGGGACCTCCGCCATCCCCCGGGGACGGCTGCCGCTGGCCGATCTGGTCATCGAGCTCTCTTAGGGCGACGATCAGCACATGGACACTCAGGAGATCGCCGACCGATTAGAGATCACCGGCCTGCTGGCCCGCTACACCTACGCCATCGACTCGGGTCAGTGGGACCTCCTGGATGAGGTGTTCAGCCATGACGCGATCATCGACTACACCTCCTCCGGCGGCATCAGGGGCAGCCTGGAGGAGGTCAAGGCGTGGCTGGCCGAGGTGCTGGCGCACTGGCCCGCCCGGCTGCACCTCATCGGCGCCGCCCGCATCGACCTCCAGGACGGCCAGGCCAGAGTGAGCGCCCCCTTCACCGACACGCTGGCGCCGACGCGCGAGATGGTCGCCGCGCGTACCGAGGGATTCCTGCACGGCGGCGGCTGGTACCACCACCGGATGAGCCGCACCTCCGGCGGCTGGCGGAGCACGGAACTGGTGGAGGAGCAGAGCTGGCGCACCGCGCGCTGAGCCACTCTGCGTAATCCGGTTTCGATTCTTTACGGTTTGAGGTGGAATTGAGTCGGACGACGGATGGGAGCCGTCGCCCATGGTGGTTCACCCGTACGTTCATCGGCGCGTTCAGCAACTGGGGAGCGGAGGGAGCCCGCTACCCCGGGGGTGCGATGATGTCCGGCTTGCCACGGGGGTAGAGGCCAGTGATCGAAGAGCTGGAATGGGCTCTGCTTGACGGAGAGCGCGCACTGCTCGTCGAGGGGGATCTACGGCGGGCACGCGAACGGTTCGACGTCGCCTACCGCCAGGCCGCGCAGCGGGGTGACGGGCCCGCCATGGCCCGCGCCGCGCTCGGCCTGGGCGGGATGTGGGTGCACGAGCACAGGACGGCCGAGGGCGCGTCCATGGTACGGCTGCGCCAGCGGGAGGCCCTGGCCCTGCTCGACGGGGACTCCTCGCCGGCCCTGCGGCTGCGGGTCAGGCTGGCGGCCGAGGACGACTACCGCGGCGGCGGCCGGGAGGCGATCCTGGCGCTGGTGTCCGAGGCCAGGACGACGGGCGACGCGGTGGCGCTGGCCGAGGCGCTCAACCTGGCCCACCACTGCGTGCTGGGCCCCGGGCACGGGCCGCTGCGGCTGGAGCTGGCCAGGGAGCTGATCGGGGTGGCCTCCCGCACGGGCCGCCGCGCCGATCTGCTGGTGGGCCTGCTCTGGTACGCCGTGGACCTGCTCCTGGAGGCCGACCCGCACGCCGAGCGGGCCCTGGGCGAGCTGCGTACCGCGCTGGAGCGGGACGGGCACCAGGCGATCAGGTTCGTGCTCACCGCGATCGAGGTCATGCTCGCCATCCGCGGCGGCAGGTTCGAGCAGGCCGAGGAGCGGGCCAAGGCCTGCTACGAGCTGGGGGTGGCGACCGGCGACCAGGACGCGGCCGGCTGGTACGTCTGTCACCTCGCCGCCATCCGCTGGTACCAGGGCCGCATCGACGAGCTCGTCCCCATGCTGACCGACCTGCTGAACTCCCCCGAGCTCCCCACGGTCGACGACTCCCCCTACGCCGGCCTGGCGGTGGCCGCCGCCACGGCCGGGGACCGTCGGCTGGCCGAGGGCATGCTGGCCAGGCTGCGTGACGGCGTCCTGGGCGGCGTGCCGCGCACGACGACGTGGCTGATGTCGATGTACGCGATCGTGGAGACGGCCGACCTGCTGGGCGACGCCGAGCTGGCGGCCGGCGCGGCGGCGCAACTGGCCCCGTACGCGCACCTGCCCGTCATGCCCACCCCCGGCATCGCCTGCTTCGGCTCCGCGCGGCACAGCCTGGGCGTGGCCGCGATCACCATGGGCGACCTCGACCAGGCGATCGTGTACCTGCGCGGGGCCGTCCACGACAACCTGGCGCTGGGCCACTGGCCCGCGGTCGCCCTGTCCCGCTCGCGCCTGGGCCAGGCGCTGGCCCTGCGCGACGGCCCCAGGGACCTGGGGGCGCGCGGGCAGCTCGCGCAGGCGGCGCAGGAGGCGAGGGTGCTGGACATGACCCTGCCCCGGTATGTGGGCGGCCTGGTCACCTGCCAACCCTCCGGCACGCAGTGGCAGGTGGAGATGGGCGGGCGGAGCGCGCTGGTCGACCACAGCGTGGGCATGTCGCACCTGGCGGCCCTGCTGGCCAATCCCGGCCAGGAGATCCCGGCCGCCGAGCTGGCCGCGGGCTCGCCGGATCCCAGGACGTCGCCGATGTCCGCGCAGCGGATGCTGGACGGGCCGGCGGGCAGGGCGTACAAGAACCGGCTGGCGCAGCTCGACGCCGAGATCGAGGAGCTGGAGTCCAACCATCAGCGTGCGCAGGCGCAGGCGCGGCGGGAGGAGCGTGACTGGCTGGTGGCCGAGCTGGCCTCGGCGGCGGGGCTGGGCGGGCGGGCGCGCGGGTTCGCGGGGAGCGAGGAGCGGGCCCGCACGGCGGTGGGCAAGGCCATCCGGCGGGCCGTGGAACGCATCGCGATAGCCGATCCCGTCATCGGCGAGGAGTTGCGCGCGACCGTGCGGACCGGGGTGCGGTGCTCCTACGATCCCGGGTGACCTGGGCGAACGGCGGCGGATACAGAGATATCCCGTTTGTGGGCGGATCGCCCCGGGCAGCGCGAAGGCGGGCAGTGTCCCCCTGCCCTCCTCCGGCTGAAAGGCTGTGCGGCGAATGCCATTCGCATGGGCTCTTCTCGGTCATGACATAGCGGTCGATCTCGGTACCGCCAACACACTCGTGTACGTCCGCAGGAAGGGCATCGTCCTGAACGAGCCCTCCGTCATAGCGATCAACCTGCACAAGAACACCGTCGTGGCCGTCGGCAAGGCGGCCAAGCGCATGGTCGGCCGCACTCCCCCGCACATCGCCACGATCAGGCCGCTCAAGGACGGCGTGATCGCCGACCTGGACGCGGCGGAGCGCATGTTACGCATGTTCATCCAGAGGGCGCACCCGAGCCGGTTCCTGGCCAAGCCGCGCATCATCGTGGCCGTGCCGAGCGGCACCACCTCCATCGAGCAGCGGGCCGTCAAGGAGGCCGCGTACGAGGCGGGCGCGCGCCGGGTGCACATCATCGAGGAGCCGATGGCCGCGGCGATCGGCGCCGGGCTGAAGGTCGGCGAGGCCACCGGCAACATGGTCGTCGACATCGGCGGCGGCACCACGGAGGTGGCCATCGTCTCGATGAGCGGCGTCGTGGTGGCCAAGTCGCTGCGGGTGGGCGGTGACGAGCTGGACGAGGCGATCATCACCTACATCAAGAAGGAGCACGCGCTGCTGCTCGGCGAGCGTACCGCCGAGCGGTTGAAGATGGACCTCGGCATGGTGCGGCCCGCGCCGGTGAGCGCCCGCGACACCGGCCCCACGGCCAAGGGCCGGCACCGGGTCGGCGTCGAGCCGGTGGACGGCGAGCCGATCGTGACGGAGGACGAGGAGCCGCTGGAGCCCCCCGCGCCGCGCGGCTGGAACCCGTTCAGGTCCAGGCCGAAGCCCGAGAGCGCGCCGCAGACCGCGCCGTCGCAGCCGCCGGACCTGAAGACCTCCGCACCGGTACGCGGGCGCGACCTGGTCAGCGGCCTGCCGAAGACCGCGACGATCACCAGCGAGCAGATCAGCGAGGCCATCGAGGACCAGGTGCAGGCCATCATCGACGCGGTCCAGACGACGCTCGACCAGTGCCCGGCCGAGCTGGCGGGCGACCTGCTGGACAACGGCATCGTGCTGACCGGCGGCGGCGCCCTGCTGCACGGCCTGGCCGGGCGCATGGGCGAGGCCACCGGCATGCCCATCAGGGTCGTGGACAAGCCGCTGTACTCGGTGGCGCTGGGCGCGGGCCGCTGCGTCGAACGTTTCCAGGCCATGCGCGACGTGCTGCTGCCCGATTGGTCACGCCGGTGAAACGGCTGTTCGTCCTGCTCGTGCTCGCCGCCGCCGTCCTGCTCGTCGTGACCGACCGCCTGCTCGTGCCGCTCACCCCGGTACGGGCGGCGGGCGCGACCGTGTACGGCACCGTCGAGAGCGCGGTCGGCACCATGGCCAGGTCGTTCGGCGACCAGGAGCGGCTGCGGTCACTGGAGCGGGAGAACGCCACACTGCGCGCCGGCCTGCTGTCCCCGAGATCCACCGGCTCCTCCTCCGGCGTGCCCGCGCGGCATCGGGGGCTGGCGGCGCACGTGGTCGGGTTCGGCCGGGGCCAGCGGGTCACCATCGACGCCGGGGCCGCCTCGGGTGTCCAGCGCGACGTGACCGTGCTGAACGCCGACGGCCTGGTCGGCAAGATCACTTGGGCGGGGCCCGCGACGGCCTCGGTCTCCCTGATCACCGACGCGGCCTCCTCCGTGGGGGCGCGCATGGCGGGCTCCGGCGAGCTGGGCGTGGTGGCGGGGCTGCCGGGTGAGGGGCTGCGGCTCAGCCTGTTCGACCCGCACGCGCCTCTGGCGGTCGGGGACGAGGTGGTGACGCTGGGGTCGGCGGGCGCGCGCCCGTACGTGGCCGGGGTGCCCATCGGCACCGTCACCGCGATCGAGAGCGTGCCCGGCGCGGCCGGCCGCACGGCCCTGGTGCGCCCCGCCGCCAGGCTCACCGCGCTGAGCCTGGTCACGGTGATCGTGCCGGAACCGGAGAGGTGAGCCATGGGCCTGGTGCTGCTGTTGTTCGCGGCGCCGCTGCTGCAGGTGCTGCTGGTGAACCGGTCGCCCCTGGGCGGGCCCGACCTGGTGACGCTGGCCGTGGTGTGGCTGGCGCTGGCCAGGGGCCCGGTCTGGGGCTGCGCGGCGGGGCTGGTGGCGGGCCTGGCCGCCGACGTGACGCCGCCCGCCGACGGAACCGTGGGGCGCGCGGCGCTGGCCCTGTCGGTGACCGGGCTGCTGGTCGGGCACTGGCGCGACGGCAGGCCGCTGCCGGCCGCCGCCGCCGGCCCCGTCCTGGGCGTGGTGCTCCAGGGCGCGGCGGCGGTGGCGCTCGGCGACGAGCCGTGGCGCTCCGCGGCGGCCGGGCTGCCGCTGACGCTGGCCTGGACGGTGCTGCTCGGCGCACTGGTGGGCGCGGTGCTGGTCAGGAGGAGGCCCAGGGAGCAGGTGCCGCGCCGTGTCCAGAGCTAGGTTGTTCGTGTTGCGGCTGGCCGTCACCGCGATGGTGGTCACCCTGGTGGGCCGGCTGTGGTTCCTGCAGGTGGTCAGCGGCGAGCAGTACGTGCGGGCGGCGGCCGACGTGCGGATCAGGACCGTGGCGCTGCCGCCGACCCGCGGCCAGATCCTCGACGTGGCCGGGCGGCCCCTGGTGACGAACAGGACCCGGCCGGTGGTCACCGTGGACGCCGTGGCGCTGGCCCACCAGCCCGACGGCGGGCGGGAGGTGCTGACGCGGCTGGGCGAGGCGCTGGGACAGTCGTACCGGCAGCTCTCGGAGAAGGTGCGGCCGTGCGGGCCGGAGGTGCCGCGACCGTGCTGGCAGGGCTCGCCGTACGAGCCGATCCCCGTCGCCGAGGGCGTCACCGTGCCGGTGGCGCTGCAGATCAGCGAGCGGCAGCAGGACTTCCCCGGCGTGCGTACGGACCTGCGCCCGGTCCGCGTCTACCCGTCGGGCGCGTCGGCGGCGCACACCCTCGGGTACGTCCAGGGCGCCAAGGGCCGCGACGGCCTCGAAGGCGCCTACGACCGGGAGCTGGCCGGGCGGGCGGGACGCAGGGACGTGGCCGTGGACAACACCGGCCAGGTCACCAGAACCATCCGCCAGGAGCAGCCCGTCCCAGGGAACACGCTCGTGACCAGCATCGACTCCCGCGTCCAGGCCATCGCCGAGCAGGCGCTCGGGCGGGCCCTGACGAGCAGCGGCGGCTCGTCGGGGGCGGCCGTGGTGCTGGAGTCGGGGACGGGCCGGGTGGTCGCGCTGGCCGGGCGGCCCTCCTACGACCCGGCCGTGTGGACCGACGGTGTGACGGCCCGCGAGTACAAGGCGCTGCCGCTGCTGTCGCAGGCCGTACAGGGTGAGTGGGCGCCGGGCTCCACCTGGAAGGTCGCCTCGGCCGCGGCGGCCGTGACGGCCGGGTACGGGCTCGGCGCCACCTACGACTGTCCCAGCGGCTACACCGTCGGCGACCGGGTGTTCAGGAACTTCGCCAGCGCCGACCTGGGCCTGATGACCATGCACGGGGCGCTGGTGCGGTCGTGCGACACGATCTTCTACCGGCTGGCCGACGAGCTGTGGCAGCGCGGCTCCGACGCCATGCAGAAGACCGCCCGCGGGTTCGGTTTCGGCCGCCCGACGGGCGTGGACCTGCCGGGAGAGGCGGCGGGCGCGGTGCCGGACGCGGCGTCGAAGAAGGCGTTGTGGCGGGCCACGCGCAAGGAGAGCTGCCGGCAGGCCGTCGACGGCTATCCCGAGCTGGCGGACCGGGGGCGGGCGGCGTACCTGACGGCGATCGCCCGGGAGAACTGCCGGGGCGGCGGCGTGTGGCGGGGCGGCGACGCGGCGAACTTCTCCATCGGACAGGGCGGCGTGCTCGTCACACCGCTGCAACTCGCGCGGGCCTACGCGGCCGTCGCCAACGGCGGCACGCTGTACGCCCCGCGCGTCGGCCTGCGGGTGGTCCGCCCGGACGGGACGACGGTGAAGACCATCACGCCACCGGCGGCCGGCCGGCTGCCCGTCTCCGCGGCGACGCTGCGCTTCATCCGGCAGGCGCTCACGCAGGTGCCCAGGTCCGGGACGGCGGAGGGCGCCTTCAAGGGGTTCCCGTTCCGGCAGATCGCGGTGGCGGGCAAGACGGGCACGGCGGAGTCGTTCGGGCATCGGGACACCTCCTGGTTCGCCTCGTTCGCCCCCGATCCCGCCTACACCGTGGTCGTCGTCCTGTCGGAGGGCGGCAGGGGCGCCGAGGGCGCGGCCCCGGCGGCGCGCGCCATCTGGGAGGGCATACTCGGGCTCAGGGAGCGGCGATGAGACGCCATCTCGTCTGGGCGCCGTCGCTCGGGCCGCCCGACCGGCTGCTGACGCTGCTGGCGCTGGCCCTGTCCGCCCTCGGGCTGCTGCTGGTGTGGTCGGCCACCCGGATGGCGGGCGACCACGGGCTGCTGGTGCGGCAGGCGGTGGCCGTCGGCGGCGGGCTGGTGCTGATGTGGCTGGTGTCGCGGGTCGATCTGCGGGTGTTGCGGGCGTACGTGCCGCTGGTCTACGTGCTGGCGCTGGCGTCGCTGGCCGGGGTGCTCAGCCCGCTGGGCGTTCGGGTGAACGGGGCGCACTCGTGGATCGTGCTGGCGCCGGGGGTGCAGTTCCAGCCGTCGGAGTTCGCCAAGGTGGCGCTCGCGCTGGCGTTCGCGGTGCCCCTGGGCGAGTTGCGCGACGGGCAGCACCGGCCGGGGTTCGGCGGGGTGCTGCTGGCCCTGGTACTGGCCGCGGTGCCGATCGGGCTCATCGGGCTGCAACCCGACCTGGGCACGATGCTGGTGTTCGCGGCCATGGTGACGGGCGCGCTGCTGGTGTCGGGGGCGCCCAAGCGGTGGCTCCTCGTGCTCGCGCTGGGGGCCTCGGGGGCGGGCGTGGCGGCGTGGCAGCTCGGGCTCGTGCGGCCGTACCAGCTCGAACGGCTGCTCGTCCTGGCCAACCCCGCGGCAGACCCGGGCGGCGTGGGCTACAACGCCGCCCAGGCGCGCATCGCGATCGGCTCCGGCGGGCTCTACGGCAAGGGCCTGTTCAACGGCGAGCAGACCGCCGGGCACTTCGTACCCGAGCAGCACACCGACTTCATCTTCACCGTCGCGGGCGAGGAACTCGGGTTCGCCGGGGCCGCGCTCATCGTGCTGGCCGTGTTCGTGCTGCTCTGGCGCGGGCTGTCGATCGCGCGGCACAGCGCCTCGCCGTACGGGGCCGTGCTGGCCGGGGCCCTGGTGTCGTGGCTGGCGTTCCAGACGTTCATGAACGTGGGCATGACCGTGGGGCTCATGCCGATCGTGGGGGTGCCGCTGCCGTTCGTCTCCTACGGCGGCTCCGCCACGGTCGCCGGGCTGCTGGCCATCGGGCTGCTACAGGCGGTGCACCGGAGCAAGCCCATGCAGCCGTAGCAGGTTCTCGCCCAGGATCTTGCGCTTGGCCTGGTCGGTGAGTTGCGGGTAGCCGTACCCGTCGCACAGGTCCTGCGGGATCGTGAAGTCCCTGAACGCCCTCAGCGCCCACTGCGGGTGGAAGATCGGCGCCTCCGAACCGTAGATGATCTTGTCTTCGCCGCACCAGAAGAGGAGTTTGCCGATGATCTCGGCGAACATCCTGGGCGCCCGGACGATGAAGTTGATCGTGGCCGCGATGTCCGCGTACAGGTTGGGGTAGCGGATGAGCTGCCAGCACGTCTCGTCCAGGAACGGCAGGCCGACGTGGAAGATGACGAAGTTGACGTCGGGGAAGTTCGCGGCGGCGCCGTCCATGTCCCACGTCTGGGTGTGCTCGATCGGCTGCGGGCCCAGCGGGACACCCTTGTGCACGCCGATCAGGTTGACGCCCAGGTCCTGCGCCTTCTCGAAGATCGGGAAGGCCACCCGCGGGTCGTCCATGCGCCACGGGTAGGGCGAGCCGTAGTCGTAGCGGACGTTGTACAGCTTGAACGCCCGCGCGTTGAACTCCCCCACCTGCCGTTCCATCAGGTCCAGCGCCTTGCGGCCCTCCAGGGGGTTGACCGTGCCCCAGAAGATCGTCCGGTCCGGGTCGCGGGCCGCCAGTTCCGCGCACTCCTGCCACGGCGACAGGCCGTCGTGGTAGAGGTCGGTGAGCGGCAGCGGCATGGCGACCAGCATGTCCGTGTCGGACTCCTCGTACACCATGCGGTGGATGTCGTCGATCGTCCACTGCCGCAGGAACTCCTCCGGCGGCAGCTTGGTCTCACCCTCCGGGGTGAGGGTGGTGTGGAAGGCGTACAGGTGGTTGGAGAACATCTGGCCCGCGGAGCCGTAGGCGTTCTTGGCCTCGAAGTTGAACACGTGGGCCACGCTGTCGAACACGAAGAAGTCGTCGATCACCGTAGTTCCCTTCTGATGTAGGCCTCTTTGTCGGGCACCTGCGCGGGGGCGGGCAGGAAGCGCAGCAGCCGGGCCGCTCTCGGGGAGAGCCGGTCCACGGTCCACGCCTCATCCCACACGACCTCGACCTCGGCCTCGCGGATGCCGGGCTGCTCCTCGATGCGGTCGCGCACCTCGGTGAGCACCCTGGTCGCGAACGGGCACCAGCCCGAGGTCAGCAGCAACTCCACCCGGGCCCGGCCCTCGTCCACCTCGACCGACCTGACCAGGCCCATCTCCACGACGGAGATGCCCTTCTCCCTGCAGCACGGGTCGTACACTTCCGACAGCGCCTGACTGGCCCACTGCGGTATGTCCGGCATGGCCTCATCGTCGGACTGGTGTGCCTTCTGGGATAGGGATCCGATTTTCAGATGACGCAGATGCTGTAGGGATGACCGGCGAACAACCCAGCGATCTGATTCGCAGCGTCTCCCGCGCCCTCCGCGTGCTGGAAGAGGTCGCGCGGGCCGACCGGCCGCTGTCGGTCAAGGTCATCGCCCGCCGATGCGGCCTCAACCTGTCCACCTCCTACCACCTGGTCCGCACCCTGTGCTACGAGGGGTACCTGCACCGGCGGCCCGACGGCGACTATCTGCTCGGCTCGCAGGTGGCCGAGCGCTTCCACGAGATGCTGGACTCCTTCGATCGGCCGCCGCGGGTCTCGGAGGTGTTGCGGCATCTCGCGGCCGTGTCCGGGCACACCGCGTACCTGGCGCAGCTCTCCGACGGGCGGCTGATGGTGGTGGACGTGGTGGAGGGGCCGCACTCGCCGTGGCTGGAGGACCTCCAGGCGGGCCTGGAGACGGCCCCGCACGCCACCGCGCTCGGCAAGGCGCTGCTGCTCTCCCTGCCCTCCCGCGCCCGGCGCGGCGTCCTGACCGAGCACGGCCTGCGCCGCTTCACCTCCTCGACCCCCGCCAGCGTCGAGGACGTCGAGGAGGAGCTGTCGCGGTTACGGCCCGGGCAGGTGGTGGAGGAGCACGGGCAGTTCAGGGAGGAGGTGGCCTGCGCGGGGGCGGTCGTGCCCGGCACGAAGTGGGCCATCGGGATCTCGGCCCGCGGGCTGTCCATCCCGCAGATCGCCCGCATCCGCCTGGCGGAGGCCCTGCGGGACCTGCGTTAACTCGTTGCCCGCCGGGCTCGGCCTTCGCCATCCTTGGATGCCATGAACGTGCCCTACCGCCAGATCCGCGCCGCCTACACCGAGCGCTCGATCACCGTCTACCAGGCCTACGACGCCGCCATCGCCGCGCCCGCCGTCGCGGCGCAGCGCTTCGTGGCACCCTTCAAGCGGGAGCGGATGACGTGGATCAAGCCGTCGTTCCTGTGGATGATGTACCGGTGCGGGTATGCGACCAAGCCCGGGCAGGAGCGGGTGCTGGCCATCGAGCTCAGCCGCGAGGGCTTCGCCTGGGCCCTGGCCCACTCCTGCCTCAGCCACGACGACCGGAGCCCGGGGTGGGCGGAGCGGGTGCGCCGCAGCCCGGTGCGGATTCAGTGGGATCCTGAGCGGGGGGTGCGGCACGAGGCGCTGGCGTACCGGTCGATTCAGATCGGGCTGTCGGGGGAGGCGGTGCGGCGCTACGTGGAGGAGTGGACGGTGGGGATCCGCGACATCACGGATCGGGTGCGGGAGGTGCGGGCGGCGGTCCGCAGCGGCGCCGACGTGGGCGCGCTGCTGCCTGCCGAGCGGCCGTACCCGGTGGCCGGGGAGGTCGCGGAGACGATCGGGGCGAGCGTCAGCTCACTTTGAGCTGCTCGTCGCCGAAGTCCGCGATGAGTTTGAGCGTTCCCCCGAGAGCGGCGACATAACGATCAAGCACCTCCCTGGTCGAGACGTCCCCTCCTTCGATCTGGGACACCCTGGCCACGGAGATCTCCATACGTTCTGCCACCTGCGTCTGTGTCAGCCCTCGGCGCTTGCGCATTTCCGCCAGCCGCCAGCCTTGGGCTTCCGCGCGGGAGCGCTGGATCTCGTCCTCGAAAGCCTCCTGGCCTCCGGCAGTCTCGATGGCGCGCTCCAGATGCCCGCTCTCACGCCAGCGTCGATAGCTGCTCACTGCTCCATCTCCTTCTGACGCTCCGCCAAGTACTGCTCGTACAGCCGTTCGGCACGAGGTATGGAAGCCTGATACCGCCGTCACAGCGCCTCCCGCGCCTAGATCTTAGGAAGCTCCTAAGTCCCACGGTGGGCCGTGTCCCTTCACTCCGGAAAGGATCGTGTCATGAGAGTGATTCTGTTCGGGGCGACCGGGATGGTCGGGCGGGGGGTGCTCAGGGAGTGCCTGCTCGATGGCCGGGTCACGAGCGTGCTGGCGGTCGGGCGGGCCCCGACGGGGGTCACGCACGGCAAGTTGCGTGAGATCCGGCACGATGACCTGCTCGACCTGTCCGCGATCGAGGGCGAGCTGGGCGGGCACGACGCGTGTTTCTTCTGCCTGGGGGTGTCCTCCGCGGGCATGAGGGAGGAGGACTATCGGCGCGTCACGTACGACTTCACGCTGTCGGCCGGCGAGACGCTGGCGCGGATCAGTCCCGGCTCGACGTTCGTGTACGTGTCCGGCGCCGGGACCGACGTGCGGAGCCGGGCCATGTGGGCCAGGGTGAAGGGGCGGACCGAGGAGGCGTTGCTGGCGTTGCCGCTGCGGGCGTACATGTTCCGGCCCGGGTACATCCAGCCGATGCACGGTGTCACGTCGCGTACGCGGCTCTATCGGGTGGCGTACATGGTGACGCGGCCGCTCTATCCGGTGTTGCGGCGGGTGTTCGGGGCGGGGGTGACCACGACCGAGCAGATCGGGCGGGCGATGATCGAGGTGGCCCGGCAGGGGGCGCCCCAGCGGATTCTCGGGCCCGCGGAGATCAACGCGCTCTGATCGCCGCCGGGGCCAGGGGGATGGCGAGGAGGCAGGCCGCGGCGGCGATGGCCCAGACCGCCGTCCAGGAGGCGTGGGCGATGACGACCGGGATGAGCAGCGGGGTGAGGAAGCCCACGGCGAACAATGCGGTGCCCAGGAGCCCCAAGGCGGTTCCCGCCCTGGCCGGGCCGGACATAGCGGCGATCTCGGTGTAGGCGACGCCGTGCCAGGAGTTGGCCAGGAGGCCGCCGAGGGCCAGGGCGGCGACGGTGAGCGGGGTGGGGGCGTCGGTGAGCACCGCCGCGGCGGCCATCACGATCCCGGCCAGGGCGCCGATGCCGCGCAGGTAGGTACGGCGGTCGCCGCCGCGGTCGGTGCGGCGGCCGGTCCAGATGCGGGCCGCGCCGCCGCCGATCTGGGCGATCAGCACGGTGACGCTGGCCAGGGCCGCGCCCTCGCCCTTGACGTCGTGCAGGAAGATCGCGGTGAAGGAGAGCACGGCGAACTGGGGGACGGTGAGCAGGCCTCCGGCCAGCGCGAGCCGCCACACGTCCCACCGCCGCAGGGGCGACTTCTGGCGGATGTCCGGCGATGCCCCGGCCGTGGCGTCAGGTGCGGCTTCCTTGGCTCCGGCGGTGGCTCCGGCAGAGGCGGTGGCAGTGGTGGAAGCAGTGGCGGAGGCGGTAGCGGAGGCGGTGGCGGTGGCCGCTGGGGCGGGTTCGTGGAGCCAGCGCCAGGTGGCCGCCGCGGCGGCCAGGCACAAGGCCGCCGGTACGGCGTAGACGGCGCGGAAGCCGGACGCCTGGGCCAGCCAGGGCAGCAGCGCCACCCCCACCGCCCCGCCCGCCGGGATGGCCGTCTGGCGGATGCTCATCGCGAGCCCCCGCTCCCCCTCGGCGAACCAGGTCATGATCGCGCGCCCCGAAGCCCCGTTGACGCTGCCGCCCAGTGCTCCGGCGATGGCCAGGCAGATCGCCAGGAGCACCACCCCGGCCCCGTCCCCGGGGGTCACGGCGGCGGCCATCAGGGCCAGGAGGGCGCCCGTGGCGGTCAGGCCGGTGAGCAGGACGCGGCGGTCGCCGTACCGGTCGGTCAGCAGTCCCCACACGATGTCGGACGCCGCAACCCCGAGCCCCAGGCAGGACAGCACCAGGCCGAGCGCCCCCGTGGACAGGTGGTAGTCGGCGCGCATCGTGATCCCCGTGACCGGGATGCCGGAGAACATCGCCGCGAAGCTGCCCTGCGCCCCGACGCCCACGGCCAGCACGACCCATCGGTGCCGCGGCCCGTACGGGCGCCGTTCCGCCTCAGCGGGGGAAGTCAACGAGACCACGGCACACACCCTTCACGAAATAACCGGACTTGATGGTTACTCACCCTGGCAGCAGCCAAAGTAACTTGTCAATCCGGTTACTATGGATGGCATGGACTTCACCTTCGTCAGCGGGAACCTCGGGCTCGACCTGGCCGGGACCGTCGGGCGACGGCGCGGCGAGCGGATCAGCCTGCTGGCCTCTCCCGAGGATCTGGCCCGGTGGACGGTCGCCGCCGGGCTCCTCGACACCCCGCCCGCCGTGAGCGACGACGATTACGCCGAGGCGGTGGCGCTGCGGGAGGCGATCTACCGGCTGGCGTCCGCGGCCCGCACCGGAGCGTCGTTCGAGGCGGCCGACCGGGAGAGGCTCAACGCGGCCGCCGCGCCCGCGCCCGCGACCGCGCTGCTCGGCGAGCACGGCCTGGAGCGCGGCGGCGACCTGCGCGCCGCGCTGTCCAGCACCGCCCGCGCCGCCACCGAGCTGCTCGGCGGTCCCCAGGCCGGGCTCATCAGGGAGTGCGAGGCCGACCCCTGCACCCGGCTGTACGTCGACGCCTCGCACCGCCGCACGCGCCGCTGGTGCGACATGCGCCGCTGCGGCAACCGGGCCAAGGCGGCGGCCTTCCGCGCCCGCCGACGCTGAGCGCCCGCCGGCGCTGAGCATCCGGCGGCGCTGAGCATCCGGCGGCGCTGAGCATCCGGCGGATGATGGAATATCTGGAGACGCCTTGGTGCTACCGTAGCCGTCAAAGATTCAACAGTCATGGATGGTGACTAAAGTGCAGTTCGGAATCTTCAGTGTGGGCGACGTCACCACTGACCCCACCAACGGCAGGACCCCGACCGAGCACGAGCGGATCAAGGCGATGGTGGCGATCGCGCTCAAGGCGGAGGAGGTCGGCCTGGACGTGTTCGCAACCGGCGAGCACCACAACCCGCCCTTCGTGCCCTCCTCCCCGACCACCATGCTCGGCTACATCGCGGCCAAGACCGAGCGCCTGCAACTGTCCACCGCCACGACGCTGATCACGACCAGCGACCCGGTGAAGATCGCCGAGGACTTCGCCATGTTGCAGCACCTGTCGAACGGCCGGGTGGACGTCATGATGGGCCGGGGCAACACCGGGCCCGTCTACCCGTGGTTCGGCCAGGACATCCGGCAGGGCATCCCGCTGGCCATCGAGAACTACGCGCTGCTGCACCGCCTCTGGCGCGAGGACGTCGTGGACTGGGAAGGACGTTTCCGCACGCCGCTGCAGGGGTTCACGAGCACGCCGCGCCCGCTCGACGGGGTGCCGCCGTTCGTCTGGCACGGCTCCATCCGCAGCCCCGAGATCGCCGAGCAGGCGGCGTACTACGGGGACGGCTTCTTCGCCAACAACATCTTCTGGCCGAAGGAGCACTTCATGCGCCTGATCAGCCTCTACCGCCAGCGCTACGCCCACTACGGCCACGGCACCCCCGAGCAGGCCGTCGTGGGTCTGGGCGGCCAGGTGTTCATGCGCAAGAACTCCCAGGACGCGGTCCGCGAGTTCCGCCCCTACTTCGACAACGCCCCCGTGTACGGCCACGGCCCCTCCCTGGAGGAGTTCACCGCCGAGACCCCGCTCACCGTGGGCAGCCCGCAGCAGGTCATCGACAAGACCCTGGAGTTCAGGGAGTTCTTCGGCGACTACCAGCGCCAGCTCTTCCTCATGGACCACGCGGGCCTGCCGCTGAAGACCGTGCTGGAGCAGCTCGACCTGCTCGGCGAGGAGGTCGTGCCGGTGCTGCGCGAGGAGTTCGCCAAGGGCCGCCCGGCCGAGGTGCCCGGCGCCCCCACGCATGCGTCCCTGCTCACCGCCAAGAACGAACCCGCCAAGAACGAGCCCACCGCGAACGAGCCCGCCACGGACGGGTCCGCCCCCGTAAGCGCCTGAAAAGCCTGAAAGCCCGAAAGGAGACCCCATGAAGCTCGTCGTCGTCACGGCCGGCCTGACGCAGCCCTCCTCCACCCGTCTGCTCGCCGACCGCCTGACCGAGGCGGTCGCGCGGCGGACGGACGTGGAGGTCCGCGTGGTCGAGCTGCGCGACCTGGCCGTGGACATCGCCAACAACTTCGTGACCGGCTTCCCGGGCGCCAGGCTGCGCGAGGCGATCGGGGCCGTGACGGAGGCCGACGGGCTCATCGCGGTCACGCCGATCTTCAGCGGCTCGTACAGCGGCCTGTTCAAGTCGTTCTTCGACGTGCTGGAGACCAGCGCGCTGGCGGGCAAGCCCGTGCTCATCGCGGCCACCGGCGGCACCGCCAGGCACTCGCTGGCGCTGGAGCACGCGTTGCGCCCGCTGTTCGCCTACCTGCGGGCCGTGGTCGTCCCGACCGCCGTGTACGCGGCGTCGGAGGACTGGGGCGGCGGCCGCGACGCGTTCACGGACGGGCTCGGCGAGCGTATCGCCAGGGCCGCGGACGAGCTGGCCGGGCTGCTGCGAACCCGGGCGCCGTACCTGCCGCAGGAGGAGGAGCTGGTGCCGTTCGAGCAGCAACTCGCGGCCCTGCGCCCGCTGGAGTAGTTTTCACCCCAGGAGCGGGGCCGCGGGAGTAAGGTCCGTTAGGAACCTTTCCTAACGAAACAGGAGCCCCTGTGCTTGCCGCCCTCCTGGCCCTCTCTCTCACGATCACCGGCCCCGCCGCACCGACGGGCCTCGCCGACCCGCACAAGAAGGACATCGCCATGCGGCTGGTGTCCAGCGCGGAGAACTCCTCGCTCGACTGGAAGGCCCAGTACGGCTACATCGAGGACATCGAGGACGAGCGCGGCTACACGGCCGGCATCATCGGCTTCTGCTCGGGCACCGGCGACATGCTGGAGCTGGTCGAGCTCTACACCGAGCGCAAGCCCGGCAACGTCCTGGCCAAATACCTGCCCGCGCTGCGCAAGGTCAACGGCACCGACTCCCACAAGGGCCTGGAGCCGAACTTCATGAAGGACTGGAAGAGCGCCGCCAAGGACGCGGCCTTCCAGCAGGCCCAGAACGACGAACGCGACCGCGTCTACTTCGGCCCCGCCGTCCGCCAGGCCGAGAAGGACGGCCTGCGGACGCTCGGCCAGTTCGTCTACTACGACGCCATCGTCATGCACGGCCCCGGCAGCGACAAGCTCAGCTTCGGCGGCATCAGGAAGACGGCGCTGGCCAAGGCCAAGCCGCCGGCGCAGGGCGGGAACGAGACGACCTACCTCAACGCCTTCCTCGACGCCCGCAAGGCGGCGATGCGGGCCGAGGAGGCGCACGAGGACACCACCCGCGTGGACACGATGCAGCGGGTCTTCCTCAAGAACGGCAACCTCGACCTCAACCCGCCGCTGACCTGGAAGGTGTACGGCGACAGCTACACGATCAAGAAATGACCCCGGGGCCGTAGCCCCGGGGCCGCGGGATCAGGGCTTGACGGCGACCACGTCGTAGGTGGTGTCGGGGGTGGGGGGCGTGGTGAAGCGGGCGTTGGGCAGGTAGAGGCGGTGGCCGTGGGCGGCGACCGTCGTGGGCACGTCGAACCTGGTGTCGGTCAGCCGCTTGACGATCTTGCCCGAGGCGCCGTCCCTGGCCAGGGCGATCACGGCGATCGTGTTGGCGCGGTTGAGCACGGCGTAGAGCGTGCGGCCGTCCAGCAGCAGGCCGTCGCCGTTGGTCAGCAGCTCACCGCCCAGGTCCACCTCGGTGGTGACGCCGGAGGACGGGTCCACCTCGAACAGCTTGCCGACGTTCGACTGGACGATCAGCAGCGACCTGTGGTCGGGGCTGGGGGCGATGCCGTTGGCGTTGTTGCCGGTCGTGTACTGGATCGCGCCGCTGAGCGGGATCGTGACGGCCTGCTCGGGCAGCGCGCCGCCCCGGCCGAGCTCCAGCTTGTACAGCACGGGGTTGGCCGAGTCGGTGAAGTAGGCGTCCCCGCCGGCGAGGATGACGTCGTTGACGAACGACGTCCCGGTGGCGAGCTGATACGACTTGAGCACCTGTCCGGTGCGCAGGTCCACCACCCGCGCGTTCCCAGCGTTGCCCCCGGCCACGAACAGCCGCCCGCGCCCGTCGGTCTTGAGCCCGAGCGACTGCGTGCCCGGCCCCTTGCTGACGACGGCCCCCTTTCCGGTGCGCAGGTCGGCCCGGTAGATGTCACCGGTCGCGCGTGAGCCGAAATAGGCGTAAGGCCCCGGCCCGATCGCTATGCCCTCGGGCTGGAACCCGTTGGGCAGCGGAAACGTGTCGGGTTTCGACGCGGCCTGCGCCGGCGCACTGCCGAGCAGGACCACGATCAAGGCGCTGAGTGCGGTCTTCAGGATCGCGGATCTCATGTGGCCCACGATGCCCGCGCGACCGGTCGCGGCAAAGACCCACGCCACGCTTCACAGGAACTCTTCAGGTACGTGTGCGCGGGCGGGGCTCACGGGCCACTCCACGCCCGGGGATGGCAGCGAGTAGGTTGGTACGGAGCCAATCAAACGGGGTTTTAACATGTCAAACGGTGCCCGTCACGCTCTGGGAGTGGTCGCGGGACTGCTCCTCCCTCCGCTGCTCGCGGCCGGCCTCTGGTACGGCACCGGCGAGCTCTCCCTCCAGGCCCAGCAGGCGTTCCGGGTGTCCTGGGTCGCGCTCGGGGTGCTGGCCGCGTCGGCGATCCTGCTGGGCTTCCTGGCCGGCTCGCGCCTGTCCCCGGTGGCCTCGCTGTTCGGCGGGCTGTCGTTCACCGCCCTGGGCGTCCTTCCGTACGTGGAGATGGCCACCGGAGTGCGGGTGATGCCGGACGCGTTCCTGCCGTCCTTCCTGCACACGGGGTTCATGACGCTGACGTACTCGGGGCTGCAGTTCGTGATCGGGTTGGCGCTGCTGGCCGTCTCGACGTTCCCTTCGCGCTGGCGGGGCCGGGTCGCACCCGCCGTCGGCTACCAGGAGCCCTGGGACCAGGCCTCCATGCAGCCGCAGTCGCCGGCCCAGTCGTCGGCGCAGTCGCCGTACCTGCCGCCGGGCATCCGGCCCGAGGACGCCACACGGCCGATGTACCGCGAGTGACCCGCGGGCGGCCTGGCAGAATGCCGCCATGCGCGACTTGAAGATCGTCGATTTCCTGGCCGAGCTGGCCGACCGGGTGCCCGCGCCCGGCGGCGGCGCCACGGCGGCCCTGCACGCGGCGCAGGCCGCCGCGTTGCTCGGCATGGTGGCCCGCTACAGCACCGGGGAGAAGTACACCGAGCACGCCGAGACCATCGTCGCCGTGATCGCCGAGACCGACACCGTGCGGGCGCGGGCGCTGAAGCTGGCCGAGGAGGACGCGGCGGCGTTCACCGCGGTCACCGACGCCTACCGGCTGCCCAAGGGCGAGGAGCGCGCCGCCACCATCGCCAGGGCCCTCGCCGGCGCGGCCGAGCCGCCCGCCAGGGTCGTCGAGGCCGCCACCCGCCTGGTCGAGCTCTGTGAGCTGCTGCTGCCGATCGGCAACCGCAACGTCGTCACGGACGTGGCCGCCGCCGCGGAGGCCGCGCGCGCCGCCCTCACGACGGCGAGGGTGAACGTGGAGATCAACATGGGCGGCATCAAGGACGAGCGGGTACGCGAGGAGCTGAACATCCGCCTTTCCGGCGTCGACGCGGCCGTGGCCAGGGCAGACTGGGTCACCGCCGAGGTACGCGAGGAGATCAACCCGTGAAGACGCTGACGGGCAAGGACCTGGCCGCCGCGATCAGAGCCCAGGCGCAGGCCGAGGCCGCGGCCGGGCCGCCGCCGAGACTGGCCGTGGTGGTCGCCACGGCCGACGAGGCCAGCCTGTGGTATGTCCGCTCGATCGCCAAGGCGGCGGCCGGGGTGGGCATCGCCTGCGACCTGGTGGACCTGGGGCCCGAGGCCGCGCCTGAGCAGATCGGCGAGACGCTGGCCAGGCTCTGCGCCGACCCCAACGTGCACGGCGTCATGTTGCAGACCCCGCTGCCGCCCGGCGCCTCCGCGCAGGAGCTGGCCGGGGCCATCGACCCGCGCAAGGACGTGGACGGCGCCAACCCGCTGTCGCTCGGCCGCCTGGCCGCGGGGCTGCCCGCGTTCCCGCCCGCCACGGCGGCGGCCGTGATGGCGCTGCTCGACCACTACGAGGTGGAGCTGGAGGGGCGGCGGGCCGTGGTGGTCGGCCGCTCGACGGTGGTCGGCAAACCCCTCGCCCACCTGCTGCTCGACCGGCACGCGACGGTCACCGTCTGCCACTCGCGCACCCGTGACCTGGCCGCCGTCACCTCCCAGGCCGACGTGCTGGTCGCGGCCGTCGGCCGGGCCGGGCTGATCGGGGCCGGCCATGTGGCGCCCGGCGCGGTGGTGATCGACGTCGGCACCAACCCGACCGACGACGGCGGGCTGACCGGCGACGCGGACTTCGAGGCGGTCGCGCGGGTGGCGGGCGCGCTCACCCCGGTGCCCGGCGGCGTCGGCCCGGTGACCACGGCCCTGCTGCTGCGCCACACCGCCAGGGCCGCCAACCTGCCGTGACCCGGTGGAGATGCCCGCAGTGCGACCGGGAGTTCGCCCGGGCGCGGCAGTCGCACGTGTGCGTGCCCGGTTGCACGGTGGAGGAGACGTTCGCGCCGCACCCGCCGCTCTACCGGGAGATCTACGACCGGCTGCTCGAGGGGATGGGGCCGGTCCACGAGGACGCCGTGCGGGTGGGGGTGTTCCTCAAGAGCGAGCACAAGTTCGCCGAAGTGCGCCCGAAGGCCCGCAGCCTGTCCCTGGCCCTGGTGCTGCCCCGGCGGGTCGAGCACCCGCTGATCGCCAGGACGTTCCCGATGCCGGACGGCCGCGTCTGGCACTTCTTCAAGCTCACCCGCGTGGCGGACGTGGACGAGCGCATTCTCGAGTTCATGGGGGAGGCCTACGATGGCTGACATTCTCGTCGTCCAGAACAGCAGGAGCGGCGGGCCCGGCCGGGTGGGCGGCTGGCTGGAGGAGGCCGGGCACGCGCTGGACGTCGTGCTCGCCCACGAGGGCGCTCCCCTGCCCGGCCGCCTCGGCCACGACGCCATGCTCATGCTCGGGGGCGGTTACCTGCCGGGCGACGACTCACGGGCGCCGTGGTTGCGCGACGCGCGGCGGTTGATGGGGCAGGCGCTGGAGGAGGGCGTGCCGGTGTTCGGCATCTGCCTGGGCGGTCAGATGCTGGCCGAGGTGGCGGGGGGTGAGGTGACGGGCGACACCGGCGTGCCGGAGAACGGCAGCCTGCCCGTCACGATCCGCCCCGAGGCCGCCGCCGACCCCCTCTTCCACGGCCTGCCGCCGGTGGTGCCCGCCGTCGAGCACCACAAGGACGCCGTCACCCGGCTGCCGCTCGGGGCCGTCCACCTGGCTGAGACCGCGCGCTGCCCGTACCAGGCTTTTCGGGTGGGTGAGCGGGCGTGGGGGGTGCAGTTCCATCCGGAGGTGGGGCCGGAGCGGATCAGGGAGTGGCGGGCCAACGGCTTCGACCCCGCCGAGGTCTACGCGCGGGCGGTGGCGGACGAGCCGGTGTCCACGCCGATCTGGCGCCGGGTGACGACCCGCTTCGCCGCCCTGGTCACCGAGGCGCGCTCTGCTTCCGGGGCTCTGTCCAGGTGAGCGCGTCGGTGATGGCTTGGGCGGTGGCCTGCCAGATGGGGGTGGCGGGGGTGATGACGTCGAAGTGGTCGCCCGGCATCTCCAGGTACGTCACGTCGTCGCCTGCCTGCTGGGCGGCGTCGGCGTACCGGCGGCTGAAGTCGACCAGGTCCAGGTCGTCCGCGGCGCCCTGGACGATGAGCTGAGGAACGCCGAGGGGAAGCCGGAGAAGGGGCGACGCGGCGAGATAAACACCGTCAACCCCGGCTGCGGGCCCGGCGGCAGCCCCGATCCCGGGTCCGGAACCGGTCGCGGGTCCGTGTCCGGGGCCTGGATCGTGTCCGGGGCCTGGTCCTGGGCCTGGGCCGTGTCCGGAGCCTGGGCCGTGTCCGGAGCCTGGGCCGTGTCCGGAGCCTGGGCCGGGTCCGTGTCCGGGGCCGGGGCCGGGGCCGGGGCCGGTGGACGGGTGGGTGCCGAGGGCGGCGGCGACCGCGCCGGAGCTGAGCCACCTGCGGTCGCCTTCGACGAGGTCGAGTACGCCGGCCAGCGACACGGCCAGGGCCACCCGCGCTCCGTCGGCCACGGCCCGCAACGCGAGCTGGGCGCCCGCCGAATGCCCGACGACGGCGACCCGGTCCAGGTCGAGCGAGGGATGCAAAGCGGCCGATCCCGGAGCGAGGTCCGCTCTGCGGGGCGCCGCCTGACCGGCGGCGAGATCAGCCCCGTGGAGCGCTGCCTGTCCGGCGGCGAGATCGGCCCCGTAGGGCGCTGACAGGCCGGCGGCGAGATCGGCCCCGTAGGGCGCTGACAGGCCGGCGGCGAGATCGGCCCCGTAGGGCGCTGACAGGCCGGCGGCGAGGTCGGCGCTGTGGAGTACTGACAGGCCGGCGGCGAGGTCGGCGGTGGTCGCGGGCCAGCCGTGCAGGTCCGGGCGACGGTATTCGAGGTTCCACACCGCGAACCCCCGCCCCACCAGGTCGGCGCAGATCCCCTCCATGAGGTCGGCCGCCCAATTCGACCGCCAGTACCCGCCGTGGACCAGCGCCACCACAGGCGCCTTCCCCGAGCCCTCGGGAACGTACAGCTCACCCCACTGCTCGGGCGACGGACCGTAGGCGATCCGGCACACCCCCGGATGGCGCGCCCGGTGCACCGCGTGCCGGATCCCCCAAGCCACCCCGGCGACCCCGCGCCCGTGGATGTGCCCGGCCCCCGGCACCCGCTCGATGTCCACCCACACCGCGCCCCCGGGCGACTGCCCGATCAGCGCCCGTGCCTCTTGCGACGGCCCCGGCACCACGACCGCCGGACCGGCCTCCCGCACCAGGCTCCGCAGGTGCGCGGCGTCGCGGGCACGCACGAGCCCACCCCGCACGCCGAGCGCCGCGAACTCGCGCCCGGCGATCTCCGCGAGCAACCCGGAATCAGCCACGACACCGGGTCCAACGACCACCAGGACATCGCTCACGTGGGCAGACCTTACAGAACCCGGATCTGGGCGAAGGACCCGCCACCCCGGTCCCGGATACCGGGACGACACAGGGCGTACCGAACACATACCTTAGACCGGGTGCATGTGAAGCAGCTTCACCCCTGGCCCTCCACCGTCGCGGAGGCGGAGTCCATCCAGGACCGCCTCCGCGGGCACGTCGAACTGACGGGCCCCACCGCCTTCACGCTGGTGGCGGGCCTGGACGTGCACTACCACGGCGACGACGAGCTGACGGCCGCGGTGGTCGTCCTCGACGCCGGCACGCTGGCGCCGGTGGAGCAGGTGGTGGCGTACGGCAAGGCGGCCTTCCCGTACGTGCCCGGCCTGTTCGCCTTCCGCGAGCTGCCCGCCCTGGTGACGGCGCTCGAACTGCTCACGGTGACACCCGGCCTGCTGGTCTGCGACGGTTACGGCCTGGCCCACCCCCGCGGCTTCGGCCTGGCCTGCCACCTGGGCGTGCTGACCGGCCTGCCGTCGCTCGGAGTGGGCAAGACGCCGTTCGTCGGGACCCACGAGCCCCCGGAGCAGGAACGCGGCGCCTGGACCCCGATCCTGCACGAGGGCGCCACGGTGGGCCGGGCACTGCGCACGCAGCCGGGCGTCAAACCGGTGTACGTCTCGCAGGGCCACCGCATCTCCCTGGACACCGCCACGAGCCAGGTCCTTCACCTGGCCGCGCACTACCGCCTGCCCGAGCCCATCCGCCACGCCGACCACCTGGCCCGCCACCCGTCCTGACCCGCCCGCCCGTACGGAGGGGTCAGCGGCGCCAGGACCACACCAGCAGCCACACGCTGAGCCCGAACAGCGCCATCCCGAGCGGCACGTGCACGGCCAGCGTCCCCGAGCCGCCCATCGCCGACTGGACGAACCCGAGCAGCAGCACCGCCAGGCCGGCCAGGGCCGGCCAGCCCGCTCCCCGGCCCGGACGCCACAGCAGGACGGCCGCGATGAGCTGCACCAGTCCCAGCGCGTGCACCACTCCCGCGCCCGTTCCGTGCAGGCTCGCCGCTCCTCCGCTCATGAGCTGCCCGGCCGTCACCGCCTGGGCGAGCACGGCCAGTGTGTTGAGCACGGTGACGACCTTGAACGCCGTCGCGTACCCGGTCCCCTTGGCGACCTCGGTTACCACTGGACCTCTCCTTTGACCTCGACGAAAGGTCTCCAGGATCGTGCCGCGGCTCCCGGATGGCATCCGCCGGCCGTCGCGATCGCCACTACACCGCCGGTCGTACGCCGCGATCAGGCCGGCTGGTGCGTTCCCGAGGAGGCCAGGGGCGGCAGGACGGCCTGGGCGTCGGCGCCGCCGAACCACAGCCCGATCATGAACGCCGCCGTCGCCTCCAGCAACATCGCCCGCTCCAGTCCCCCGCCGTTCACCGGGGTGCAGCCGAGGTCCGCGGTCAGCGTGCGTGCCGCCTCCATGGCCGCCGGGTCGTCGCCGCACAGGGGTACGGCCAGCGGGCGGCCGTCGAACACCGGCGGCGTCATCCGCCAGACGTCCACGTGGCACAGGTTGAACGCCTTCACCACGTGACCGCCCGTGATGTCGCCGATCAGCCGGGCGAGCGGGCGCGTGGGATCGTACCTGTCGGGGCCGGCGGCGTTGGTCACGTCGATGAGCGGCTTGCCGCGCAGCGCCGCACCGGCGTCCTGGAGGGTGGTGCGCAGCCCCTCCTCCCTGACGGCCACCACCACGACGTCCCCGAACCCGGCCACCTCCGCGAAGCTCCCGGCCCGCACCGCCCTCGCCCCGGCCTGCGCGGTCATCTTCGCCGCTCGGGCCGTGCTCCCGGCCAGGTCCCGCCCGCTGACCATCACCTCGTGTCCCGCCCCGGCCCACTGTGTTCCCAGCGCGTCCGCCATGTTGCCCGCGCCCAGAATCCCGACCCTCATGTACGTCCTCCGTCTTGAAGGGGCTTTACTTGACACAAGGACGGTAGACAACCCGTCACACACCATTCGGTGCCTAACGGAGGGCCACGTTGTTCCTCGCCGACTGCCAGGCCAGGCTCGCCTTCGACCTGATGGCCAACACCTGGAACGCGGTCGTCGTCTGGTCGTTGCGGCACGGTCCGCGCAGGCCGGGGCGGTTGCGGGAGGAGATCGGCGGCATCAGCGTGAAGGTGCTGACCGAGACGTTGCGCCGCCTGGAGCACAACGGCCTGGTGGCGCGCCGCACCTACGCCGAGGCCCCGCCCAGGGTCGAGTATGAGCTGACCGACCTGGGCCGATCCCTGCTGGGCCCGATCGAGGCGTTCGGGGAGTGGGCCTTCGACCACGCCGACGAGGTCGTGGCCGCCCAGGACCGCTCAGCGGCCTCCTGAGTCACACGGCACACTTTACTTAAGCCGAGTGTTACCGAACCACTACTCTGGGTAGCAAGTCGAGGGTTGTTCATTACCGTTACCCAGGAGGTTTCATGCTCTTCGCACCCCGCCGGATCGCCGCCGCCGCCGTGGCCGCGGCCGGCCTGGCGCTGCTCGCCGCCCCCGCCGCACAGGCCGTCGTCGACCCCTTCGGCGTGGCCACCTGTCTGGCCGGTGCCCCCTCCGACCTCACGGCGCTGGCCGACCCGGCCGCCGCCGCCGAACTGGCCAACCCGGCCGTGCTCGCCGAACCCGCGGCCGCGGTCCCGGGGACGCACTGCCTCGCTCCCTGACCCATCGGAACAGGACCACCCCTCGACATCGGTACGGGCGGCGCCCCCTCGGGGGCGTCGCCCGATCCCCCCATTGAAGAGCAGCAACAAGGAGTTCCGTTGAAGGTCCGAGTCCTGACAGCCATCGCCGTCCTCGCGCTGGCGTACGGCGCGCCCCCCGCTCTCCTCGACGCCCTCGGCTCCGGCGACCCGCCGCTCGTCGACGTCCATACCTATGTCCAGCACATCAACGTCCTGACGTCCTAGTGCGCCTCGCGCAACTGTCCGTCGCCAAGAACACGCCGACCGGGCGGCGGACACCACTCATGCGCGTCGGCTACATCATGTTCCTCAGCCGGTGGATCCAGGCGCCGCTCTACCTGGGGCTGATCGTCGCCCAGGTCGTCTACGTCTGGCGCTTCATGGTGGAGCTGGCCCACCTGGCCCACCTCGGCTTCGGCGGCACCCCTGCGGAGACCACCGTCATGCTGATCGTCCTCGGCCTCGTGGACGTGGTGATGATCTCCAACCTGCTCATCATGGTCATCATCGGCGGCTACGAGACGTTCGTCTCGCGGCTGCGCATCGACGGCCATCCCGACCAGCCCCAATGGTTGTCCCACGTCAACGCGAACGTGCTGAAGGTCAAGCTCGCCATGGCGATCATCGGCATCTCCTCGATCCACCTCCTCCAGATCTTCATCAACGCCGCACGACCGTCCATCACCGACAGGGAGTTGATATGGAAAACCCTGATCCACCTGACTTTCGTCGTCTCGGCGCTGGCGCTCGCCCTGATCGACCGCATCATGGAGAACGGGCGTCCGCAGCAGGTCACCGGCAATGGGGAGCAGCGGCCTGCGGAGATGCCGCAGGAGCGGATGGCCGCCTGACCGGGAACCGGTGGGCGTGGCGGTGTCGCGGGAGGAGAAACCGATGAGGGGGAAGGGCGCCGTGCTCGCGGGGTTCGCGGTGGCGCTGCTGGGCTGTCCCAGCGCGTACGCCGACGACGCCCCCGCGAAGAGCGGCCCCTCCCTGATCGGCGACGTGATCATCTTCAATGACGAGATCGTCGAGCCGGTGTCGCTGCCGGTGACCACGTGCGGCGGGTTGCTGTCGCTGCTCAGCAAGTCGCCGGCCTCCTGCGACGGCGCTTCGCGCGTGTCGGACGACGACGCGTGAGACCGTACGTGCCCGCCCCCCGGGGGTGGGCGGGCACTCGGCATCCTCGGCCGAGGAGGGTTCGCTCAGTCGAGAAGGCTGGCTCAGTCGAGGAGGTTCTCCCAGCCGAGAAGGTTGTCTCAGCCGAGGAGGTTCTCCAGCACCACGGCCACGCCGTCCTCGTCGTTGGAGAGGGTGCGGTGCTCCGCCGCCGACAACACCCGCTGGTGGGCGTTGGCCATCGCGTAGCCGGCGCCCGCGTACAGCAGCACGGCCAGGTCGTTGGGCATGTCCCCGAACGCCACCACCTCGGCGGCCCCGATGCCCCGCTCCCGGCAGAGCCGGTCGAGCGTAACCGCCTTGGTCACCCCAGGGGCGCTGATCTCGAGCAGTCCTTCCACGCCCCGAGTACGTGACCTCGGCCAGGTTCCCGATCGCCGCCGACACGGCCGCGTACATCTCGTCCGCCGTGTGCGCCGATGACAGGGCGAGCAGCTTGACGATCGGCTGGTCCTGGTCGAAGACCGAGCTCACCTCGCGGTAGGCGGCCACGTCGTACTCGACCCGCCTGGTGTAGGCGGCCTCGGTGAGCACGTTCCTGCCGGTCTCGACGGCCAGGCCGACTTCGGGGAGCGCCAGGGCGAGGGCCTCCGCGACCTTGCGCGCCGCCTCGGGGGCGAGCGGGCTGCTGGCGGTGATCTCGTCGGTGGTCAGGTCGTACACGATGGCGCCGTTGCTGCAGATCGCGGTGCCGGCGACGCCCGCCTGCTCGGCGATCTCGCGGATGCCGCGCGGTGCTCTGGCGGTGACGAAGACGATCTCGGCGCCGGCCGTGCGGGCCGAGCGCAGCGCTCTCCTGGTACGTGGAGTGATCGTGCCGGTGGAGGTGAGGAGGGTGCCGTCGAGGTCGGTGGCCACGATACGCGGGAAGGTCACAGTGCTCACACAGGCGATTATCCCGATTTGCCGGAATTGATCACTGCCCGGGGGCTATAGGGTACGCAGGTGTCCCCGCTCGAAGGCCCCGACGATCCGGCCGGTGATCGTCCAGGCGATCGGGTCGCGTCCGCGTTCCGGTTCGCCACCGAACTGGTCGCCTGGATCGCGACCCCCTGGGCGCTCGCACCCCACTCCGTGCCGCTGGCCGTGCTGTCCGTCGTGGTCCTGATCGGGCTGCCGACGCTCTTCTCCACGCCGGGCGACAGGCGGAACGTGATCGTCGCCGTCCCGGGTTACGTGACGATCCTGCTGGTCGTCCTGCACGTCGTCGCGGCGGTGGCGGCGGCGTGGGTCGCGTGGCACGCGGTCGCCGCCGCGCTGGTCTCCGTGCTGGGCGTGGTGACGGTGGTGCTGGAGCTGCCGCGGTGGCGGTGGCTGATGTCGCGTTAGGAGCTCTCCTACAGCCGCATCTCGGAGGGGAGGAGCGTGGAGGCGTTCATGAGCTCCACACCCAGAAGTTGCCCCGCGTCGCCGTAGTCGAGAACGACATCATCGGCCACAACCTGACGCATGGCCTCACCTGGCACGATTTCATGCTTCATCGCTATATATGCGGTGTTCCGCTCCCCATCGACGCTCACGTACACCGTCCGCGCCCGCTGCTCGCCCTGCATGTCGTCCCAGACCAGCATCCCCTCCTTGGCCTCGTGCGAGCCGGCCAGCGCCGCCCGCACCATGGCCACGGCCAGCTCGATCGCCTCCAGCGAGTCGATCCCGGTGACCTTCCGCTCGTGCTCCCACCCGGCGAGCCCGTCGATCCGGTACGGGCACGACCACTCACCCGTGGGCTCCTCATAAGGCAGGCCGACCGTGACCGTGACGTCGCACGGCGGCTCGGTACGCAGCGCCAGCACCCGATGGGCGATCTCGTACATGTCTGCTCATCTACCCCCCAGGCCACGCGCGGAAGACTCGGCCTGGCACCGGTTAGGCAACGGCGGCTCGGTACCATATCGTCGCCGGAGAACCATTCGTGCCCACGACCGCCGCGGGCCGCCTCCTGCGGTGGTGAGGGAGTTCTGAGATGAACGAGTCGTTCGGGACGCGTCTGAGAGCCAGGCTCGACGAGTGCGGACCGCTCTGTGTGGGCATCGATCCGAGCCCGGCCCTGCTCAACGCCTGGAGTCTCGACGACTCCCCCGCGGGCCTGGAGCGTTTCTGCCGCACGGTCGTCGAAGCGGTGGCCGACGTGGCCGCCGTGGTCAAACCGCAGTCGGCCTTCTTCGAGCGCTGGGGCAGCCGGGGCATCGCCGTCCTGGAACGCACCATCGCCGACCTGCGCGAAGCCGGCACGCTGGTGCTGCTCGACGTCAAGCGGGGCGACATCGACAGCACGATGGCGGCCTACGCGGAGGCGTACCTCGACCGGGGCAGTCCGCTGGCCGCCGACGCCGTGACGCTGAGCCCCTATCTGGGGTTCGAGTCGCTGGAGGGCGCGATCACCTCGGCGGTGGCCAACGACGCGGGCGTGTTCGTGCTGGCCCGCACCTCCAACCCCGAGGCCGCCGTGTTGCAGCGGCTCGTGGCCGGCCAGGTGCTGGCGGGGGCCGCCGCCGTGAACGCGGGGCACTCGCCGTTCGGGCCCGTCGGGGTGGTCATGGGCGCCACGCTGCCCGAGATCGAGGACTCGCTGACCACCCTCAACGGACCCATCCTGGCTCCGGGGCTGGGCGCCCAGGGCGCCACCCCGGCGGACGTGGCCCGGCTGTTCGGGTCCGTACGCCATGCGGTGCTGCCGTCGGTCTCCCGGGCCGTGCTGGCCGACCCGAAGCGCCTGCGCACGCGTACGCTCTACTACCGCGACGAGTGCGCGGCCCACCTGTCAGGCACGATCGCCGCTCAGAAGTGAGTGGCGATCCCGAACGCCTCGCGCAGGCGCGCCATGTCGTGCAGGTCACGCTCCCTGGGCTGATAGCCCTGGTGGAAGGTCACCTGCTGGGCCACTGACAGGCAGGGCACCGGCACGCCCTCGATCACGCCGGCGGCGAACGCGGCCGCCGGGTAGGTGAAGGCGCCGCCGTGGTCGTCGAGCCGCTGGAGCGCGGAGCCGTCGGGCCGGAAGTGCAGCGGGTGCAGGTCCAGCTCGCGCCCGCCCGGCTCCGCCATGACGAAGCGGGCGGGCCTGCCGGGCACGACGCCTTCCGTGCGCTCGGTGTACCCCAGGGTCTCCAGGGCGGCGATCACGGCCGGCTCCTCCTCGGCGCGGTGCAGGAGGTCGAGGTCGTTGTGCGTCCTGGTGACGCGGCCGACCAGAGCGTCGATGCCCCAGCCGCCCGCGATCCAGACCTCGCGGCCCCGCAGGGCCGCCAGGGTCTCCAGGACGGCCGCGGCCTCGAACATCAGGCGATCGCCCTGTTCACGACGGTCAGCACGGCGTGCACCGAGGCGGTCAGGACCGAGGTGTCCCGGGCCGCGCCCCAGCAGGTGGTGCCGCCGACGCGGGCCTCGACGTAGGCGATCGCCCTGCTGCCGCGCGCCGGGTCAAGGGCGTGCTCGGCGTAGTGCAGGATGTCGACGTCGATCCCGTCGGCGGCGAGCGCGGCGGTCAGCGCGGACAGCGGGCCGTTCCCGGTGCCGCGCAGGCGGCGTCCGCTGCTCAGCGTGCCGTCGAACTCGTGCACGCCCGGCCCGGTCTCCACCGTCTTCCAGTCCGTCAGCGCGCTGGTCTCCCCCGGCGCCAGGTAGGTGGCGTGGAAGAGGTCCCAGAGCTGCTCGGCGGTGATCTCCTCGCCGCTGCCGTCGGTGGCCCGCTGGACGACCGAGGAGAAGTCGATCTGCAGGCGGCGGGGCAGGTCGAGGCCGTAGCGGGTGGTCAGGAGGTAGGCGATGCCGCCCTTGCCCGACTGGCTGTTGACGCGGATGACGGCCTGGTAGTCGCGGCCCACGTCGGCCGGGTCGATCGGCAGGTAGGGGACCTCCCACGGCGCCTGCTCCGGCGGCACGCCCAGCTCGGCGGCGCGCTTGGCGTGGTGGGCCATGCCCTTGTTGATGGCGTCCTGGTGGGTGCCGGAGAAGGCGGTGTAGACGAGGTCACCCGCGTAGGGGTGGCGGTCGGGCACCGGCAGGCGGTTGCAGTATTCGGCCACCCTGCGCACCTCGTCGATGTCGGACAGGTCCACCATGGGGTCGACGCCCTGGGAGTGCATGTTGAGAGCCAGCGTCACAAGATCCACGTTACCCGTGCGCTCGCCGTTGCCGAACAGGCAGCCCTCCACCCGCTGCGCCCCCGCCAGCAGGGCCAGCTCCGCGCAGGCCACGCCGGTGCCGCGGTCGTTGTGCGGGTGCACGGAGAGGATCACCGAGTCCCTGCGGCCGAGATTTGCGTGCATGTACTCGATCTGGTCGGCGTACACGTTCGGGGTGGCGATCTCGACCGTCGCGGGCAGGTTGTGGGTCACGGGCCGGTCGGGGAGGCGTCCCACAGGGTGGTCAGATCGTCGCAGAGCTCCAGGATGTAGTCCGGCTCCGTGAGGTTGAACACCTCCGGCGAGAACTGGAAGCGGATGTCGCGGTCGCCGGCCAGGCGGGCGACGTGCTGCGCGGCGTCCCCGATCAGGGCGCGCAGCTCGCGCCTGTCATGGCCGAGCACCACGTCGCGCCAGGTGGGGGCGGTGGCGGTGTAGAGGTGCACGACCACGCGGGACATGCCTTCGACGGCGGCGAACGTGCGCTCGATCAGGTCCCGCCTGGCGGCCGTGAACACCACCACGCTCACGTCGCCGGGCACCACGCCCGGTGTGGCGAGGTGGCGGACGAAGTCGAAGTCGGTCTGGCTGGCGGAGGGGTAGCCGGCCTCGATCTCCTTGAAGCCCATCGTCGTGAGCATGTCGAACATGCGGCGCTTGCGGGCCGGGTCCATCGGCTCGGCCAGGGCCTGGTTGCCGTCGCGCAGATCGACGGGCACCCACAGAGGGGCCTGGGTGAGGCGCCGCTCCGGCCACGCGCGGGTGGTCAGCGGCACTTCGACGCGCTCGTGTAACCACACCACAGGTCCTCAGACAACCTGAGAGGTTAATTCTCATGCCACTCGGCTCCCTCCGCCCCAGCCCGCTGGTCGAGCAGGCCACCGAGCACCTGCGCGAGCAGATCACCCAGGGCGAATGGCCGGTGGGCACCCGGCTACCCGGGGAGAACGCGCTGGCCAAGACCCTGGGCGTGGGCCGTTCGACGGTCCGCGAGGCGCTGCGCGCGCTCGCCGGGGCGGGGCTGGTGCGGGCGCGGCAGGGGTCGGGGGTGTTCGTGATCGCGACCGAGCCGGCCGAGGACTGGCCCGCCCGGCTTCGGCGGGCCGCCATCACCGACGTGTACGAGGTGCGCATGATCGTCGAGACGCGAGCCGCCAGGATCGCGGCGGGTCGGCGTACCGAGGAGGACGTGGCGGCGCTGGAGTCGGCCCTGGAGGCGCGGGCGCGTGCGGCGGCCGGGTCCGACGCGGCGTTCGTGGACGCGGACATCGCCCTGCACGCGGCCGTTGTGGCGGCGGCGGGCAACCCGGTGTTGTCCGACTTGTTCGCCGAATTCGCGCCCGCACTGCGGGGGCGGTTGATCGACGTGGTCGAACTGCTCGGGTTGCGGGGGCGGGATCGCAATCCTGGGCATGACACGCATGCCGCGCTGGTGGCGGCCATCCGGGAGGGGGATGGGGCGGCGGCCGAGGGGATCCTCCAGGCCGAGTTGGAGCAGACGCTCACCCACCTGCACACCGGCCGTTGACCCGCCCGGCGTCGTGGCCGGGCGTCGCGGCCGGGCGTCGTGGCCGGGTGTCGCGGCCGGGTGTCAGCCGGTTGGGCCCGCGTCCGGGCGGATCACGTCCTCCTCCTCGTCCGGTTCCTCTTCCGGCTCAGGTTCGGCCTGCGCGTCGGGCGGGTCGGCGTGCACGGGGCGGCGCGCCTTCGGCGTGACGGAGCCGGACCGTTCGGCGACCACGTCGCTCTCCCCGTCCACTCCCCTGACCGCCTCCGGCAGCTCATCGGGTGTCTCACTCATGGCCACCACCTGCCCCGCCTGACCGGTTTGTCACCGGGGGTGGCCCTGCGCGCACAACGCCCGCAGACCCGTGGTCAGCCCAGCGTGTCCTCGATCTCTCGTCGCGTCGGCATCGAGGTGCTGGCCCCTTCGCGCCGCACCGACAGCGCCGCCGCCACGGAGGCGAAGCGCAAGGCCCCGGGCACGTCCATGCCCTCGGTCCGCGCCACGGCCAGCGCCCCCACGAACGTGTCGCCGGCCGCCGTGGTGTCCACCGCCTCCACCTTCACCGCGGGCACGCGCAGCCGCGACCCCGAGCGCGACCCGTACAGGGCGCCCTCGGAACCGAGCGTGATCACCACCTCCTCGACCCGGTCGAGCAGCGCCTCCATAGCGTCCTCCGGCCTGGTCACGCCGGTGATGGCGGCGGCCTCGTGCTCGTTCGGGACGATCACCGTGACCGCGTCGAGCAGTTCGTCCGGCAGTTGCTGGGCGGGCGCGGGGGTGAGGTAGACCGGCACGCCGGACACCGTGCCCGCCTGCGCCCCCGCCACGACCGCCTCCATCGGCAGTTCGAGCTGGAGCAGCAGCGCCCGCGACCCGGCGATCGCGGCCAGGTCCTCACCGGAGGGGCCGGTGATGGTGCCGTTCGCGCCGGGGACGACGATGATCGAGTTGCCGCCCTCGTCGTCCACCACGATGTGCGCGATGCCGCTGGGCCCGGGCACCTGGCGCAGGCCGTGCACCTCGACCCCGGCCTCGGCCAGCGCCGTGCGCATCTCCGCCCCGAACCCGTCGTCGCCCACCGCCCCCAGGAACGCCACCTCGCCGCCCGCGCGGGCGGCGGCGATCGCCTGGTTGGCGCCCTTGCCGCCGGGCACGGTGCGGAACCGGTGCCCGGTGACCGTCTCACCCCGTTTGGGGGCCACGGGGACGAACGCGACGAGGTCCATGTTGGCGCTGCCGAAAACCGAGATCATGGCTTCATCATCTCCTGTGTACGTGCCGCCAGCTCACCGAGACTCACCCCATCGAAGCCGGTCAGGCTGGTGGCAAGACTGTCACGCATGCGCCAGCGCTCGGGAACGCCGCCGTTCAGCGCGCCCGCGAGGGACCCGGCGGTGGCTCCGGCCGAGTCGGTGTCCCAGCCGCCCGCGACCGCTCCGGCGATCGTCGCGGTGAAGTCGCCCCGGCCGTGGATCAGCGTGGCGGCGATGAGGGCGGCGTTGTTGATCGTGTGCACCCAGTGCAGGGCGCCGTGGCGTTCGTGGAGGAGGTCGATGACGCGTTCGAAGTCGTCCTCGCGTACGGCGTCGGCGGCGGCCAGGCGTACCGCCTCGTGCAGCCTCGATCCCTCCGGCACCACGCTCAGGCCCGCCCGCACGACCTCCTCCGCCGACGTGGCCACGATCGAGGCGGCGCACATGGCCGCCACGAACATCGCCCCGTAGATCCCGTTCGCGGTGTGCGTGAGCCGGGCGTCGCGAAAGGCGTGCTCCGCCGCCGTGGCCGGGTCGCCCGGGTTGACCCAGCCGTAGACGTCGGTCCTGATCAGCGCGCCGATCCACTCCCTGAACGGGTTGCGGTAGGTCGCGGTGGCCGGGGGCTCGACGCCGTCCAGGAGATTGCGGTACGCGACGCGCTCGGCGGTGAACGTACGGCCCGCGGGGAGTTCGTCCAGCCACAGCTTGGCCACGTCGTCGGTGGTGAAGGCGCGGCGGTGGCGCTCCAGGACGGACAGGGCCAGCAGGGGGTAGTTGAGGTCGTCGTCCTCGGGGATGCCGTCGATGTTCTCGGCCAGGGAGTTGACGGCGCTGCGGCGGTTCCACGGCCAGCGGCGGGCCAGATCGGCCGGCAGTCCCTCGGCCGTGAACCAGCCCCGGATGGGCCAGTTGCCGGTGGCCTCGGCGATCTGCCTGATGCCTTCACGGGGGATCTTCTCGACGGGCTTGCCGAGCACGCACCCGGCCGCCCGCCCCAGCCACGCACCCAGCACCCGGGCCGGGTCCACCCCGGCCCGGCCGCCCGGCACGCCGCCTCGACCGTCACCCGCCTCGGGCCCGCCGCCGGCCTCCGCGCCGAGCAGGTCGCCCCTCCCGGACAGCACATCACCGTCATGGGCGAAGCCGCCGTGGACAGAGCCGCCGTGGACAGAGGCGCCGTTCCCGGCAAGGGGTGTACGGGCGGGCGGGGCGGGCCAGTTCGGGCAGGCGGCGATGATGCCCGCCAGGTCCGACGGCTCGGGCAGCGGGGACGGGATGGCCGCCAGGTCGTCCAGCAGTTCCTCCGCGAGGCCGCGCAGCCGGGCGGCCCCCGGTTCCGACGCGCCGGCGCGCGGTGGGGCGTCGTGCCCGCCCGCCGCGTGCCAGCGGGTGGCGATCTCGCGGGCGTCGCGGCCGTCCTCGGCGGCCTGGCGGAGTTCATGCCCGACCAGGTCCTCGGGCTGGACCCAGGTGAGCCGGATCATGCGCGGTCGAGGCCGGCGAAGGCGGACTCGTGGGCGCGGCGTCGTACCAGGTCGCCGGCGTGCACGCGGCGCGCGACCCCGGCGATCGCGTGGCCGGGAGCCACCAGGTCCGTACGGCTGGCGGCCCCCACCCCCTCCACCCACTGCGCCGGCACGGAGGCCAGCCCGCCGAGCGCGCCCGCGATGGCCCCGCCCATGGAGGCGATCGAGTCGGCGTCGCGCCCGTAGTTGACCCCGCCCAGCACGGTGTCGCGGTAGTCGCCCTTGGCGATCACCAGGAACCCGAGCGCCAGCGGCAACTCCTCGATGCTGTGCACCCGGCTCGGCCGCCGAGCCCCGAGGCCCTGGTCGCGGTAGGTGTCGGCGACCGTGTCGTACGGCCTGACCGCGGCCCGCAGCGCCTCGAACGAGCCGTCCCAGTGCCCCAGCCCGGCCGCGGCCTCGCAGACCGCCTCGATGGCGGCCCTGGTGCCGTCCTTGGCCAGGCGCAGGCAGGCGGCCACCACGGAGTCGGCCGTCGCGCCCGGGCGCATGGCCTCGGCGACCGCGGCGGCCATCACGCCCGCCGCCTCGCGGCCGTAACTGGACTGGTGGGCCCCGGCCAGGTCGACGGCCTCGGCGTAGGCGGCGTCGGGGTCGGCGGCGTTGACGATGCCGACGGGGGCGACGTACATGGCGGCGCCGCAGTTCACGATGTTGCCCACACCGGCCTCACGCGGGTCGACGTGCCCGTAGTGCAGCCGGGCCACGATCCACTTCTCGGCCAGGAAGATCCGCTGCAGCGGCAGCGCCTCTGCCTCCAGCTCCGGGATCCAGCGCCGCTCGCCCATCAGCTCGGGCACGAGGTGCTCGGCCATCGAGTACGCGTTCAGGTGGCCGCCGGTCTTCTCGTACACGCGGATCAGGGCGTGCGTCATCAAGGTGTCGTCGGTGATGTGGCCGTCGCCCTTGTGGTAGGGGGCGATGGGGCGGGCGTTGCGCCAGTCCTCGTTGAACGGGGGCACGATGCCCTCGACGCGGCCCCCGTACCGCTGCACGATCTGCTCCGAAGTCCAGCCCTCGGTGGCGCCGCCCAGCGCGTCACCGACCGCCGCCCCCGCCACGCAGCCGGTGGCCCTGTCCTCAAGCGGCGTCATGCGATTCCCTCCAGTAGTTCGATCAGATCTCGGCCCGCCAGGTCGGGCAGGCAACAACCGGCCAGCGTACGGGCCGAGGCGGTCCACCCCTCCGGGATCGCCTCGTACCCGCCGCAGGCCCCGGCCAGCGCCCCGGCGAGCGCGGGCGCCGAGTCGGCCAG
>NZ_JBHSPA010000119.1:0-60247 GCF_042656245.1 Nonomuraea insulae
GCGACCGGCACCCGCAGCCGGCCCGCGCCGGCGAGCGCGACCGCGACCGCGAGACCGTGCACCGCCAGCGGGTCGGCGGGCGCTCCCACGGCCGTCCCCGTCTCGTCGGCCGGCGCGCCGTGCGACATGTGTACGCCGTGGGCCGCCGCGGTGAAGTCCGGGGCGATCGTCACCACCCGCGCCGCGTCGCCGGCGATGGCGACGAGGTCCGGCAGCGCTCCTCCGGCGCAGTCGAACACCGCGTCCACGCCGGACGGCGCCAGCGCGTGAATCCGTTCGACGAGCCCCGTCCCATAAGTCGCCGGCCGCGCGCCGAGGGAGCGCAGGAAGTCGTGGTTGTGCTCGCTCGCCGTACCGATGACGGTGGCGCCCCGGGCGAGCGCGAGCTGGACGGCGACGGTGCCCACCCCACCGGCCGCGCCCTGCACGAGCAGGGTGTGCCCGGCGCCGACCGCGAGCCGGTCGAGGACCCGGGTGGCCGTCTCGACGGCGCCCGCGGCGCCGCCCGCCTCCTCCCAGCTCCACGTGGCCGGTTTGGGCGCCCAGGCGGCCAGGACGGCGAAGTCGGCGTTGGCGCCGCGCACGGCCGTATGGGTCATCCCGAACACCTCATCGCCGATGCCCACGCCCGTGACGCCGTCGCCGACCTCGTCCACCACGCCCGCGGCGTCAACTCCGGTCCTGGACGGGAACGTCGTGGGCACCACCTCACGCAGTTTCCCCGAACGGATCAGCGTCTCCCCCGGCGAGACTCCGGAGGCCCGTACGGCGATGCGGATCTCACCCGGTCCGGCGTGCGGCGCCGCCACCTCGGCGACGTGCACAACGCTGGGCGGGCCGTACTCGATGAACTGGATTGCTCTCATGCCGCAGACCGTAACGGAGCACCCCGTCCGTTTGACTAAAGTGAGAACGGTGACGGCCCAAGTGATAGCGAAGCTCCGCTCGGACGCCCGTGACAACCGCGCGCGCATCCTCGCCGTCGCCCGCGCCACCTTCGCCGCCGAGGGCGTCGGCGTGCCGATCCGGGAGATCGCCCGGCGCGCCGAGGTCGGTGTCGCGACCGTCTACAGGCACTTCCAGACCAAGGAAGCACTGCTGGCCGAGGCCCTGGCCGAGCAGGTGACCCCGTGCTCGGCGATCGTGGAGGAGGGTCTGGCGGCCGACGACCCGTGGCGCGGGTTCCGCCTGGTGATCGAGAAGCTCATGGAGTCGCATGCCCCCGACCGGGGCTTCGCCTCACGGCTTGCCCAGGCGGCCGGCTTGGCCGTGGAACGCGATCGCACGCTGCGGCTGATGCTCGAACTGGTGCGGCGCGCGAAGGAGGCGGGCCCCCTGCGCGGGGATTTCGTGCTGGAGGACATCAGCCTGGCGCTGATGGCGAACGACGGCATCCGCGCCGAGTCGCCCAGGATGAGGGTGGCGGCCTCGCGCCGCTTCGCGGCCCTGATGCTCCAGTCGTTCCAGGCGAGCCCCGTCCCTGCGCCGCTTCCACCGGCCGTCCGGCTGCCGCTCTCCAGAGGCTGACGTCTCGTTCAGGCGCGAGCATGGAGGGTTCGTCTCCCGCTACGGGCGCAGCTCCAGGGAGATGTCCGGGGACAGCGCGCGGAGGAAGCCGGGCGCGTCGAAGAGTGCGCCGGCCGAGGCGACACCGGCCGTCCTGGTCCGTCCGGTGAGGATGCGGTCGGTCGCTTCCACCACGAGCGGCGCGGTGACGGCGTAGATGTCCCGGCCCCGCGCCACGGCGCGCCGTTCATCGCCCCCGGAGCGTACGACGACATCGACGAGGAACGTCTGCGCGGAACGGCCGCGCTCGTCGGCGCCCGTCGGCGGCGGTGTGTCCGGGGTCAGGAGGTCCGTCGCCGCCTCGACCGTCATGTAGGTGCGCACGTCGGGGATGGACAGGTGGCTGGGAATGGTGACGACGTCGGCCATGGTGAACTCCCCGATGACGGCCTGCGGGCCCATCGGGTCGGGAAAGGGCCATTTCAGCGTCGGCAGGTCGTCATGGTGGTACTCCAGCCGCCCGTTCGCGTAACGGACGTGCCGGCCGTCGCGCCGCTGCCGGGAGATCGCGCCCGCGGCACGCGTCCCGGGAGTGGGGTGCCAGCTGCTCAGCCCGTACGCGACGTGCGCCTCGTCGGCCGTCGTCCAGTCGCCCATCGCGGCGGTGGTCAGCAGGTCGCCGAGGCCGCCGTAGAAGGCCATCGCGGGCAGGATCACCGTTCCCGCGGCGCGGGCGCGCTCGGTGAAGTGCGTGAACGTGTCGAGGTTGGCCTCGATCTCGGCCGCCACATCCAGGTACGGAATCCCGGCTCGCAGCGCCGCCTCGATCACGGGGGCGGCCGTGGTGGCGAAGGGCCCGGCACAGTTGATCACGGCCGCCGCCCCGGCCAGTGCGCGGTCGAGCGAGGCGGGATCCCCGACCGACGCCGGGCGGGCCTCCAGGTCCGGATCGCACGCCCTCAGCTTGGCGGCGTCGCGGCCGGAGAGCAGCGGGACGAACCCGCGATCCAGCAGGTGTGCCACCACGAAGCGCCCGGTGTGGCCGTACGCGCCGAACACCGCCACCGTGAGCCCTGATCCCATGGGTTCTCCCCCGTACTCGACCATCGTCGTCCCGGATATTCTGACGAGAGCGGGGGTCTCGCACGAGTGTCCCGAACGCCAATACCCATACAATTCCAGACATGGGCACTGTCGCGCTGGCCGTCACCGACGGGATGTTGCACTTCGAGTTGTCCTTGGCGTACGAGGTCTTCGAGCTGACCGGCCCACGGTACGACGTCGTCGTCTGCGGACCCGCTCCCGTGCGGGTCGGCCGGTTCCTGCTGGAGCCCGATCACGGCCTCGACCGGCTCTCGCGCGCCGACACCGTGATCGTCCCCGGCTGGGCCGACGTCGACGTGGACCCGCCCGCCGCCCTGGTCGACGCGGTGCGCGCGGCGCACGAGGCGGGCGCACGGGTGGCCTCCCTCTGTACGGGCGCGTTCGTGCTGGCCGCCGCCGGTCTGCTGGACGGGCGGCGGGCCACCACGCACTGGGCGCACGCCCGGGCCCTGGCCGCCCGCTACCCGCGGGTGGAGGTGGATCCGGACGTCCTCTACGTGGACGACGGCAGCGTGCTCACCTCCGCGGGCAAAGCCGCCGCCATGGACCTGTGCCTGCACCTCGTCCGCCTCGACCACGGCTCCTCGGTCGCCAACACGCTCGCCCGCTCCCTGGTCGTGCCCCCGCACAGGGACGGCGGCCAGGCCCAGTTCGTGACCACTCCGGTGCCCGCTCCCGGCCACCACCCGCTCGCCGAACTGCTCCCCTGGGCGATCGAACGGCTGGACCGTCCGCTGACCGTGCAGGACCTGGCACACCGGGCGAACATGAGCTCGCGCAACCTGGGCCGCCACTTCAGGTCGGTGACCGGCACCACCCCGCTGCAGTGGCTGCTGACCCAGCGGATCCGCCACGCCCAGGAGTTGCTGGAGACCACCGACGGCAGCGTCGACGCCATCGCGGCGGCCACCGGCATGGGCACCGCCACGACGCTGCGCCGCCACTTCAGCCGCACGGTCGGCGTTCCTCCTGACACCTACCGCCGCACCTTCCGCTCGCGGACCCGCCCGGGTGGCCCGAACTGACCTTCCTGGTCTTCTCGGGCCCTATCCCTGAGTGAGTCCTCGGGTCGTCACGACCGCCCGCCGAACTGCCAGTTGTGCACCTCGATGGCCGCGTACCGGTCCGCGGTCAGGACGGCCCGCGCCGCGCCGGCGTCCGGCGCCCGGAGCAGCGCCGCCGTGCCCAGCCAGGTGTCGCCGTCGTCGGACAACAGCGGCCCGTAGGCGATCAGCTCGTCCCTGCCGGGTGGCACGTCGATGTCGGCGGCCTCCCCCGAGCCGAAGCCGAACACCAGGTACCGGTTGCCGCCCTCCTCGCCGCCGGCGAACTCCCACATGGTGCGCCCCAGCGTGTTGCGCCATCGGCGCACCAGCACGTCCCGGTACGCGCCGGCCTGGTAGTTCGGCTCGTCGAAGGCGAACGCACGGGCGGCGGCGGAATCGGGGAGGTCGACGATGTGCACGCTGCCGGTGGGAGTCTCGCCGTCGTCGGCCATGGTCGGGCCCCGGGCGATCATCTCCTTCGCGTACCGGTCCATGTAGGACCAGTGCTCTTCCAGCAGTTCGTCGCGCAGTGCCAGCGAGTCGAGACGGTCACGGTGGTAACAGAGGAACTCCATGCCCCTAGTTTTCACCCACGGGCAGTTCCCCCCGCACACGGGGTGGGCGGAAACGATCATTTCTGACCGTCATCAATCAACGAGGGTCATCACGTCTGTCTGGCTGGTCATCGTGACGCGCCATATCCAGGTCGCAAAGCCACGCAACCGTGAGGAGCGGATCATGAACCCAACCCCCGGCCCGGCCCGGCGCAGGCGCCTGCTGGCGATCGCCGCCGCGGTCACCGTCATCGGCGGCGGCGGATTCCTGGCCGTCCATCCCGCCCTGGCCGGCCCCTGCGATCTGGACGCAGGGGCCACCTGCCTCGACGAAGACGCTCTCACCTGGGAGGAGCCCACCGGAGAGAGCGATATGGAAGAGGAGTCAGGCGACACGATGGTCCCCAGCGAGGAGGCCGCCGAGGTCTTCGATCCCGATACGAGCGTCGATCCCAGCGTCCAGGCCGCCGAGGGCCTGCCGTGGGGGCCGAAGATCAACGCCGCCATCGATCTCGCGGCGGCGGCGCTCAGGGACAGGCCCGCCTGCGACAACGCCGTGAGCGGCCCGGCGGGACGCGCGTCCAGGATCTTCGCAGGCGTGGTCGGCAGGCGGCGCATCGTCAACCTCACCTCCCAGACCGACGGCGTGTATCCGGACAATCCAGCGGCTGTGAGCGGCAACAAGATCTTCCTCTATCGTCCGTGGCTCACCGCGCAGGCGGCCAAGGTCCGGCACCGCAACAGCGGCGTCTCGCTCGGCGACGATGGATGGCGCACGGTGATCCTGCTGCACGAGCTGGGGCACCTGACCGGTTCGCTCTCCGGCGACCACTTCGAGATGCCGGGATGGGAGTCCAGGGTCCTGGTCAAGTGCCTGAGGTAGGACCTCCACCCGGGCGGGGCCGGTCAGAGCCCCGCCCGGGCTTCGTTTCTTAACCGGCCTCATACATGGGAGTATCTAAAGTCCTAGGACACTAGATAAATGGAGGAGCCGGTGATCGAGTTCCATCTGGACGGACGGTCAGGCGTCTCGCCCTACATGCAGCTGGTCCAGCAGGTACGGCAAGCGCTACGGCTGGGCCTGCTGCGCGAGGGAGACCAGCTTCCGACCGTCAAAGAGGTGGTGGCGCAGCTGGCGATCAACCCCAACACCGTGCTCAAGGCGTACCGGGAGCTGGAGCACGAAGGCCTGGCGGCCGCCCGGCCGGGGGTGGGGACGTTCGTCACGGCGACGCTGGCCGGCAACTCGCTGGCCGCACACGGCCCGCTGCGGCAGGAGCTACGGCGCTGGCTGGCCAAGGCCCGCAAGGCCGGGCTCGACGACGAGAGCATCGAGGCCCTCTTCATGACCACCTTTCGGACCGCCTCTCAGGAGGACATAGCGTGACATCAGCCCTACAGGCCCAGGGACTGGGCAAGAAGTACGGCAAGCGATGGGCGCTGCGCGACTGCACCATCGAGATCCCGGCCGGGCACGTCGCCGGCATGGTGGGCCCCAACGGGGCCGGGAAGACCACACTGCTGAAGCTGGCCACCGGCCAGCTGGAGCCGACGTCAGGCGGCCTGACCGTGCTGGGGGGCCGCCCGGGGGCCGGCCCCGCGCAACTGGCCAAGGTCGGCTTCGTCGCCCAGGACACTCCGCTGTACGGCGCATTGAGCATCGCCGACCATTTACGGCTGGGGGCCGGCCTCAACCCGCGCTGGGACGCCGCGCTGGCCCGCGAGCGGGTCGCCCAGCTCGGCCTGGAGCTCAGCCACCGGGCGGGGAAGTTGTCGGGAGGTCAGCGCGCCCAGCTCGCCCTCACGCTGGGCCTGGCCAAACGGCCCGAACTGCTCATCCTGGACGAGCCGGTCGCCTCGCTCGACCCGCTGGCCCGCCGCGAGTTCATGCAGGGCCTGATGGAGGCGGTGGCCGCGCACGAGTTCAGCGTGCTGTTCTCCTCGCACCTGGTCTCCGACCTGGAGCGGACCTGCGACTACCTGATCGTGCTCGTCGACTCGCGCGTCCAGGTCGTGGGTGAGGTGGACAAGCTGCTGGCCACCCATCACCGCCTCACCGGCCCGCGCCGAGACCCCGACCGGCTCCCCGCCGACCAGCACGTCGTCTCCGCGCGGCACACCGACCGGCAGAGCACGTACGTGGTGCGCACCGACGCGCCCATCCTCGACCCCGCCTGGACCGTCAGCACTCTCACCCTGGAAGACCTCGTCCTGGCCTACATGAGCAAGCCGGCCCTCGACCGGCAGGCCGCGCTGGAGGTGCGGCCATGATCTGGCTGACCTGGCGTCAGTTCCGCGGCCCCGTCGCGCTGATGACCGCCCTGCTCGTGGTCGTCGGCATCGTCCTGGCCGTGACCGGCCCGACCATGGCCACCCGCTACGCCACCGGGATCGCCGCCTGCGCCAAGGTCGAGACCTGCGACCGCTTCTTCGACAACTTCTTCGACGATTACACGACCCCCTTCCTGGCGGTCACGCTCGTCGTGCTGGTCCTGCCCGGCATCGTCGGCTTGTTCTGGGGGGCGCCGCTGATCACCCGCGAACTGGAGGCCGGCACGCATCTGCTGGTATGGAACCAGAGCATCACCCGCACGCGCTGGCTGACCGTCAAGCTCGCCGTGATGGGGCTCGTCGCCATGGCCGCCGCCTGCCTGTGCGGGCTGGCGGTGACGTGGTGGTCGGCGCCCATGGACAAGTCCGCGCCGCCGGAGTTCGCGCTGATGAACCCGCTGGTGTTCGACGCGCGCGGCATCGTCCCCATGGCGTACGCGGCCTTCATGTTCGTGCTCGGCGTGACCGTCGGAATGGTCGTCCGCCGCACGCTGCCCGCCATGGCACTCACCCTGGCCGTCTTCGCCACCCTCCAGATCGGCATGCCGCTGCTGGTCCGGCCCCACCTGCTCCCGCCCGTCCAGGCGGCCATCCAGCTCAGTACCGCGAACGTGGACGGATTCCGCCGCGGCGGCAACGACCTGCTGGCCCTGGAGCTGACGGACCGGGTGTCTCTCGACACCGGCGCCTGGGTGCTCTCCAGCGCTCTCGTCGATCCGGCCGGACGCACGATCGCGACGGGCGAGTCCCTGCCCGTCTCCGCCTCCTCCGGGCCCTGCAGCCCGCCCACGTCCTCCGGGCAGGGCGGGGACCCGATGTCGCTGTGCTTCGCCGAGCTCAACCGGCTGGGCTACCGGCAGGCGGCGACGTATCATCCCACCAGCAGTTTCTGGCCGATGCAGTGGATCGAGGCCGGGCTCTACGTGCTCCTCACGCTCGGCCTCACGGGATTGTGCTTCCGGTGGATCCGCAGGCGCGTGTCATGAGGCCCAAGACTGTGACGGCCGCACTCGCCGCACTCGCCCTCGGCCTCGCGGTGGCGGCCTGCTCGGCACCGGTGCCGCCCCGGGGGGAGGCGACGGCGCAGACCGGCTCCGTCTGCGCGCGGCCTCAGGGCAGGACGCCCAAGCAGACGCCCACCACCATCGACGTCGTCGAGCAGGCGTACTTCTGCATCCTGGGCAACTACTACAGCGGCTCCAAGCTGGACGCCCGCGTGCTGCTGACCGCCGGGTTCGCCGCCTTGACCCGTGAGCTCGACCGCGGCGGGCGCGACGTGGCCGAGTCCACCATGCCCGCGCTGACCGGCGACAGGAAGGCCGACTGGAACGCCTTCGAGGCGGCCTTCAGGAAGATCGCCGGCAAGGTGCCCGACCTTGACGAGAAGCTGGCCGTCGTCACCCTCGAGGCCATGGTGGCCGGGCTCGGCGACGACCACGCCGCCTGGCAGCACGACCCCTCGCCGACCCACCCGGACCTCTACGACGGCGACCGTTACGGTCTGGGGTTGTCGGCCAGCGTCTCACCCCTGCAGCTGAACGGGGACCCGGAGAACACGCTGCCCCCGCTGTTCGTCACCGCCGTTCTGGGCGGGGCGGCGCAGAAGGCCGGGGTGCGTCCCGGCGACCTCATCGAATCGATCGACGGATCGGCGCCGTTCATCGACGGGAAGCTCACCTCCGCCGCGGTGGCCGCGCTCTATCCCCGCTACCCCGACGAGGACCCGGTCCGGCTGCGGCTCCTGCGCGAATCCACCGGCCGCCGCTGGAGCGTGACGCTGAAACCCGACCTGTTCCAGCCGGATCTCGCCGCCCTGCAACTGGTGCGTACGAAGCTGCTGCGCGACTCCGTCGCCTACGTGCAGATCGCAGCGTTCGGGCCCCAGGTCGCCGACCGGGCGCTCAAGGCCGTCGCCAGGCTCGGCACGCTCACCGGGATCGTCCTGGACCTGCGCGGCAACACCGGCGGCAGCCCGGACGAGGTGAACCGGCTGCTCGGGGCGTTCGCCCATAACAAGATCACCGCCTACCAGTGCTCCGTGGACGGCAAGTGCACGGCCATGCGGACCGACAACGGCGTCACCCTGCTCAACCTGCCCCTGGCCGTGCTCACCGATCGCGGCTGCGCCTCGGCCTGCGAGCACTTCAGCGCCGCGGTCAAGGACCTGCGTCTCGGGCAACTCGTCGGCACCCGGACCGCGGGCGCCGTGTCCGGGCTTCAGCAGCCCTATCTCCTGATGAACAACAGCATCCTGGGGTTCCCGTCGAAGCACCACCTCGGGCCCAACCGGGAGCAGATCGACAAGGTCGGCGTCTCCCCCGACCACTATCTCCCCCTGACCGCCGGGGACGTGGCCGCCGGACGTGACCCCGCCCTGTCCAAGGCCCTTTCGCTGCTGCCCACGTAAGGACGTCGTCATGGTCAAGACCTTTGTGGCCGCCGGGCTGGTCGTCCTCACCGCCGCCGCCTGCACCGCGCCCGCCGCGCCCCGCACCGATCCCGCCGCATTCAGCAGCGCGTCCGCCCTGGTGGGCAAGCCGGCGACGCTGCCCGCGCCGACCGGCCCGCACCCCGTCGGCGCCACCCTCCTGTTCCTCAAGGACACCTCGCGTCCCGACCCGTGGGAGCCCACCGCGCCGGCCAGAGAGCTCAAGGTCACCCTGTGGTATCCGGCGAAGACGCGGGCGGGCGAACGGGCGCCGTACACCTCGGCCAAGGAGTCCGAGCTGCTGCTGAAGGCCGCGAGGGTGGGGACCGTGCCGTTCGACCTGTTCAGCAGGACGCGGACCAACGCCGTCAAGGACGCGGAACCGGCCGGGGAGAAGGGCGGGCTGCCGCTCGTCGTGCTCTCCCCCGGCTGGACCAAGCCCGTCAGCACGCTGACGTCGCTGGCCGAGGAGCTGGCCAGCCAGGGTTACGTGGTGGCGGGGATCGACCACCCGTACGAGAGCTACGCGACGGCGCTGCCCGGCGGGCGGATCGCCGAATGCGTCGCGTGCGACTTCGACACGGACCCGGGCTTCGACACCAGGGTGGTCCAGTCGCGGGCGGCCGACGTCTCCTTCACGCTGGACGAACTGATCGACAGGTATCCGGAACTGATCGACCGCTCGCGGATCGCGATGGCGGGCCAGTCGATCGGCGGGGCCGGCGCCGTGGCGGCCATGGTGAAGGACTCCCGGATACGCGCCGGGATCAACATGGACGGCACCACGTACGCCAGGATCCCGAAGAAGGACGGCCTGTCACGGCCGTTCCTGCTGCTCGGCAACCCGGAGCACGTGCCCGGGGGCCGCGACCACTCCTGGGATCGCGACTGGAAGCTGCTGACCGGCTGGAAGCGGTGGCTCATGGTCTCCGGCGGTGATCATCAGAGCTTCACCGACTTCCCCGCGCTGGCCGCCTCGGTCGGTCAGCGGGCCGGTGGCACGCTGACCGCCGCCCGGGCCGCGGAGCTGACCCGTACCTACGTGACGGCCTTTCTCGATCTGCACCTGCGGGGCAAGCGGGAGCCGCTCCTGGACGAGCCGTCGCCGCGCTACCCGGAGGTGAAGTTCTGCGGCCGGTCCTGAGGTCCCGTCCCGTCCGCGGCCGGCAACGGCGGCCAGGCCTGCAGCGTCAGGTCGACCATGGCGTGCAGTTCCGCACGGGACACGCCGCCGGCCGCCTGGACGGAGATGCCGTAGGAGATGGCCCAGACGTAGCCGCGGGCGCGGATGAGCTCGATCACCGTGCCGGCCTTGCGGTCGTCAGGGAGACGTTCCAGAAATCGGCGTAGCGGCCGCCGCGGCGCAGCAGCTCGTCGTGGCCGCCTTCCTCCACGACCCGGCCGCCGTCCAGGAAGACGATGCGGTCGGCCCGCTGGACGGTCCGCAGCCGATGCGCCACCATCACCACCGTCCGCCCCGCCATCAGACGCTCGATCCCTTCGTGCACGGCGGCCTCGTTCAGCGGGTCGAGGGCGGAGGTCACCTCGTCCAGCAGCACGATGGGCGCGTCCTTCAGCAGCGCCCGCGCGATCGAGACCCGCTGGCGCTCCCCGCCCGACAGCAGCGCGCCGCCCTCGCCGACGTTCGCCGCCCATCCGCCGGGCAGCCGCTCGATCACCTCGTCCAGCCGCGCCGCGGTCGCCGCCGCCCGCAGCTCGGCTTCGCCTGCGCCGGGACGGCCGAGACGCACGTTCTCCTCGATCGTGCCGTCGAAGAGATAGACGTCCTGGAAGACGATGGCGATCCGCGCCATCAGCACCTCGGTGTCGATGGCGCGTACGTCGGCGCCTCCCACGCGCACCGCGCCCGCGTCCACGTCGTGGAAGCGCGCGAGCAACTGCAGCAACGTGCTCTTGCCCGCGCCCGAGGGCCCGACGACGGCGAGCCGCTGCCCCTGCGGCACGGACAACGACAGGCCGTCGATCACCGTGTGGTCGTCGCGCCGGAAGGTGACGGAGTCGAACTCGAGGTCGTGGCGTTCCGGCTGGATCGGCTCCAGAGGTTCCGGCAGCGGCTCGGTGCGCAACACCGTGTCGAGTCTCACCAGCTCGGAACGTGCGCCGCGGAGCCGGCCGCCGATCTCCGACAACGACAGCAGCGGGTCCGCGCACCGGGCGGCCAGCACCAGGATCGCCAGGATCTCCGCCGCGCCGATGTTCCCGCCGAGCGCGAGGTAGGAGCCCAGGACCAGCAGCACGGTGAACATCGCCTGCACCGTGAGCGTCAGGCCCAGCGCGCCGGGCAGCGCCGACAGGACGGTACGGCGGGAGGCGCGCTGAAGCTCACGCAGCGAGTCGTCGAGCAACCGGAAACGTTCGCCGGTCCTGCCGCCCGCGCGCAGCACCGGCTGGGCCTGGAGATACTCGATGACGCGCCCGGTGGCCTCGTGGTCGCGTTCGGCGCGCTCGGCGTCGGCGGCGGCCATCGAACGTCCCGCCCGGATCTGCACCACCGCCACGACCGGCACGGCGACCAGCGCGGCCAGCCCCATCTGCCAGTTGAAGGCGAGCATCACGACGACGATCGTCAGAGGGGTCACGCTGGCGGAGACCAGCGGGGCCAGCAGATGCGCGATCACGCTCATCGCCTGCAGGACGCCGCGGCTGGCCAGGACGGACACCTCGCCGACACGGCCCGCGCTGTACCAGCCGATGGGCAACCGGCCCAGATGATCGCCGAGCCGATGGTACATGCCGCGCAACAGCGTGGTCCCGACGCGGAAACCGGACAGATCGCTGACGTAGCGCAGCACCGCGTAGAGCGCGACCGCGCCCCCGAAGGCGATCAGCCAGGGCCAGGCGTCCGCGGGAGTGCCCCCGAGCAGGGCTCGCAGTACCGGAACCAGCAGGGCGTAGGACAAGCCCTCGACGACGGCGGTCGTCGTCATCAGGGCCACGGTGCGTCGCACCGGCCGGGCGTACTGGTGTCCCAGCACGCGCAGCAACATCCGGATCATCGCTCGTCCTCTCGCGGTAGGCCGGCGGTCGCCGATCGGTGGGATCGCCAGAACGCGGCGAACTTTCCGTCCTGTGCCAGCAGTTCGGCGGGCTTGCCTCGTTCGACGATCGACCCGTTCTCCAGCATCACGACGGTGTCGGCGTCGGCGACGGTCTCCAGGCGATGGGCGATGACCAGGATCGTCCGGTCGCCCTCCAGCGTCGCCAGGGCCCGGCGTACCGCCTGTTCGGTCTGCGGGTCGGCGAACGCGGTCGCCTCGTCGAGCACCAGGACGGGCGTGGCGGCGAGCAGCGCCCGTGCGAGCGAGATCCGCTGTGCCTCGCCACCCGACAGCCCGGTGTCCTCACCGATGACCGACTCGTACCCGCGCGGCAGCTCGACGATCCGACCGTGCACGCCGGCCAGCCGGGCGGCGCGGACCACGTCCTCGCGGGCGGCCTGCGGCACCGCCAGCGCGATGTTGTCCGCGACCGACGCGCGCAGCAGGCGGACGTCCTGGAAGACGAAGGAGACCATCCGGTAGAGCTCCCGGCTGCCGATCTCGCGCAGGTCGACCCCGCCCAGGACGACCGAGCCGTGGGCCGGGTCGAAGAAGCGCGGCAACAGCTGAACCAGCGTGGACTTCCCGCTTCCCGACGGCCCGACGACCGCGGTGACCGTCCCCGGTTCGAGCACCAGGTCGATCCCGCGCAGCACCTCGTGATCGGCGTCGTAACCGAACCGGACCCCACGCAGCTCCACCCGGTGGCCTCGTGGTGCGACCGGGCGCGCGGGCTCCGGCAGCGACCGCACCGCGAGCACGTCCCGGATCCGGCCGACCGCGCGCCGGGCGCCCTGCATGTCGTCGAAGCCGTGGCCGAGAGCGGCCACCGGAGCGGTCAGCCCCAGTCCGAGCAGCAGGAAGGGCAGCAGGTCTGCCGGGGCCATGCCCCCGGTGGTGATCAGGGCCGCGCCGCCGATCAGCACGACCAGCAGCACGAACGGCGGCGACAACGCCACCTGCATCCCGGCGGCGATCCCGGACAGACCGCGCACCATCAGGAAGAAGCTGCCGATGAACTCGTCCACGGCCGCGAGGAATCGGCGATGGGCCCGCTCGCCTCCGCCGAACGCCTTGACCACCGCGATGCCCTGGACGAACTCGACGACCGAACTCGCGATCCCTCCCATGGCCGCGTCGAACTCCTTCTGCTCGCGCAGCCTGGCCGGGGCCATCATCAGCGGGACTAGCGCCACTGCCAGCACGACCGGTATCAGCGTGATCAGCGTGAGCCGCCAGTCGACGGAGAACAGGTAGATCAGCGACACCAGCGGCACCACGAACGCCGAGACGAGTTCGCCGGGGGTGTGGGCGATGAACGGGTGCACGGCGCTCACGTCCTCGCCCACCACCTTGGCCAGCTCGCCGGTCCTGCGCCGCGAGAACCAGCCGATCGGCACGCGCCCCAGCCGCTCGGCCAGCCGCCGGCGGAAGGCCAGTTGCACCTGGCCGTCGACGATGTGCCCGATTCCGGATGACGCGGCCGTGAACAGCAGCCGGACGAACAGACCGGCCGCGCCCGCGACCACGACGAACCAGACATGACCGTGATCGATCGGGCCGGGCGACAACAGCGTACGACCCAGTTCGACGACCGCCAGCAGCGGCGCCAGACCCGCGACAGCGCCGATGACCTGCAGGATCGCGACGACGGCGAAACTCGGGAGATGAGGGCGCAGCAGCCCCGCCAGGCTCGGCCCCTCCGCGTCCGGTGGCACTGTGGATCGCTGCTCCCTCGCCTCGGCAAGCCCGGTGGTGGCCATCACGGGCTCACCCGGCCAGGGCGCGGCGCAGGGCCGCGCCGAGTTCGGCGATCTGCCGCTGCGACACCTCGGCCGACAGGATCGCCTGCGACCCGTGGAAGGTGCCCGGCCACTGGTGCAGCTCGACCTGCACGCCGGCCTGCAGCAGCCGCAGCGCGTAGCCGATCTCTTCGTCGCGGTTCGGGTCGAACTCGGCGGTGGCGATGTAGGCGGGCGGCAGCCCGGACAGGTCTTCGGCACGCGCGGGGGCGGCGTACGGCGTGGCGGGCGCGGAGCCCAGGTAGTGCCGCCACGACGTGGCCAGCTTCTCGCGATTCAGCCAGGGCGTGTCGGTGAAGTTCCGTGCCGACCAGGTGTCCTGCCGGTCGTCGAGCCCCGGCTGGTGGAGCAGCTGGAAGCGGATCGCCGGCCCCTGCTCGTCGCGCGCCCGCAGCGCCATCGCCGCCGCGATCCCCGCACCGGCGCTGTGACCTCCGACCGCGATCCGCTCCGGATCGATGCCGAGCTCGGCCGCGTGCTCGGCCGTCCAGGTCAGTACGGCGTAGGCGTCGTCCAGAGCGGCGGGGAAGCGATGCTCCGGTGCCAGCCGGTAGCCCACCGAGATCACCACCGCGCCCGACCCGTCGGCGACCCGGCCGGCCCACGGGTGCTCGGTGTCCAGGTTTCCCATGACGAACCCGCCGCCGTGCAACCACACGATGGCCCCCTGCGCTTCGTGCGGACGGTAGATCCGCACCGGCACGTCCGGATCGGCGGGCACCACGCGGTCCTCGACCTCCATGCCCGCGATGTCCGGCGCCGGCACCGAGGCGGCCAGGTCGGCGAACTTCAAGCGCTCGGCGACCGGGTCGGTCAGGTCGGCACGGGGGAACAAGGGGATGAATACTTCGAGTTCGGGATCCATGCCGGTCATCCTCCCGGACACCATCCCCGAGGTCATCCGCCATCCGTCGGACATCTCTCCCATCTCACGCACCGATCGGCGCGTACGCTGGCGGCATGGAGGCATTAGCCGAACGGCTGTCGCAGCTGGACACGCAGGCCGGAGGCGCGATCCGCGTCGTCATGTTCTACGACACGCTGATGCGCCGGCGGGTGGATCTGCCGGCGCTCGCCCGCGCCTCGGCGGGCCTGGCCTCGTGCGTGGCCGGGATCCGGCTCCACGGCACGGGGCGGACGATCCGCATGGCGCCCGACGGCCTGGAAACCTCCGCCCCGCCGTCACCCGCCTCCACCACGACGCCGATCACCCTGGACGAGGAGGAGATCGGCACGGTCTGGCTCGAACGCCCCGGCCCGCCCGTCCCGCTCGACGAACTGCTGCTGGACCGGCTCGCCATCGCCACCGCGGCGGTCGTCGAACGGTACGGCCCGGCCCGCACCACCATGGCCGACCCCGCCCTCGTCGAACTCGCGATCAGCCCCGACAGCGACGCGGCGGCCAGGGCGCGGGCGCTGCGCCTGCTGGGTTTCGCCCCCGACCTGCCGGTGCGCGTCGTCGCCGTGCACACGCGGCTTCCGCTCGACCAGGTCGGCGGCCTGATCTGCCCGGCCCGGCCGGTCAAGGCGGCGCCGCTCGCCGACGCGGGCGTGCTGCTGGCCACCACCGTGGACCCGGCCCGGTTCCCGGCGGGTGTCCGCGCGGGCATCGGCGCCGCCGTCAGCGCCGACCGATCCTGGCAGCAGGCCCGCACCGCCCTCCGCTTCACCACCGCGCGCCAGCCGGTCATCCGCCACGACGACCTGGGCGCGCTGGCGCTCCTGGCCGAGATACCCCACGACGCCGCGCGCGGCAACACCGACGTGAGCGCGATCACCCGCATGGCGGAAAGTCCCGACGACCTGGAGACCCTCGACGCCTACTGCGCCACCGGCTCCCTGCGGCAGGCCGCCGACCTCCTCCACCTGCACCACAGCAGCATCGCCCGCCGCATCGAACAGATCTCCAAGACCCTGGACATCGACCTCACCGAGCCCACCGGACTGACCCGGGCCAGGCTCGCCCTCACCACCTGGCGGCTGCTCGACGAGCGAAGCGGCGTCTGAGGCGGGCCGTCAAGAACGCCAAGGAGAGGGACACAGCCGGCGCTTGGGCGTCGTCTATGTCGATCACCACACCCAGCAACGCCGTCCGGCGCCTCGGTGGCCACCGGCTCGGCCCTGCTGCCCCTGGAGGCTCTCATCGCCACCGACGCGATGGCGGAGAAGACCGCCCGCTGAGAGCCGCTCTCCCCATGCGTTTCGGACGATGTAACGTCGTTTCCATTCGCGGCGCGAAAGAACATGCATGAGAGCTGAGCTACGCCCCTTCGGACCGGCCTTCGGGGCGCTCGCCGCGTCGGGCTCGACGCCGGAGGTGGAAGGCACCCTGCACGGCTCCGTGAACGGCTGCCTGCCCTACGTCTGGGCGATCTGGGGCAGCACGGCTGCCGCCGCCGTGCTGGGTGTGCTCAAACCGGGGGCGACGTTGTGACCGCTACGCCTGGTAGCCCAGTCTCGCGGACAGGCGGGCGGCGGCTTCCAGGAGCGGTCGCACCGCCTCCCGCATCCGGGGCTTGAAACGGCTGCCCGGCCCGGAGACGCTGATGGCCGCGATCACCAGGCCGTCGTGGTCGAAGATCGGCGCGGCGATGGAGGCGGCGCCGTCCTGGCGCTCGCCGAGTGAGGTGGCGTAGCCCCGGCGGCGTACGCTCGCCAGCTCCGCGAGCAGCTTGCCCGGCTCGGTGATGGTCCTGGCGGTGAGGGCGTCGAGCTTGTGTCTTTCGAGGTAGACCGCGACCTCCTCCTCCCGGAGGAAGGCGAGGATCGCCTTGGAGGAGCTGCCCGCGTGCAAGGGATAGGGGATGCCGAGAGAGACCTCCATGCGCAGCTCCTGCGCCGGCACGGCCTGCTCGACGTAGAGGCGCGTGTCGCCGCGCCGCACGGACAGGGTGGCCGTCTCCTCGGTCTGGGCCGAGAGGCGGCGCAACTCGGGGCCGGCCATGGCGCGCAGGTCGGTGCGGGCCATGTGCGCGCGGCCGAGGGCGATGGCGGCGTGGCCGAGGGAGTAACGCCTGGTGGTGGGGTCGAGGGCGATGAGCTCCCTGCTGCGCAGCGCGGTCAGGATGCGGTGCACGGCCGCCTTGGTCAGGTCGAGCTCCGTGGCGATCTCGGTGACACCCAGATCCGGGCGGGTGGTGCGGCCGAACAACAACAGGACGTCCATCGCCCGCTCCACCGAAGCGATGGACCTGCTCTGGTTCTCGATCTCGGCGTGCGCGCTCACCCGCCCATTCTATTTCCGTGGGGGAAACGGCGTCACATTGACACGAAAGCCGGTGGCTCGTTACCTTCAGCGTTACAGCGTTTCCCTTGTTGGAACAGCGAGGAGCAGTGGCGACTGACCGCACCGTACTGCTCCAGGCTGACGACCCTGACGTCCTCCAGCGGCTTCATAACCGTCCGATCGGCTCGATGATGCGGGCGTGCTCGCCCAGGGCCTCGCCCCATGAGCGGTAGGTGATCCTCATGGCGCTCCGAGGCGGGCGAGCACCGCCTGCTCGTCCCAGACCTCTCCGTACTTCGCCTGGATGTCGGAGAGCGCGACCTCGTGCGGGCCCCGGGAGCGGTCGCCGACTGCCTGCCGCACCACGATGGGGACGAACCCGTGCTGGATCGTGTCCACCGCGCTGGCCCGCACGCATCCGCTGGTGGAGACCCCGGCGATCACCAGCGTGTCCGTGCGGAGAGCGGTGAGCGTGGAGGCCAGGGGGGTGCCGAAGAACGCGCTGGCGTACTGCTTGACGATGACGACCTCGTCCGGCAGCGGGGCGACCTGCGGCATCAGCTCTCCGAGGGGGCCGCTCAGGTCGCGCAGCGGCGGCACCTTCCGGTAGAACAGTCCCCCGTCGATGCCGCCGCGGCTGTGGCCCACCCTGGTGTGGATCACCGGGACGCGCGCCGCGCGGGCCGCCGACAGGAGGCGCGCGGCCGAGGCCAGGCAGTCGGGTGAGCCGACGTAGAGGTCGGCGGCCGGGTCGAAGTAGGCCCTCATCAGGTCGATGAGGATCACCGCGGGACGGTCCCCGAAGGGCAGGCTTCCGTTGAAGAGGCCCACCTAGATGACCCCTTTCCCGGCCAGGTCGGACAGTTCCTCGGAGGTCAGGCCGAGCAGCCCGCGGTAGACCTCGTCGTTGTGCTGGCCGAGGGCCGGTCCCGCGCTGCGTACCGCGCCTGGGGTGGCTGACAGCTTCGGCATGACGTTGTGCATGGCCAGCTCGCCGAACTCGGGGTGCGACACGCGGACGATGGCCTCCCTGGCGGCGAAGTGGGGGTCGGCGAACATGTCCGCGGCCGTATAGATGCGCCCGGCCGGGACGCCGCCCTCGTGCAGGGTGCGCAGCAGGTCCTCGGCGGGAAAGCCCGCCGTCCAGGCGGCGATGAGCTCGTCGAGTTCGGCCATGTGCTCGCCGCGCGCGCCGTGGGTGGCGTAGCGCGCGTCGGCGGCCAGGTCCGGCCGGTCCATCACGCGGGCCAGCCGGGCGAAGACGCTGTCCTGGTTGGCCGCCAGCAGGATGGAGTCGCCGTCCTTGGTGGGGTAGACGTTGCTCGGCGAGACGTTCGGCAGCACGGGGCCGGTGCGTTCGCGCTGGTAGGAGGCCTGCTGCCATTCGGGCACGAGCGACTCCATCATCGCCAGGACGGCCTCGTAGATCGCCGAGTCGACGACCTGGCCCTTGCCGCCGCGTTCGCGTTGGTGCAGCGCGACGAGGGTGCCGACGCAGGCGTGCGTGGCGGCCAGGGAGTCGCCGAGGGAGATCCCGACGCGGGACGGTGGCCGGTCGGGGTCGCCGGTGACGTACCGGATGCCGCCCATCGCCTCGCCGATCGAGCCGTACCCCGCCCGGGAGGCGTAGGGTCCCGTCTGCCCGAACCCGGTGACCCGGGTGATCACCAGGCGGGGGTTGATCGCGTGCAGCTCCGCGGGCGACAGGCCCCACCGCTCCAGCGTGCCCGGCCGGAAGTTCTCCAGCAGGACGTCGGACTCGGCCACCAGCCGCCTCACCAGCCGCTGCCCCTCCGGTGTGCGCAGGTCGCAGGTGACCGACTTCTTGTTGCGGGCCACGACCGGCCACCAGAGCGAGAGTCCGTACGGTTTCTCCCTGCCCCATTGGCGCATCGGGTCGCCGCGTCCGGGGTCCTCCACCTTGATGATCTCGGCGCCGAAGTCGCCGAGCAGCTGGCCGCAGAACGGTCCGGCCAGGAGCTGGCCGAGTTCGACGACGCGCAGGTCGTCGAGGGGGAGCACGCTCATGCCGTCCATTCTGGAACAGCTTTCCGCGTATGGAAACAGCCTGAAGGATCTTTACCGCACGGCCGGCCCCTCGATGACGAGTTCCAGGCACTCGCGGAACAGGTCGTCGACGGTGAGCCCCGGCTGGAAGTAGTCGGTCACGGCGGCCATCACGGTGGGGAACGCCTCGGTGTAGGTGGCCATGTCGAAGCCCTTCAGCGCCTCCGGGTCCGGACGGCCCGCCTGCTCCTCCAGGACGAAGCCGATCGTGAAGCGCTCCACCGTCATGACGATCAGGCGCGACTGCCGCAGGGGGAGGCCGCACCGCACCAGGGAACTCATGGCCAGTTCGGAGATCGCGGCCATCTTGAGTGAGAGCTGGGACGCCGAGATGACGCGGGCGCCGTCCGGGTGGGCCAGCAGGGCACGGCGCAGCCGCTCGGCGAGGCCGCGCAGCCAGTCCTGCCAGCGCTCCCCGGGCTCGGGCGGCGTCAGTTCGGGGAACTGCTCCTCCAGGATCGCCTCGGCGATCGCGGTGACCAGGGCCGCCTTGTTGGGGATGTGCCAATAGAGGGTCGGCGACTGAACGCCGAGCCGGGCGGCCAGCTTGCGCGTCGTCACACCCTCGAGACCTTCGGCGTCCAGCAGTGCGACGGCCTCGGTGACGATCCGCTGTCTGTCCAATGCCAAATTCAGCACCTCCCTGGCGACTCTATCAGTGCTAGAGTCTCTCTATCAGCGATAGAGAGGAGCCGAGATGAAGGCAGCAGTGCTTCACGAAGTCGGCGGAATCCCCCGGCATGAGGACTTCCCGGATCCGGTGGCCGGTGAGGGCGAAGTGATCATCAACGTCAAGGCGGTCGCCGTCGAGAGCGTCGACAAGGCGATCGCGGCCGGCACGCACTACACGAGCACGAACTACCTCACCCACCTGCCGATGATCCCCGCCTTCGACGGCATCGGCGCCCTGCCGGACGGCACCCTCGTCGGGTTCGGCAACCTCAGCTCTCCCTACGGCGCGCTCGCCGAGACGGCCGTGGTGCCCCGCGACTCCTACGTTCCGATCCCCGACGGCATCGACCCCGCTGTGGCGACCGTGCTGGGTTCGGCCATCACCGGCATGTCCATCACGACCGCCGCGGGCTTCGTCCCCGGAGAGACGGTGCTGGTGCAGGGCGCCACCGGGGTCGCCGGGCGGCTCGCGGTCAAGGTGGCCAGGCTGCTCGGCGCCGGCCGGATCGTCGCCACCGGCCGTGACGACGAGCAACTGCGCGAGGTGCTGGCCATCGGCGCCGACACGGTGATCAACACCGCGGTCTCCGACGAGGCGCTGACGCAGGCGTACACCGACGCCAAGGGCGACGGCTACGACGTCGTCGTGGACTACCTGTGGGGCCGGCCCACCGAGATCCTGCTGCGGTCGCTGATCCCGGAGTCGTTCGCATTCGGAAAGCCGACCCGGGTGATCCAGATCGGCGAGTCGGCCGGGACCGGGCTCACCCTCGGCGGGTCAAGCCTGCGCACCTCCGGCGTGGAGATCTACGGCGCGGCCAAGGGCCTCGGCTCACAGACCATGGCCGAGGTGTACGGGCAGATCGTGACGTGGACGCGCTCCGGCGAGCTCACCTTCGACGTGGAGCAGGTCCCGCTGAGCGACATCGAGACCGCCTGGCGCCGGACCGACCTCAAGGGCAGGCGACTCGTCGTGGTGCCGTAGCCGGCTCTGTCAGGACTGCCGGATCGCGACGACGTCGAACTCCAGCACCACCTTCTCGCCGACCATGGCCCCCGTCGCGGCGTTCCAGTTCACGCCCCAGTCCTTGCGGTTGACGGTGACGCCGCCCTTGAAGCCGACCTGGACGTTCCCCGTGCCGGCCAGCTCGAAGTCCACGGTGACCGGCCTGGTCACGCCCCGGATGGTCAGATCGCCGGTGACCTTGAATGCCGTCTCGCCGGCCCGCTCCACGCCGGTCGAGTCGAAGGTGATGGCCGGGTGGTGCTCCACGTCCAGGAACCTGCCGCACAGGTGCTCGTCGCGCCGCGGGTTGCGGGTCTGGAGGCTCTTCGCCCTGATCGTGAGCCGGACGCTCGACCTGGACGGGTCCTCGCCGTCCAGGTGTGCGCTGCCGTCGAACTCCTCGAACCGCCCGCGTACCCTGGTGGCCATCGTGTGCCGGGCGACGAAGCCGATCCGGGTGCGGGCGGTGTCGAGGACGTAGTCGCCGGTCAGCTCACTGAGCGTGGTCGTGGTCGTCATGCTTGGCAGCTCCCAGAGGAAAGAGATGGTCAGCAGTACGACGACGCGACCCCGCCGAATGTGAGGCCTGACATTCGGCGGCGCTGTCTCGTCGTACCGCTAGACCAGATGTGACCAGATGTGACAAGGGAAGGCCGACGACACCATGACCACGCAACCCGACGACCGGCTCGATCCGGACCTGAGCGCGATCATGAGCGAGCGGCGTCAGCTCACCAACCTCGCCTACCGGCTGCTCGGCTCGCTGGCCGACGCCGAGGACGTCGTCCAGGAGACCTACGCCCGCTGGTACGCCATGTCCCGGCCGCAACAGGACGCCATCGACTCACCGGGAGCCTGGCTGACCAAGGTCGCCAGCCGCATCTGCCTCGACCTGCTCGGCTCGGCCAGGGCCCGCCGCGAGCGCTACGTGGGCGAATGGATCCCCGAACCACTGCCCGACCACACGGAATGGACCAGCGCCGACCCCGCCGACCGCGTCACCCTCGACGAATCGGTCAGCATGGCCTTCCTCGTCGTCCTCGAATCCATGACCCCGGCGGAACGCGTCTCGCTCATCCTGCACGACGTCTTCCGCTACTCCTTCGCCGAGGTGGCCGACGTCGTGGGCCGCACCCCGGCGGCCTGCCGCCAGCTCGCCTCCTCCGGCCGGCGACGCATCCGCGAGTCAGAGGCCCCCGCTCCCACGGCGGCCCGGCGCGTCGGCCTCGTCAGGGAGTTCAAGCAGGCGTGGGAGGCGAAGGACATCGACGCCCTCGTCAGCATCCTCGCCCCCGACGCCACGGGCGTCGCCGACGGCGGCGGCCTCGTCAGCGCCGTGCTCCGTCCCGTCGAGGGCAGCGAGGAGATCGCGCGCCTCTTCGTCGACATCGCCCGCAAGGTGCCCGACATGAGGATCCTGGAACGCACGGTCAACGGCCAGCCCGGCCTGGTGGCCCAGCACGACGGCGCCACCTTGGTGGTGATCGCCTTCGACGTCGCGGGCGACCGGATCAACCGCATCTGGGCGGTGCGCAACCCCGAGAAGCTCCGGCCTTGGCGGGAGACGGCCTCCTAGGACGGCCTTTCATGGTCACCTGCCGCCGCCCACGCGTGCGTTGCGGAGGTCACGGTGGGCGGCGAGCAGGACGGCCGCGACCACGGCGCGTGCCTGTGGTGCAGGATTCGCAGCGCCTCCACCTTGCCGGCCGCGACGGCGGCGACGAGTTCGGCGTCGCCGCTGTCGGGCCCGGCGGGGGCGCGTCCCGAGTTCCGCTGAAGAAGCGGTGCACACCACCTCTATCGCACGACGAACCGCCCCCGGTTCCCCTGTGCGGGATGTGGTGTCCGGCTACGGCGTGTCGTGGGCGAGCTTGCGCAGTTCGGGGCCGTAGGTCGGGTGTGCGAGAGCGGCGGCGAACTGGGCCTTGAGGTAGTTGAGCGGCGATCCCGTGTCCCACCAGGTGCCGTCGATGACCTGCCCGTACACCTCGTGCGTGAGCGCGTACTCGTGCAGGGCGTCCGTCAGGTAGATCTCGCCTTCCGGATGTTGCCGCCACTTGCGCGTCTGGGCTTCCAGGACGTCGATGACGCCGGGGGTGACGACGTATCCGCCGATGGCGGCGTAGTGGGACGGGGCCTTTTCCGGGGCCGGCTTCTCCACCAGGCCGGAGATCCGCAGGCGGCCGTGCCCGAGGTCCTTCGTCACGATGGGCACGCCGTAGCGGGAGGCGTCCTCGACCTCCATCGGCATCAGCGCCAGGACGGGGGCCCGCGTCGCCTCGTACGCCGCCTTGAGCTGCTTGGCCCGTGGCACGTCGGCCACGAAGACGTCGTCGGCCCACAGGACCATGAACGGTTCGTCGCCGATGACGCGGGCGGCGTTCAGGACGGGCGTGCCGTTGCCGTAGGGGCCGTTCTGGTAGAGGTAGGTGATCTGGGCCAGCGACGCCAGCTCCGCGACCGCGTCGGCCAGTTCGGGCTTGCCGGCCGTGCGGAGCTGGAGTTCGAGGTCGTCGTCGGGCGCGAAGTGCTGCTGGATGAGCTGTTTGCGGCCCGACGTGACGATGGTGATCTCGTCGATGCCCGAATCCACCAGCTCCCTGATGGTGTGCTCGATGACGGGTTTGTCGCCGATCGGCAGCATCTCTTTGGGGAGTGCTCTGGTCAGTGGCAACAGCCGGCTGCCCAGGCCGGCGACCGGAATCACGGCTTTGCGGATCACGTGCTCTCCTGACGTTGACGTCACCGTTGCCGACCAGGGTCAGCCGGGGCTTTCCTGCGCAAGGTCAAGATAAGCATGCACTCACCACCGGCGGCATCCTCACGTAGGGTCCGGGACCCCTCCCGGCCGGTCGCGCGGACAATGGCACTCCGTCAGCACGCAGGAAGGGAACTCCCTTGGATCCCGCAGGCCGATCCCGTGACCCGCTGGCCGTCGCGCTCGCCAACGCGTCCCTGCTCAGCATCGGCTACGTGATGCTGGGGCGGTGGCGGTGGGCCGTGGGCACCGGGGCGGTCACGGTCGTGCTCGTCGTCGTCCTCGCGCTGTTCGCCCGTTCCGTCTGGTTCGAGATCGTCGTCCTGTTGTGGTGGGCGGCTCTCATCGCGCACGGGTGGCACCTGGCGGGCGGGCGCGCGGGGCGGGCGGACCGGAGGCAGCGGCTCATCGCGCTCGGCGTGGCGCTGCCCGGGCTGGTGGCCGCCGGGTTCCTCCGCTTCGACGGCGCGCGCGTCGAGCGGGCCGCCGCCGAAGCCCACCGCGGCGGCGACTGCTCACGCGCGTTGTCGATCATGGACGGTCTGTGGACCGGGCACCGTCTGGCCGACGCGCCCCTGACCGTCCGGGTCGAGACCGCGGCCGAGGCGTGCGAGCTGCTGGTGCGGGCCGGGCGGCAGAACGACCGGCTCCAGGCGGCCAGGACGCTGGAGACGTACGCCGCCCATCCGGGGGCGCTGTGGAAGGGTGTGGAGAGCCGCCGTGCCGATCTCTTCCTGGCTCAGGCCTCAGCCGAGCTCGACACGGCCCTGACCGGCGACGCCCAGGCTTTGACGGCGGGTTTCGGCCACCTGTCCACGGTCCTCACGGGCTTCCCCGGCCAGGAGGGCAGGGTCACGGGGATCCTCGGCGCGTTCTCCGGCCGGCTGCCCGTCGAGGACGCCTGCTCCACCAGGGCGATCACCGACTGGCTCGGCCGGCGGCCGGCCGACGGTGGCCCGCTGGACCAGGCCGCCGGCGTCGTCCCGCGCGTCGCGCCCGCGGCGATCCTCGGATGCGGCGACCGGTTCATGGCCGACGACGAGTGGAAGCAGGCCCGCGAGCAGTACAAGCAGTTGCTCGCCCAGTATCCCGAGCACGACCTGGCCTCCAAGGCCGAGGACGGTGTCAGGAAGGCCGGCCTGGCGATCGAGCTGGCCGCCGTGCGGCGGCTGGTCAAGGACGGGGACTACTGCTCACACCCGGCGCGGTACAGCGGCGCGGAGGCGTACAAGGGCGGCGGGCCGCACCGCGCCCTGCTGCTCGGCAGGAGCGACCACAAGGCGAAGCTGCCCTCCTCCTGGCTGGCCAAGGACCCCGCCAAAGCCACGCTGGTGATCTGCGCGGGCGAGACGACATACGGCTCCAAGGTCGCGACCTGCCCGTACGAGAGCCGCCTGTCGCCGTACTTTCCCACGGACGTGACGTTCCGCAAGAAGAAGATCCCCGTACGCGTCTACGAGCTGCGGACGGGAAAGCGCGTGAGCCCGAAGAGCCTGCAGATCAGCGGGACCTTCTGCCCGAGGACCCTCCACTACACCACCTACTCCGACCTCGTCGACCTCGGCCCGCCGTCGAAGGTGTACGTCAAGACGTCCGCGGTGAACATCCGCGCCGCCTACGCCGCCGTGATCAAGCCCTGAGCCCCGCATTATTAAACCTTGACTTATATAAGCCACGGGTGAGACCGTCGGTAAGCCGTTGACTCGGCGCCACCACGGGAGGCCGCCATCTGGCTGGAGCGCCTGCGCCGGTTCTGGAGCCAGCGCCTCGACGCGCTGGCCACCGAACTCTCGCGGGGCAAGCGTGAGCACCGCGAACAACGTGAGAACACCGCCGGCGGGCCATCCGCGGAGAGCGAGGATGACTAGGACGCCGCTGACCTGCCGCTCCGGCGCGGAGTGGCGATATCCTGGCAACAGGCGTCCGGTACGCGCCCAACCTCCGGCGACCCGCCCCAGCCGGGTCATCCCACGGAGGCAAAGGGAGGCCCACCTCTCGGCCGGGGTGGCTTCGTTGTCGATCGCGCGCCCGCCGTACCGGCCGCTGGGGGTCCGCGGATGGGCCGCGCGGGAGATGACCATGACCAAGCAGGCCGACTTCAAACGGCGCGTACGCGCCCGCATGGCCAAGACCGGCGAGTCCTACGCGACCGCCCGCAGCCGGCTCCTCGCCGGCCAGCCGGACACGACGGCGCCCGGCACCGGCTGGATGGCCGAGGCGCTGCACGTCAGCAACGGCGACGCCACCGACCTGCCCGGGACCGGGCTCGCGCCGCGCGTGGTGTTCTGGCGCGACGTCCTGCACGAAGGCCCGGTGCCCGAGGTGGGGCCGGAAGAGCTGCGCCGGATCAGGGCCGCCTTCCTCGTCCAGGCGGGCGCGGACGACCGCGGCGAGGCCACGGCGATGTTCACCGAACGTGACCGCCTGCTGGAGGCCAACCGGGACGGCGAGTACGTGTTGTGGTTCGAGGCGGATCTGTACGACCAGCTCCAGATCATCCAGATCCTCGCCCGTCTCGCCGACCTCGACGTGCCCGCGCGGCGCGTCACCCTGATCTGCATCGGCGAGCATCCGGGCATCGCCCGATTCGGCGGCCTGGGCCAGCTGACCGCCGAACAACTGCGCGAGCTGCCCGCGACGAAGGCGTGCGCCCGCCTGACCCCGGCCGCGCTGGAGCTCGCCACCCAAGCCTGGGCCGCCTTCCGCGCGCCGACGCCCGCCGGCCTCGGCGCCGTCGCCGCCACCCGCTCGCCTGACCTGCGTTTCCTCGGCGAGGCGTTCGACCGGCTCAGCCGCGAGTACCCGTCCACCCGCGACGGCCTGTCGCTGACCGAACGACGGGTGCTCGCCGCGGTCGCCGACGGCGCGTCCGGCGCCGGGACCGACGCCGGGACCGCGTTCGTCCGGGCGGCGTCCCGGGAAACGCGCCCGTACCTGGGAGACGACTGGTGCTTCGCGATGATGGACCGGATGGCTCAGGCGCCCGTCCCGCTGCTCGCCGCCGAGCCGGCCGATGAGCCGGCGAACCGCGCCACCCGCCTGCGCCTGACCGGCGCCGGGACGCGGGTGCTGGCGGGCGAGGCGGACCACGTCACGCTCAACGGCCTCGACCGGTGGATCGGCGGCGTGCACCTCCAGGGCCGGCACACCCGGTGGCGCTGGGACGACGGCACCGAGACCATCACGGAGCCGACCGCGTAGCAGCCGTCCAGGGGCGGGTCCGGTTTGCCATGCGCAATTCTGGAGTTCTAGTATCCAGGATATGCGGATGAGCGAGGGCGTGGAATGGGCCCTGCACAGTTGCCTGAACCTGACCTGGCTCGACTCGGACGAGGCGATGACCGCGGCCCGGCTGGCGGCGTTCTACGAACTGCCCGCGGCATACCTGAACAAGCAGCTTCAGGCGCTGGCGCGGGCGGGCATCCTCGCCTCCACGTCCGGCCCTCGCGGCGGGTTCCGGCTGGCGCGCCCGCCGGAACAGATCACGTTGCTCGACGTGGTGACGGCGATCGAGGGACCGGGCGAGGCGTTCCGCTGTGAGGAGATCCTGCGCAAGGGGCCGGGCGGCCGGGAGGATGCCGACTACCGCAAGGCGTGCGTCGTGTCGCAGGCCATGCGCCGGGCCGAGCTGACGTGGCGCAAGGAGCTGGCCGGTCAGACGCTGGCCGACATCAAGGCGACGGTGGAGCGCCGCCACCCCCGCGCGCCCGCGTCCGCGCGCGACTGGTTTGCCAGTCGCCGCCCCTGAGCCCCTGAGCCCCCGAGCCCCCGAGCAGCCTGTGGCAGCACGGGCATTTGGCAAGATTCTGGATATCAAATATCTCGATTATCCACAAAGGAGACACAAGATGCGCATGAGCATCCGTAAGCCCGCCGCGGACGGCATGAAGGCGATGTACGCGCTGGAGGCGTACCTCAACGGCACCTCCGTCCCCCGCGCCACGCTCGACCTGCTGCGGCTGCGGGTCAGCCAGATCAACGGCTGCGGCTACTGCGTGGACATGCACGCCCGCGAGGCCCAGCAGGCCGGCGTGTCCGAGCGGCGCGTCCACGCGCTCGCGGCCTGGCGCGACACCCCGTTCTTCTCCGACGAGGAGCGCGCCGCCCTGGCGCTCGCCGAGGCGGCCACGCGGATCTCCGACAACCCCGACGGGGTCCCGGACGACGTGTGGGACGCGGCGGCGGACCACTACGACGAGGAGTCACTGGCCGCCCTGGTCATGGCGATCGCGTCGATCAACGCCTGGAACCGCATCAACGTCACACTCCGCAACGCTCCCGGCCATTAGTCCTCTCGCCGGTCACTTTCGGTTCAGCACCGGCATGACGGCCCGGTCGAGGTAGTCGTCGATCTCGTCCGGGCCGGGGGGCGTGCCCGTGTGCATGAAGTGCTGCAGGAGCAGGCTGCCTGCCACCTGCACCGGCAGGGCGCGGGCCGCCTCGGCGGGGATCTCGCCGCGGGCGACGGCACGGTCCAGGGCCTCCAGCATCAGCCGCTGACGGGGCCGGACGACGCGCTCCATGACGGCCTCGGCGACCTCGGGATGCCGCCGGCGTTCCGCGGCCACGGTCAGCAGGACCTGGCCGGCCAGGCCGCCGAGGGACTGGGCCATCAGGCTCATCATGACGGCGAAGTCACCGCGCACGCTGCCGGTGCTCGGCCCGCGGTCGGGCAGGGGCAGCGCGTTCGCCAGCGCGTCGATGACGAGCTCCTCCTTGGTGGCCCAGTAGCGGTAGACCGACGTCTTGGCCGCGCCGGCCCGTGCCGCCACGCCCTCGATGGAGACCTCGCCGTAGCCGTGCTCCACCAGCTCGTCGATCATCGCCTGCTGGATGTCCCGGCGCAGCGCCTCGCTGGGACGGCGGGCGCGGCGAGGATCCTTGGTCATCTCCATAGGGTAGCAACGCTTGCGTATCTAACGAAAGGAGATTACGGTCGAATAGATACGGTTGCGTATCTAAGGCCATCGAGGGGGCTCACATGAGTGACACCTACGCCCGTTATGCCACCCTGCGTGAAGAAGGTCCCGTACAGCGCGTCGCCACACCACTGGGCGGGTACGCGTACGTCGTCCTCCGCTACGACGACGCCCGCGCCGCCCTGAACGACCAGCGCCTGTCCAAGCACCCCAAGAACGCGCCCGCCTATCTGCGCGAGGCGGGAATCGTCACCGAGGACGTCGGGCCGCTCGGCGTCAACATGCTGGCCAGCGACCCGCCCGACCACACGCGCCTGCGGCGGGTCGTCGGCAGGGCGTTCACGCCGAGACGCGTCGAGAGCCTGCGCCCGCGCATCCAGCAGATCACCGACGACCTGCTCGACGCGCTGCCGGTCGGCGAGGAGATCGACCTCATCGGCCGGTTCGCCTTCCCGCTGCCGGTCATCGTGATCTGCGAGATGCTCGGCGTCCCGGCGGAGGATCGCGACCAGTTCCGTACGTGGACGCGTTCCATGACGATCGTGCCCTCGACGCCGGAGCGCAGGCAGCGGCGCGAGGCGGGGCTGGCGGCGCTCGGAATCTACATGTCCGACCTCATCGCGCTGCGCCGGAGCGAGATCGACCGCACCCTGCCGAGCGAGGAGCAGCCCGACCTGATCAGCGCGCTGATCATGGCCACCGACGATCGGGGCACGCTCGACGAGCAGGAGTTGCACGGCACGCTCATGCTGCTGTTCATCGCCGGGCACGAGACCACGGTCAACCTCATCGGCAACGGCACCCTCGCCCTGCTGCGCAACCGCGACCAGCTCGACGCGCTCATGGCCGACCCCGGGCTGCTGCCGTCGGCCGTGGAGGAGCTGCTGCGGTACGACGGCCCGGTCGAGCGCGCCACCTTCCGCACCGCCGTCGAGGACGTCGAGGTGGGCGGCGTCACCATTCCCTCAGGCAGCCTGGTGGTCGTCGCCCTGGGCTCGGCCGACCGCGATCCCCACCGCTTCGACCTGCCCGACAAGCTCGACCTGGCCAGGAAGGACAACCCGCACCTGGCCTTCGGGCACGGCATGCACTTCTGCCTCGGCGCGCCGCTGGCCAGGCTGGAGGGGATGGTGGCCTTCTCGTCCCTGTTCGCGCGCTTCCCCGGGATCCGGCTCGCCGCCCCGCCCGAGGACCTCCGGATGCGCCCCCAGGAGGCACTGATGATCTTCCGCGGCCTTGAGGAGCTCCCGGTCAGGCTTTAGACCGGGATGTCGCCGTGCGCCCCCCTTGCTGGCACGGCCTCGGCGATCGCCAGGGCGATGGCGCCGCGCGTCCTCGCGGGCTCGATGACCTCGTCGATGACGCCGGCGCCCTGAGCACGTTCGAGGCCGCCGGCGATCTTCTCGCGCTCGGTCACCTTCAGCGGCTCCTACACTACACCGGAGTGAGTCCTCACTCCATCATTGACGGAGTGAGGACTCACTCCGTAGTCTGGCACGCATGACGACCGCACCACACGAGATGACGTACGAACTCCTGCCTGACCGAGCCCGCCGCCCGCTCACCGCCGCCCTGCTCGGCTGCACCTTCCTGGCGATGCTGGACGGCACCGTGACCGGCACGGCGATGCCCAGGATCGTCGCCCAGCTCGGCGGCACCGCCACCTGGTACGTGTGGGTGGTCACCGCCTACCTGCTGACCTCCACCGTCACCGTCCCGCTCTACGGCCGCTTCTCCGACCTGCACGGCCGGCGCGGCCCGCTGCTCGTCGGCCTGGGCGTGTTCCTGGCCGGCTCACTGGCCTGCGGCGCCGCGCAGTCCATCACCATGCTGATCGCCGCCCGGGCCCTGCAGGGGCTCGGGGCGGGCGCGCTGCTCACGGTGAGCATGTCGGTGATCCGCGACATGTATCCGCCCAGCCGCATGGCGGGCATGGTACGCATGCAGAGCGTCATGGCCGGCATGCTGATCGTCGGCATGATCGGCGGCCCGCTGGTCGGCGGCGTCCTGACCGACTACGCGAGCTGGCGGTGGGCGTTCCTGCTCAACCTCCCGATCGGGCTGACCGGAGCGGCCGTCCTCGTCGCCCTGCTGCCACGCCTCCGCCCCGGCACCGCCGCCACCGGCCGGCTGGACCTGGCGGGCGTCGTGCTGCTCACCGCGGGCCTGTCCCTGGTGCTGCTCGGTCTGACCCTCAAGGGGTACGGCGAGCGCGGCTGGGCCGACCTGACGGTGGGCGGGCCCATCGTGCTGGGCGGTGTGCTGCTGGGGGTCCTGGTCGCGGTGGAGCGGCGCACCGAGGTGCCGATCCTGCCGCTGCGCCTGTTCGGGCACCGCGCGTACGCGGCGATCATCGCGGCCGGGTTCTTCTTCCAGGCCGCGAGCCTGCCCGCGGGCATCTTCCTGGCCCTCTACTTCCAGCAGGTACGCGGCTACAGCGCCACCGTCTCCGGGCTGCTCCTGCTGCCGATGCTGGCCGGGATGGTGCTCAGCAACCGGCTGACCGGCGCCGCCGTGCAGCGCACCGGGCGGCCCAGGACCGCGCTGCTGCTCGGCGCCGGGTCGCTGACCGCCGGCAGCCTGCCCTTCCTCGCTCTCGGCACCGGCACCCCCACCCCGCTGATCGCCTGCTGCCTGCTGCTCATCGGCCTGGGCACCGGGCCCGCCATGGGCGGCGCCAGCATCGTCGCCCAGAACAGCGTCCCCCGGGCCGACATCGGCACCGCCACCGCCGGCTCCATGCTCACCAAGCAGCTCGGCGGGGCCGCCGCCCTCGCCGTCGGCCAGTCCCTGCTCGCCCACCACCTCACCGGCGGAGCGAGCGCCGGCGCCCTCATCCAGGGCATCGGCACCACCGTGGCCTGGATCGGCGGTCTGGGCGGCCTGCTCGCGCTGACCGCGATCCTACTCATGCCGGACATCAGGATCCGCTAAACGTACGCCGGTAGGTGTGGGGGCTGACGCCGGTGGTGCGCTTGAAGCGGTCGCGGAAGGCGGTCGGCGAGCCGAAGCCGACCTGGGCGCCGATGCGCTCGACGGGGTGCTGAGTGGTCTCCAGGAGGTGCTGCGCCTGGCGGATGCGGGCACGGTGCAGCCATTGGAGCGGAGTCGTGCCGGTCTGGTCGCGAAAGCGGCGGATCAGCGTGCGGGTGCTGGTGCCGGCCTTCGCGGCGATGTCGGCGAGGGTGAGATCGGCGGCCAGGTTGTCCTGCAACCAGGCGAGCACGGGGTCGAGGACCGAGCCCTGCGGGGTGGGCGCGTAGTCGTGGACGATGAACTGCGCCTGGCCGCCCTCCCGTTCCAGGGGCATGACGGACAGCCGGGCGGCGTGTGCGGCGACGGCCGAGCCGCAGTCGCGGCGGATCAGGTGCAGGCACAGGTCGAGGCCCGCGGCGGCGCCGGCCGAGGTGAGGATCTGGCCGTTGTCGACGTAGAGGACGTCGGGGTCCACCTCGATGTCCGGGTAGGTGGCGGCGAGGAGGCCGGCCGCGATCCAGTGGGTGGTGGCCCGCAGGCCGTCGAGGAGGCCGGTGGCGGCCAGGGTGAAGGTGCCGGTGCAGATGGAGGCGATGCGGGTGCCGTACGCGGCGGCTGCCAGGAGCGCGTCGCGGACGGCCGGGGCGAGCGGGGCCGCGGGGTCGGCCGTGCCGGGCACGATGATCGTGTCGGCGCCCTTGAGCCCGTCCAGCCCCCAGGGCGCGCGCAGGGTGAAGGCGCCCGCGTCGATCTCCGGGTGTTCCGCGCACACGCGGATCTGGTAGCCGGGGCGTCCGTCCGGGAGACGGGTTCGGGTGAAGGTCTCGATCGGGGTGGACAGATCGAACGGGATCACCCCGTCCAGGGCGAGCACGGCGATGGTGTGCATGGCAGGAACATACCCGCCCACCTGACCCATGTCTTCCCAAAAGCCGCTCTGGCCTGGCCTTATCCCTCTGGCGTTTTCCCGGGGGAAGATGTCACTAATGCCACTGGGAGGCGAGGTGGCGGCCCGTTAACGTCGGGGACCGATCCCATCGCCACCAGGAGGACTTCTCCATGCACGCCCAGATAGTTCTGTTCGACGGCTTCGATCCGCTCGACGCCGTCGCCCCCTACGAGGTGCTGTCCGCCGGGGGCGCTGCCTCCGACGGCGCGGTGAGCGTGGAACTGGTCTCCGCCGAAGGACCGCGCGAGGTGGTCAGCGGCACCGGGGGGCTGGCGCTGCGCGCCACCGCCGCCCTCGATCCCGGGCGGGCGGGCCTGATCGTGGTGCCCGGCGCCGCCGGCCGTATCGGTGAGCCGGGTGAGGAGGGCGGGGACGAGTCGATCCCCGTGCTGCTCGGCCGTACCCTGACCACTGACCTGCCCGCGCTGCTCAAAGCGGCGATGGAGAACCCGCGGGTGACGGTCGGCACGGTGTGCGGCGGCTCGCTGGTCCTGGCCATGGCCGGGCTGCTGGAAGGCCGCGCCGCCACCACCCACCACCTGGGCCTGGACCTGCTCGACGCCACCGGCGCGCACGCGGTCAGGGCCCGCGTCGTCGACGACGGCGACCTGGTCACCGGCGCCGGTGTCACCTCGGGGCTCGACCTGGCCCTTTACCTGCTGGAACGCGAGGTCGGCCCCCGGATCGCGCATGCCGTCGAAGAGTTGTTCGCCTATGAGCGCCGCGGCGTCGTCTGGCACGACCGGGGCCCGGCGCCCGCCGGCTTCTGACCACTTCAAGGAGAAAGAACGCATCATGTCCGTCGAAGGCACCTGGGACGTGTCCATGTCCACCCCGATCGGCACGATCAAGGCGGTGGTCGAGCTCCGGCGGGACGACGGGGTCCTGGCCGGGACCGCGTACGGGACGGGAGAGGAGGTCACGCTCGGCGACGTCGTCCTCGACGGGAACCGGCTCACCTGGAACCAGGCCATCACCAAGCCCATGCGCCTGAACCTGACCTTCACCACGACCGTGGACGGCGACACCCTGACCGGCACCTCCAGGGCCGGACGCCTGCCGGCCTCGAAGGTCACCGGTCTGCGCCGCACGGCCGCGGAGCGCCGGCCGTGACGAAACTGTTCCTGTCCGTGCACGTCCTGGCCGCCATCGTGGCAGTCGGCCCGGTCACCGTGGCGGCGAGCATGTTCCCCGCGACCCTGCGCCGCGCCGGCCACGACTCGCTCACCACCCTGCGCATGCTGCACCGCATCTGCCGTGTCTACTCGGCCGTCGGCATCGCGGTCCCCGTGTTCGGGTTCGCCACGGCGAGCAGCCTCGGCGTGCTCGGCGACACGTGGCTGATCGCCTCGATCATCCTGACCGCCGCGGCCGCCGCCATCCTGGGCCTGCTGATCCTGCCCGCCCAGGACACCGCGCTCGCCACCGCGCCAGACCCCGGGCCCGCCGGCCGCCTGGCCATGCTGACCGGGGTGTTCAACCTCCTGTGGGCCACGGTCACCGTCCTGATGATCATCCGTCCCGGCTCCACCACGGGAGTGTGAGCGTGCACCTTCGTCCCCTGCGCATCGCGGCGCACGCCGAGCTCGTCTCCCTGGTCATCATGCTCGCCAACCTCGCCACCGTGCACCTCAAGCCCATCTCCTCCCTGATGGGGCCCGCGCACGGGTGCGCGTACCTGATCGTCGTGATCGCGACCTGGCGCGTCCGGCGGGCCCCGGCTCCCGCCAAGGCCCTCGCCGTCATTCCCGGCGTCGGCGGCCTGCTCGCGCTGCGGCGGCTCAGCGCTCATGACGAGGACGCCGCCCGGTCGCGCGGCTAGTTCCGCGACGCGCTGAGGGAGGCGAGGTAGACCGCGCTACGGCGGGCCCATGCGGTGCTCCAACAGCAGGAGGGCGATGTCGTCGGTGCGCCGCATGGTGTGCGGGGCAGGGCCGAGCAGGGTGTTGCTGAGCTGGTGGAGGGACTCCTCCGAGGCGTCGGTCAGCCGGGCCGCGAGGGCGCCGATGGCGTCGTCGATGTCGACGCCGGGGGTTTCGACCAGGCCGTCGGTGTAGAGGGCGAGCAGCGCCCCGGGCGGGAACGGCACTTCGAGGGTGGAGTAGTCCACGTCGGTGTCCACGCCGAGCAGCAGTCCCGGGGCCACGTCGATGATCTCGCCGGGAGCGTTGGGCGGGCGCAGCAGCGGGGGCGGGTGGCCGGCGCTGGACGTGCGGAGGGTACGCAGCCGCAGGTCGACCTGGACGAGCAGGCAACTGGTGAACAGGTCGGTCTCGGTCTCGATGAGCAGGCGGTTGGTGTGTTCGAGCACCTCACCGGGGGTGGCGCCGGCGGCGGCGTGGGCGCGGATGGCGGTGCGTACCTGCCCCATGAGCGCGGCGGCCGTCACGTTGTGCCCCTGGACGTCGCCGATGACCGCCATCAGCAGGGTGTCGCTGAGGCGGATGAGGTCGTAGAAGTCGCCGCCGATGCCCACGCCGCGGGTGGCGGGCAGGTAGCGGGCCGCCACGTCGAGCCCGGGGATCTCGGGCAGGCTCCTCGGGAGCAGCGTCTCCTGGAGGGTCTGCGCCAGCCGTTCCTTGGCGTCGTAGAGCAGGGCTCGGTCGAGGGCCGTGGCGATCAGGCCGGCCAGGGTGGTGAGGCTGGTGCGTTCCTCGGTGCTGAACGGGCGGGGCTCGGCGAAGGCGAGCACGCAGGTGCCGATCCCGCCGTCGGAGCCGGCCAGGGGCAGGAAGGCCCAGGCTGCCATGTCGTCACAGTCGGGGGCATCCGCGTACATGTGCCGCAGTTCGCCGCGGTTGGAGAAGAACAGGGGCTCGCCGGTGCGCAGGACACGTTCGGCGGGGGTCACTGAGTTCAGTGACAGGCCGTCGAGATGGTCGAGCACCTCACTGCCGTAGCCGCGGGAGCCGAGGACCTTCGTCTTGTCACCCTCCGCTATCACCATGGCCATCGCCTTGGCCTTGAACACCGGCATGACCTGGTCGGCGAACAGATCGATGATCTCCCGTACGTTGAGCGCCCTGGTCAGGGCCGTCGCCAGGTGGACGAAGTTGTAGAAGACGTCCGCCTGCTGCAGGCTCCTGAGGCTGGAATCGAGCGGCTCGTACGGATGCGGCTGCGTCGCCTGATCGATCGGGACCGGGGCGATGCGCAGGCTGATGCCCGTCGAATCCGGATACAGGTAGAAACGCAGTTCGCAGCCGTCCGGGCGGCGGACCGTACAGGACGTGGTCTCCTGACTGATCACGGCGGCCCTGCACCGATCTTCGAACACCGGGTTCTTCAACCAGGGGGCCGCCTCCCACAGCGGCGTGCCCAGCAGCCCGGCGACGTCGCCGCCGAGCAGGTCGGCGGCCGAGGCGCTGACGAAGGTGATGCGGCCTTCCAGGCTGAACGCGAGACATCCGTCGCGGAACCGGTCGAGGTAGAGCGCGGCGGCGACGGCCTGCCCGACCTCCGGCGTCCGGCCCGGCGTCGGAAGGAGAACGCGCGGCTCCCCCGTGTGCGGCGGCAGAACCCCACTGTCGGCCGCCTGCCCCAGCAGGCCGCCCAGCTTCTTGCAGGCGGCGTCCATGCTCTCCTGCTCGTGGGAGGCGAGTTCGGAGGGATGGGACGGCGGCCAGAGCAACGCCAGGGCTCCCCAGACGCGGTCACCGGTCTGGATGGGAGCGGCGGCCGCGGCGAACGGGTACGGCAGCGCGAGCGCGGTGGCGGGAAAACGGCGGGCCATCTCCTGGTGATCGGGGGCCCACACCAATTGCCGCTGACGTACGGCGGCGGCGGCCGGAGCGCCGGCGTTCATCCTGAGCCTGGCCCAGGGTTTGACGACCTGGGCCGGCAGTCCGATCTCCGTGTCCAGGAAAAGGACTTGACCGTCGTCGGACAGGAGATAGATGACGCCGATATGTGCACCGGCCGCGCCGACGGCATGCCGCAGCACCTCATCCAGCTCGGACGCATGCCGTTGAGCAGTCACATCAACCTGGCCGGACACGGCTCAGCAGGCTCCACTCCGGGGCGACACGCGGTCCCAAGAAACGGTCATACCGCCAACGATATGCGCCTACGCCAGGGATAAGGACATTCATGGGTGGATTGTGAGGGCTATTTGGCGCGAGATTGATAAATGACGGAATTACTCATTGGTGGGCTTCCCGCGCCCCTCAGGAGCGGGCGCCGAGGGCGGCGGCTCCTGGGTCAGAGCAGGCGTCTCTGCACGGCGTCGGCGATGACCGTCGCCACGACCTTGTGGACGGCCGCGTAGTCCGGCGGGGCGGCCTGGCGGTCGGCGAACAGCAGGTGCCCGGCCCCGATCAGGGAGAGCGCGAGCGTGCCGGCGTCGGCGTTCGCCGCGATGCGGCCCATGGCGCGCTCTTCGACGAGATAGAACGTGATCATGGAAGCCGCGTCCGTCAGGATCGGCACGCCGAACGGCACGGCCTCACGCAGCCGGGCCCGCAACTCGTCGCGCGAGATGACGAGCCCGACGACCGCCACGGCGACCGGCTCGAACACCTCCACCAGCGCGCCGGTGAGGTTGTCCGCCACGCTGCCGGTCCCGGCACGGTCGCCCAGGTCGATGGCCTGGGCGTTGATCCTGGTGACGCGGTCGAGCACGAGTTCGGTGAGGAAGCCGTCGAAGTCGGTGAAGTGCCGGTGCAGGACGCCCTTGGCGCAGCCCGCCTCCGTGGTGACCGCCCGGCTGGTCAGGCCGCTCGGGCCGTCGCGGAGCAGGACACGTTCGGCGGCGTCGAACAACTGCTCGCGCGCGTCACGCAGAGCCACCCCTGTCGGCACCGTGCCTCCGTTCGCATGGTGGGCAAGCGCCCATGGTGGGCACATGCCCACAGTAGCGCAGCCGCGTTCGCGCCTCGGTGAGGTGAAAGGCGGAACCGCCGCCTTCAGCGGGACGGTTCTCTCGATCGCAGCAGGGTGACGACGCGTTCACGCAGCAGCCGCAGCGCCTGGCGCAGCTCCGTGACCTGCTGTTCGGCGGGCGCGCCGATGAGATGGGCGGCGAGGGTGTCCATGCGGGCGGCGGCCTCCGCGAGGACGGCGCGGCCGGGGTCGGTGAGGCTGAGGATGACGCGGCGCCCGTCCTCGGGGGCGCGGGCGCGGCGCAGCAGACCGCGCTGCACCAGGAGGTCGACGCTCTGCGAGATCGCGGCGAGGCTGATCGTCGCGTTCTCGTAGATCATGGTCGCCGTCTCCTGTCCCTGGTCGATGACCCGGAGCAGGCGGTACTGCCGGGAGGTCAGCGAGGGTTCCAGAGACGCGAGCGTCTCGCTCTCCAACCGTGCCACGAGCGCCGCGACGCCCAGCAGCTCTTCGCTGTCGATGCCCACCACGGTCCACCCCTTCCCTCACCACCCGTCACGCTACGCGCTGACCTACCCGCCGAACCCCTTGGCGACTTCACGTGCTTCCGGTCCGCAGGAAATCGGGGGTTGTGCCGTCCCAGCCGATGGTGTCGAGCGCGGCGACGATCTTTCGTTCCTCGTAGGTGAAGTGCGATTCCATCAACGCGGCCAGGCCGTCCAGCTCGGCTCGCAGGTCGCGGGGCCGGGCGGCGCGGCCCTCCAGGTGGAGATCGACGTTCTCGCGGAGCCTGGCCGGCTCCGCGCGAAGCCAGGAGTGCACGTGGATCAGTTGGTCGCCGAAGGCGTTGAGCCGGTCCTGAGTGGTCAAGGGTGTCCCGGGTTACGGCGCCTCCATGCCCGCGGCGATCTGCTTGCCGGGTGCACTGCGACGCTGACCCGGGATTCCATCACTCCCACGGCTGCCCGTCAAACCGCCGCACGAGGTGACAGCGCCCCGGGCCGTACGGCATCATGAGATCCATGATCTACGGAAAGGGCGGCCACCGCCCCAGCCGGTGAACCCCGGCACGAGGAAGCTGAGCGACGACGATCGGCTCACCTTCCTGGCACACGCGATCACCATGTCCTCCCTGTACGGCTTCGGCCCCTGGCCACCGCATGCCCAGACGCTGCCGGACGAGCCCCCTCGCCCGGACGACGGCAAGCCGTACTTCTCCTCCACCGTCCTCGACGGCATCCGTTCCCACCACTTCTCCACCGAGCCCGCCCCGGACACCGTCGCGGAGGTCGCCGACCTGCTGCAGTCCGGCGCACCGCCGGATCACCTGCACGACCGGCTGGCCAGCGCCTCCGCGCTGGCGATCTGCGACGACCTGCTGCGCGAGCTGTCCCGCAGGAGCCTGCCAGGAAAGCGGCTCCACGAGGCGGGCCGGTGGCTGGCCGAGTACGGCACCCACCGCGAAGCCACCAAGATCGGCATCGTCCTCCTCGGCGCCTGCGGCGACCCGGACGACCGCGAACTGCTGCTCCTGCTCGGCACGCTCGAAGAGTTCACCCTGTACGCGGTCGTCGCCCTGCTGAGGACCCAGCCGGACCGGCAGCGGGCGGTGTACGAGCTGGCCAGACGGGTCACGGGCTGGGGCCGCATCCACGCGGTCGAACGGCTCAAAGGCTGCGACGACCCGGAGATCAAGGCGTGGCTGCTGCGCGGCGGCTACCGCAACGACATCCTGGCGGAATACCTGGCCCCGCTCGCCGCCTCCACCGGCGACCTGTACTCCGCGCTCCTCGACCCGGAGCCTGACGAGGCCCTGGTGGACGGCGCGGGCGGCATCCTCGCCACTCTTGTCCGGGGCGAGGGCGGGCCCACGACGGGCATCAGCGCGTACGCCGACGGAGTGCCCGCCCTGGCCCGCCATGCGGACCTGGTCGCGACCCGGACCGCGACGATCCCCCGCCTCGATGATCTGCTGACCATCGTGCGGTGCCTGCGCCGCCCGCGCTCTGACGAGTACGGCTGGGCGCCCGGCGACCGGGCGGCGCTGCTGCGCCGCTACGAGCAGGTGCTGGAGCAGCCGCGCTGGTCCGAGATGGCGCTGGCCGGCGTGGCGGACCCCGACGCGGCGGACTTCGGCTGGGCGGCGCACTGCGCGTCTCTGCTCGGCCTGCCGATCCTCGCGCAGGTCGTGGCCCGGCTACGCCTCCATCCCGGCGACGCCTACCTCTGGGAGGAGATGACCCGCCTGGCCGAGCCCGCCGCCCTGGTGGCGCTTGCCGAGGAGTCGCTGCCGTTGGAGAATCTGGACACCGGGCCCGGCGACCGGATCTTCGGCAGCGAGCACGAGCGGGCCCTGGAGTGCGTGGTCGAGACGCTGAAGACGCATCCCGGCCTGGGGCTGCCCCTCATCAGGACGGCCCTGCGCAACCGGGGGGTCAGGCTCCGCCGGCGTGCTCTGCGGGTCCTGGACGCCTGGCCTGACGTGCCGGACGAGGCGGTCGGGTGGGTGCGGGCGGCGTACGAGGTGGAGCCGGACGACGAGATACGCGAGGAGATGCGGGCCTTCCTCGGGGTGACGGCCCGGTAGGCGATCGGCGGCCCCGGCCGGCGTCCGGGGCCGCCGTTGACAAATTGTCCAGAAGTGTCGAACCGCACCGTGCCCGCCAGCGCGCCGACACCGCCCGCTCCGATGACCGCGACCCGCGAGGCGGCGGTGATCCCGCCCTGCCGCAGGCCGCTGAAGGCGGCCACGTCCGCGTCGCCGGACGGACGTGGGCTCGCGGGTGCGAGCCGCCCTTCAGCCGTAGGGCTTCAGTTCTGTGCGTACTGCGCCACGCCGTCGGCGAACGACCAGTCGATCGACTCGTTCTCGGCCAGGGTGATGAGGACGTTGCGGGGCTCGGTCCCGGCGTAGTCTTGCGCCAGTTCGGCGATCCGCCGGTAGAGGGCCTGTTTCTGGGCGGGGGTGCGGCCGGAGCGCAGGGTGATCGCGACGTAGACGATGTCGTCGTCGCGGTGCACGCCGGGGAAGCCGCCGTAGCGCAGGGTGCCGCTCGTGCCGTCGTGGTCGGTCAGGACCTGGAACAGGTCGTCGGGCGGGATGCCGATGGCCTCGACCAGGGCGTCGTGCACGGCGCGGCCGAGCGCGCCGAGCCGGTCGGGGCCGGCCCGCAACGCGTCGATGCGTACGAATGGCATGTCGGTCGTTCTCCTCTCAGGACTTCACGGTTGACGGACGTGACCGGCCAGCAGGCCCAGGGCGCCTTCGACGGCCTGGGCGTACACCTCGGCCGAGCCCGCGGCGCGGGCCAGCACGTAGCCGCCCTGCAGCACGGCGACCAGCGCGGTGGCCGTGGTGGCGGGGTCCAGGGAGGCGTCGAGCTCGCCGTCCTCGCGGCCCTGGGCCAGCAGCCCGGCCAGCCGGTCGGTGAGCCAGGCGAAGGTGCGCTCGATCGGCGCGCTCAGTCCCGGGTCCGCCATCACGTCGGGATCCTGGGTGAGGCGGCCGACCGGGCAGCCCTTCAGCGCGTCCCGCTCCCGCCGCAGGTAGGCGGCGACCCGCTCGATCACGGTGCCGGAGCCGGTGAACGCGGTCTCCGCCCGGTCCCTCATCTCCCCGGCGCTGCGGTCGATCGCGGCGAGTGCCAGGTCGGGTTTGCCGCGGAAGTGGTGGTACATGCTGCCCTGGCCGGCGCCGGAGCGTTCCTGGATCGCCTTCGGGCTCATTCCCACGTAGCCGCGCTCCCACAGCAGCTCGCGAGTGCTCTGGATGAGCCGTTCCCTCGTGTCCATGCCGTACATACTAGTAGGTACAGGATACGATCATCACATGCACGGACCCCTCCATCTCCTCGCGGGCGCGCCGGCCTCGGGCAAGACGACACTGCTCCCCCACCTGATCCGGGCCGCTGACGGGCTGGTCGTGATGGACATGGACGAGCTGCTCGAAGACGGCGCGCTGATCGGCGTGCCCATCGCGGACCCGGCGGCGGCGCCCGTCTGGCCGGTCTACGACCGGATGTGGGCGCGCATCGTGACCATGGTGCGCCGGGCCGGTCACCCGGTCCCGCTGCTGTGCCCGATCCCGGACGCCGCCGAGCTCGCGCCGGGTTCGCGGTGGGCGGAGCCGGTTCACTGGGCGCTGCTGGACTGCCCGGACGAGGAGCGGGTACGCCGGTTGCGCGAGCGGGGCGAGCCAGAGGAATGGATCGACGACGCGGTCGCGGACGCGGCCCAGGGGCGCGCGCTGATCCCCACGGTGTTCAACTCGGAGGATGACGTGGCCGCGCGGGTCCTCGCGTGGGTGTCGCGCGAGGCAAGATCCCTCATATGATCCCGTCATGGCCGAAGATGGCAGGGCGATGACCGACGAGCAGGCCCCCCGAGGCGTCGACCCGACGGTTCCCAGCGTCGCGCGGATGTACGACTACTACCTGGGCGGCAAGGACCACTTCCACGCCGACAGGGAAGCGGCCGAGCAGATCGTCCGGCTCGCCCGTGACAACGGCGCCGACGTGCGGGAAGTCGCCCGGGCCAACAGGGGCTTCCTCGTCCGTGCCGTGCGGCACATCGCCGAGTCCGGAGTGCGGCAGTTCCTCGACATCGGCACCGGCCTGCCGACGCAGAACAACGTACACCAGGTGGTGCGGGGCGTCGCGCCGGACTCGAAGGTCGTCTACGTCGACAACGACCCGATCGTGCTGGTCCACGCCCAGGCCCTGCTCGCCGACAGCTCCGGCACCTCCGTGGTCGACGGCGACCTGCACCGGCCGGCGGACATCCTGAAGGCGGCGGCCGCCCACCTCGACTTCAGCCGGCCCGTGGCGATCATCGTGGCCGCCGTCTTCCACTTCTTCCAGGACGACGACGAGGTCGCCGCGATCGTCTCCACCCTGCGCGACAACCTGGTGCCCGGCGGCTACCTGGTGATCTCGCACAGCTACATCGAGCCCGAGGCCGGGCAGCCCGACAAGATGGACGAGGCCAAGGGCATCTACCGGCGCTCCGCCTCCGGATCGATCGCCTGGCGCGGCCGGGAGACCGTGCGGGGTTACTTCGCCGGGCTGGAGCTGCTGGAGCCGGGGATCGTACCGGTCCAGGACTGGCGCAACGACGAGCCGTACCTGCCACCGGGTCTGGCCAAGGGCGGCGTGCTCGGGGGGGTCGGCCGCCTCCACGCGTAACCTTCCGGAAGGGGCATCGCGATGCCAAGTGAGATCAGCGGGATGAACGCCGGCGATCGGGAGGCGACGCGCTTCCTCATCGACGAAGCACTCTCCTACGTCTATCCGGCCGCCCTGCGCGCCGTGGCCATGACCGGCGTGGCCGACCACCTCGCGAACGGGCCGCTCACGGTGGCGGAGCTCGCCGGGCGGGCGGGCGTACACGAGGACAATCTGCGCAGGACCCTGCGGCTGCTGGCCACGCGCGGCATCTTCGAGGAGCTGGCCGACGGGCGCTGGGGCCTCACCGCGATCGGGCAGCCGCTGCGCGCGGACGCGCCCCTGACGGCGCGTCCCGCCATCCTCATGCTCACCGAGCGTTCGCTGTGGCAGCCCACCGGCGAGATGGAGCAGGTCCTGAGGCATGGCGTCTCAGCCTTCGAGGACCTCTTCGGCATGCCGTTCTTCGAGTACGTCGCCCGCGACCAGCAGGCCGCGACCGCCTTCCACAGCGGCATGGCGGCCTTCTCCGACCAGGAGAACGCGCCCATCGCCGCCTCCTACGACTTCCCCGCGGCAGGGACCGTGATGGACGTCGGCGGCGGCCAGGGCGGGTTCCTGCTGGAGGTGCTGCGCCTGGCGACCGGCCTGGAGGGCGTGCTGCTGGACGCGCCGCACGTGGTGGCCGAGCACCGGCTGGACGTCGATGAGGTCAAGGGCCGCTGGCGGCTCTCCCCCGGTGACTTCTTCACCGAGGTGCCCGCCGCCGACGTCTACATGGTCAAGCGGGTCCTGCACGACTGGGACGACGACCAGTGCGTACGGATCCTCGGCAACTGCCGCCGGGCCATGGCGGCCGGCGGGCGGGTCCTGGTCGTCGACGCGGTCATCCCGGCCGGCTCCGAGCCCCATCAGGCCAAGGCGGTGGACGTGCTGCTGATGACGGGGCTCACCGGCCGTGAGCGTACCGAGGCCGAGTTCGCCCGGCTGCTGGAGGCGGCCGGGCTCCGGCTGTCGCGGGTCATCCCCACGGGGACGGTCCTGTCCATCGTCGAAGCGACGGCCGGCGACTGACGATCGCCGGCCTTGTCACCGGGTCCCGTCACAGGCAGGCCAGGCGGACCGGGCCCGCCGCCATCGACTGGTCGCCTGTGGTGTTCCCCGAACCGGTGTCCTTGATCTCCACCATGACCAGGCCGCTCGCGACCGTGACCGGCACCGGGGCCGGGACCCAGGTGCCCTGCCGCATGCGCTGGTCCAGGGTGAACTCCCCGATCGTGCGCGCGTCGTCGTCGAAGCCGTCCCTGACCGTGTACCAGACCCGCTGGCCGGCCAGGCCGGACTTGGGGACGTACACGCCCACGAGGCACTGGCGCGGACCGCGCAGGCCGGTCGTGAACCGCCACTGGAAGACGTTGCGCGGATGTTCGGCGGTCTTGGGGTCGAAGGTCAGCTCCGAGAACAGGAACCCCTCCCCGCAACCCGCGCCCGTCCAGCCGGGGGCCTCGGCGTCCTTCCAGCCGCTCCTGCCCGGCACGCCGTTGATGTTGACGGTGCGGCTGGTGTCACGCGGGCACCCGGGGCCTGCGATCGCCGCGAAGGCGGGCCGGGGCGCGCTCACCGCCCCGGCCTTTCCCTGGGCGGGGGTCGGCTGCGTGCCCGGGGCCGGGGTCCGCTGTGTGCGCGGCTCCGTACCGGCTGGGGTTTGTTGTGAGCGTTGTTGCCCGGGCTGCGCGGTCCGGCCCTCGGACGGCTCGCCGGTCCTGCGGTCGGACGGTTGGCCGGTCCGGCCCTCGGACGGCTGCGCCTGGGCTGTCCGGCCCGCTTTGGGCTGGTCCTCGGCCTGCGCGGCGGACGTGGGGGTGGGCTCCGGGCTCGGGCGGAGCAGGGCCGCCGCCAGCAACCCGGCCTGCGCGAGCACCCCGGCGATCACCCAGACCTTGACGGAGTTCCGCCGCCGTCCCTGACGAGGGGGTTGCGCCGGCGTGGCCTCAGGCGGCTCGACCGGAGGAACCGGCGGCGCCTCTGACCGTGCGGCCTGCCGCTGATCGGCCGAGGTGGTGCGCAGCGACTCGCCCGACAGGGGCCGTGGTGGTTCGGCACGCATGACTCGCAGGTCCTCGCCCGGCCGAGGCAGTGGCGGCTCAGCCCCCATGACCCGCAGGTCCTCGGATGGTGTGGGTCGCAGGGGGTCGGGGCGGGTGGCTCGGGGGAACTCCACCGTGTCGTGTGCCGCGTGGCGGCCTCTGCGTTCCAGGCGGGCGCTGATCGAGTGCCAGGATCGGGTCCATTCCTCCTGGTCGCCGTCGCAGGCTTCCACGTACGCCTGGGTGATCACCAGGGTCGGCAGCGCGTCCCCCGACGCGGCCGCCGACAGGGCGTAGGCGGGGCAGCCCGTCTTCCGCTCCATGGCCCGGTAACTCGGCGAGCCCGCCGCCGCCCTGAGGTCGCGTAACCCCTGGGCGAAGAGGTGGAGCGCCGGCGCCGGATGCCTCTGCCGTCCGCTCGCCGTCCCGTTCTCGTTCGTCATCGTGCCCCCTAGTTGTCGCCGGCCTCGCTCGGGCCGGCGTGCGATCGACTCTCCGCAACCTTGGATACGGCGCGAAATGATGACCAGCCAGGTGAAGGTGATGACCAACGTTCAGCGCCCGCGACCGGAGCGCGCTTCACAGGCACGAGAGCCGGGCAGGACCGGCCGCCATGGACTGGTCGCCGGTCGCGTTGCCCATGCCGTTGTCCTGGATCTCCACCATGACCAGCCCGCTGGTGACCGCGACGGGGAACGGCGTCGGGACCCAGGTGCCCTGCCGCGAGCGCTGGTCGAGCGTGAACTCCGCGACCGTGCGGGCGTCGTCGTCGAAGCCGTCCCTGACCGTGTACCAGACGCGCTGGGCGGATTGGGGAACCTTAGGGACGTAAACCTCGACGAAGCACTGACGGTGGCCGCGCAGACCCGTGGTGAATCTCCACTGGAAGGAGTTCTGCGGGCGTTCGGTGGACTGAGGGTCGTACGCCAGCTTCGAGAACAGCAGGCCGTTTCCGCAGCCTTCGCCCGTCCAGCCGGGGGCCTCTGCCGCCTTCCAGCCGTCGTCACCCGGAACGCCGCTCATGCGTACGGTACGGCTGGTGTCACGCGGGCAGTCGGGTCCGGCGACGGCTGTGAAGACGGGCTTGAGTGGAGTCGTACGGACCTGGGCGTTCTCGGCGGCCTGCTGGGCGGCGGACACCGGCGCCTCCCGCTGCGTCCCGGCCGATGGCAGGTCGTCGGTCTTCGTCGCCGAGATCATCCAGGACGGCAGGTCCTTGCCGAACGTGCTGGCCGTGACCAGCACGATCAGCCCGAGCGCGACGAAGCTCCCCCAGAGCCTCACCGCGCGGCGGCGCGGGAGTGCGGACCGGCGCTGAGCATGCGAGGCGGGCTCAAGCAGTGCGGTGCGGTCGTCCACGGAGCCGTCCACGGAGCCGTCGGCGGCGGTGTCCTCAGCGGTGTCCTCAGCGGTGTCGTCGCCGGTGTCGCACGTGGCGTCCAGCTCCGACCTGACGACGTGCCATCTCCGGCTCCACTCCTCCTGGTCGCCGCCGCACGCGCCCACGTACGCCTGCGTGACCCCCAGGCTCGGCAACCGGTCCCCCGACGCGGCCGCGGACAGGGCGGAGGCGGAGTAGCCCGCCTTGCGTTCCATCGCCCGGTAACTCGGATTACCCGCATCCGCGCGGAGCTCGCGCAGACCCTGGGCGAATTCCTGAAGCGGGCCGGGCGGCACCGGCCGCTCCCTCCGCCCCCTTGTCGTGTTGTCATGCATGTTCGTGCCCCCTGACGAGAATTGTCACCCCCTATTCGTGGCTGCCCGGCCGACGGACGGCTGCCTCTGACCACAGGTGTCAAGTGCACAAAAGCGGGTGGCCCCTGACTCCAGGGGCCACCCGCGATCAACGATTCACACTGGGGCGATCACTCACTTCGTCCGCGCGGGGACGATGCACACCCCCTTCACGTCGTCCTCCCACGGCTCCGCGTCGGCGTCCTTCGCCGACAGGGAACCGGTCAGGTGACCGAGCTCGTGCAGCAAGGTCAGGACCCGGGACTCCTCGTCGGACAGCGTCGTCGTGGTGGACGACAGCAGCCAGCCCGCGTAGAACGTGATGGTGCCGTTGGAGCCGTCGCCCTGGCTGACCGCCTCGGCCTTCACCGGCCTGCCGGTCAGGAACTGGGTCTTGCTCCTGCTGGTGGCGTCTTTGAGACGCTTGTTGGTGTCCAGGGTGCCGAGAATGACGGACGCCTTGTACTTGGACTTTCCGGTCACCTTGCTCTCGCAGCTCGGGTAGTCCTTGAGCATGCGCATCGCCTCGTCGATCGCGGTGCGAATCTCGAAGGTGGCGTTCTGCCCCGCGGTCTCCGTGTCAATGCTGGATTCCGTGTCGGTGCCGGTATCCGTGTCGGTGCCGGTATCCGTGTCGGTGCCGGTATCCGTGCCGGTGCTGGATTCCGTGCCGGTGCTGGTTTCCGTGTCAGTGGTGGATTCCGTGTCAGTGCCTGCCTCGGTGTCGGCCGCCTCCGGGGCGGCTTCTTCGAGGGTCGCGCCGGCCTCTCCGGATTCGTCCGCCGGATCCGTCACGATCTCGTCCATCGATTCAGTGGTGTCCGCCGGGGCAGGAGCGTCCTCGATACAGAACAGGTCGGTCTTGGCGTCGCAAGGGTCCGCGGCCGCCATGGCCTGGCTGACCGCCACGCTCCCGCCGCCGGTCAGGACGGCGAGGATCGCGACGGTCGCCGCCACGCGCCCACGGTGTCGTCGCAGCCCCTGGCGCGAGCGGGTCGATCGGGGTGTCGGGTTCACGGGGTACCTCCAGTTGGGTTGTCTCAGACTTCGGCGTGTGCTCTCGGTATGCGCGCCTGGCCGAAGCTCGGTCGCTCCCGCCAGGCGACTGCGGCATGCGTGGGGGTTCTAGGACCTCTTCTCGAGCACGCCCAGGACATCCCTGACCGACTTGCCGCACTTGTTTTGGTAGGCGGCGACCACGGTGTACTCGAGATCCTCGTCGAGGAACCTCAGGTCGTACCGATAGGTGTCGTTGAGGACTGAATTGCGGGAGACCTTGGGCTGCGGGTAGAAGACCTGCGCGCCCTTCCTCGACAGGAAGACGAAGTTGACGGTGCTCCTGGGCAGGAGATTGTTACCGAACGGCACCAGGAAGGCTCTGCGGTCCAGGAACAGCTTCGCCCTGGGGGTCACGCTCCCGATGGCGTCCCGGCGGCTGAACTTGTTCCCCCCGAACCTCGTGCCGAACAGCTCGACGAAGGGGCGGTCCCTGCCGCAGGACTGGTTCTGCCGGCCCGGCCGCAGCTGCCTGTACCACTTCGCATACGATTCCCAGCGGCCCTTCGAGCGGCCCGTCGGCCACCTCTTCTCGAGGATGTCTCCGAGCACGCCCTCCAGACGCCCGCGCCAGCCGCCGTCCCTCCTCGGCTCCGTCCTGGACGTCTTGGAGTCGCCGCGCGGGCCGGGGAGGAGGTCCTGGACGATCTTGCCGACGTCGTTCAGCGACGGCCCGTTGTCGCCGAGGCCGGGGATCTTGAAGCCGTCCGAACCACCCGAAGGCAGGAAGTCGGACGGGTTGAAGCCGTCTCCTGAGCCGAAGAGGCCGGAGGGATCGAAGGGACCGGCTGCCATCGAGGTCGTCCTGGTGCCGGCGTTGGCCGTGCCGACGAACCCGCCGGCGAGAACCGCGCTGCCGATGGCCACGCCGGCCACCGTCTTGCGCAGCTTTGAAGGTGCACTCACGGTGCTTCTCCTTTCGCGTTGACGCGGCCGGCGATGGCGGCGCCCTCGTACGAGAGCCCCCCGGAGCGCCGATCCGCATCTGGATGCTTCAGGAGTACGGGGCCGGGCGATGACCATCCAGATGGCCGCGTTGTCCATTGGCTCAAGCCGTTGACCAGCGGCGCCGCGGGCCGCTGGTCAACGGGGCCGCCGGTCTCGGTGCGTGACGACGCGACTAGATGAGCGCCCTTCATCTACTCCCGCGGCAGCGCGGCCCGGACACTGCATGCTGTGCCCCCATGATCTGGAGGGGGTCCGACGAGGAAGGAGTGACGAGGGCGTGAGAGGACTCGCCATGTTGCTGACCACGCTCGTCTCGGTGGTCGTGGCCGTCTCGGTCCCCGCCGCCGAGGCGGCATCCGTGCCTCGGACGGGCTCGCCCGAGCCGTCGGACCGGTGGTTGTTCGAGCCGTGCGGCATCGTCTCCGCCTGCGTGGTCTACGACGGGCCGGACGCCTGCGATCAGGCCGAGCGGCTGGAAGCAGCTCAGCCGGGTGTCGTACGAACACGTAAGTGCGCGGAACCGGACGGCGACACGGTCATGGTCCAGTGGGGTTGCCCGGCGGACACGCTGCGCCAGACTCAGACGCCGGGCTCAAGTCCGGGAGACACATGCTCGATCGCCTGGTACTTCAGCTCCTGAGGCTCTGACAGCCGGCCGGTCTCCGCACAGGAGACCGGTCCGCACGCGCGCCCTCTTCTTCTCTCACAGACAAGGCAACCGGATGGGCGGCGACTGAACATTCTGTAAGGTCCCTGGAGTGGAGGAACCGGGGCGCAGGGAACGCAAGAAGCAGCGCACGCGACAGGCGCTCGTCGCCGAGGCGATGCGGCTGTTCGAGCAGCAGGGCTACGACCGGACCACGGTCGCCCAGATCGCCGCGGCGGCCGACGTGTCCACCCGGACCTTCTTCCTGCACTTTCCCGCCAAAGAGGACGTGCTGCTGGGCGACACCGTCGTGCGGATGGACCTGTGTCTCAGCGTCATCGCCGACCGGCGGCCCGATGAGCGGCCCGCCGACGTCCTGGCGCGGGCGATCGAGGAGTTGATCACGCGCGCCTGGGCCGACCTGAGCACCGGGCTGGCCCGGGTGCGCACCGACGTGCTCGCCTCGTCCCCGGCCGCGCAGTCCCGGCTGCTGCAGCGTTTCCTGGCCGCGCACGCCGAACTGACCGACGCGCTGCTGCGGGCCTGCCCTGGGGAGCTCGACCGGGTGGCCGCGGCGACGCTGGTCGGCGGGGTGTGCGGCGCCGTGGGCGCGGCCGCCTTCACCAGCCTGCGCCAGGGCGACCCGCCGGAGCGGGTACGCGAGGCGATGCGGCGCGCGATCGCACTTTCCCCGCTGACTCCTTGAGGTGCAACCTTTCGCTCGCCGGATGGCGTTGGGAAGGGGCGAGAGGAGATCACTTTGGACCGTCACGACGGATTCCGCGAGTTCGTGCTCGCCCGTCAGCAAGCGCTGATGCGGACCGCGTACCTGCTCACGGGAGACGCCCATCTCGCCGAGGACCTGCTGCAGAGCGTCCTGATCAAGGTCGTGGGGCAGTGGGACAAGCTGGCCAGGGGCGGCAATCCCGAGGCTTACACGCGCAAGGCGCTGGTCAACCAGTACATCTCCTGGAGGCGCCGGCCGAGCCGCGAGGTGCCGAGCGCCGAGGTTCCCGAGCGCGGCGTCTCCCCTGACGACACCGCGCTCGACCGGATCGTGTTACGCCAGGCGCTGGCCAAGCTCACCACCAAACAGCGCGCCGTGATCGTGCTGCGCTTCTGGGAGGACCTCACCGAGGCGCAGACGGCCGACGTGCTCGGCTGCTCCCTCGGCAACGTCAAGAGCCAGGTGCACCGTTCGCTGGCCCGCCTGCGCACGATCGCACCCGAACTTGAGCATCTGCTGTCCGAGCACGAGATCAAGTCCGAGATGAAGGAGGTCGCCCGATGACGAGGCTGCGTGAGGCACTGGACGGCATCGCCGCCGAGGCTCCCCCGGTGAACCTGGCCGACGCGGCCATCGCCGGCCACCGGCGCCGGCGGCGGGCCACGCTGGCGCTGGCCGCCGTCGCGACGGTGGCGGTGGTGGGCGGGGCGAGCGCAGCCGTGTCACTGCCGGGGCGATGGGCCGCCGACGCCGCCGCGCCGCAGGACGCCGCCGTGGTGCCCGACCTGCCCGATGGGCCGGTGGGGGCGCTCACGTACGCCTACCAGACGCTCTGCGAGGTGGACTACATCAGCAAGCAGCAGGCGACGGTCGACTGCGGTTCGGTGGAGTGGCGGGTGGTCACCACGACGGGGCGGACGTACCGGATGCCACAGGCGCTCGCCTACAACGTGAACGATCGCCCCGTCCCCGTGGCGATCAGCCGGGACGGGCGCAAGCTCGCCTACTACAGCCGCGACGCCCAGGCGCATGTGGTGCGCGACATGGTGACCGGGACCGAGGTGACCTCGCCGGTGACGGTGCCGGAGGAGAAGATCGGCATCGGCTCCACACTCGTCCTCTCCGACGACGGCCGCCACCTGGTCTTCGACCCGCGGGTGGGGAGCAAGTACCCCGGAGTGCTGATCGACACGCGGACCGGCGCGCGGGCGACACTGAACGGCAAGTACGAGACCGTCGGCATCAAGGACGGTCACGTCGAGCTGATCCGCTACATCAAGACCGACCTGTGGCTGCGGCCCGTCGCAGGGGGCGGCAAGCCGGTGCGCTTCGACGGCGTGTTCATCGCCTTCAGCGAGGTCTCGCCGGACGGCCGCACGGTCGCCGCGCAGGACATGGCCGACCGCCGCAGCCACAAGCAGACGCTCACCCTGCTCGACGTCAAGACCGGCCGGACCCTGCGCAAGGTGGAGATCAACGGCATGCCCAAGGCCTTCGGGATGGACGGCACCACCGTGTGGCGGTCCGCGTCGGAGGTCACGGTGACGTACACGAACAGCCAGGGCCGGTTCGGCTACGGAGTGGACGTCAAGACCGGCAAGGCCCGGCTGCTGACCCGCTACGGCGACGGACGTCGCATGCGCATGCTGGTGCTTCCCGGGACGGAGTCGGGCAACCACTAGGCTCCCTCGATCCGGCGGCCCGCTACCTCGCCCGCTCGCGCAGCAGCTGGGTGACGGTGGTGGCGCGCATCATGTGCGGGTCCAGCGACTCCGCCCGGCGGCGCGGGATGCCCCCCGCCAGGGCGGCGTCGGTGAGGGCGGCCCTGAGCCACCGCACGTCCACGGGACGGCCGTCGGCCCGCCTGATCAGCGGCTCGCCGGCGGTCAGGGTGGAGGACAGGGCAGTCAGCAGGGGGCGGGCCACCGGCGGGATCGGGAAGGCGACGAGGTGTCCCCGGCCGTCGTCCACGGTCACGATGGCCGGCTCCCCGGCGATCACCGCCCGCAGGTCCTGCAGGGTCAGCCCGGCCAGGGCGTCGGCGGGCGCGCCGGTGGCGTCCAGCAGCGCGATGGCCGCGGCCTCGGCGGGCCGGCCGTCGGCGGCCAGCCGGGCGATGCCCTGGCGCAGCAGCCGCCGGTCCTGGCGGGTCAGTGTCCCGACGTCGCCGATCTCCAGGTCATGCCGTACGGCGCCGCTTCGCCAGGCGAAGGTGTAGAACGACGACAGGACGGCGCGTTTCCTGGCCACGGTCGCCCTGGCCAGGGGTTTGCCGGGGGTGCGGACGCCGATGGTGAGGGTCCCGGCGAGCGCCGCGTCGCAGTAGCCGTCGAGGTGCGCTCCGGTGACCGCGAACGGTTCGAGGTCCGGCTCCACGGCGCGCAACCAGCGCAGGAACGCGGCCAGGACCTGCAGCCTGCCCTGCCGCGCGGCCGGGGACGGCTTTTCGCGCAACCAGGCGGCCACGGTGGCACGAACCGGCGCGGCCAGTGCGTCCACCAGGTCGACGTCGGCCCCGGGCACCTCACCCCCGTCGCCGGCCCGCCGCCTCGGCCGCAGCCCGCCGATCCGCCCGACGCTCTCGTCTCCCCCGCCGACCACCCACGACCCGGTGCCTCCCGGACCGCCCTCCCAGATCCCGGCCGATCCCGCGAGCACCGACTCCCCGCCGACTCCGGGCGCCGTGGCGGCCCCGTCGGGAAGGCCGGGGACGGCCGCCGCGGGCCGGTGGTCGCCCATTAAGACAGCGACCTGCCGGCTCGTAGTCGGTCCGGGGGCGTCGTCGGTTCGGGGCAGGCTCAGCATGGCTTCGATCTTCTCACGGCGAGAGGAACGGCATCACGCGTTCGCGCACCTCCCGCGTACGGCACCAGCGGACGCCCGCGCGCATTTACATCGAGTATTGATATAAATGGGGTCATGTCCACGGACGCCCTGGACCTCGACGCGCTGACCACCACGATCGAGGACTTCAACACGTACTTCATCCGGCTCCCTTCGGTCAGGAGGCTCAGCTTCTCGGCCCTGTCCGTGCTGCACACCCTGGCCCGCGGCGGCCCGATGCGCCTGACCGACCTGACGGCGACGGAGCAGCTCAAGCAGCCCGCGCTGACGAGCCTGGTCGCCAGGCTGGAGCAGGACGGGCTGGTGTCGCGCCGCCAGGACCCGCGCGACGGGCGGGCCGTCCTGCTGTCCCTCACTCCGGAGGGCGATCTCATCGTCAGGTCCCGCCACGAGGACCGGGTGGCGAGGGTGGCCCGGCTGGTGGACCACCTGAGCGAGGACGAGCGCGCCCAGCTCGCCGCGACGGCGCGCGTCCTGGCCCGCCTGACCGAGATCGCCGCCCGGCTCGACGACTAGGAGTTCTCATGTTGCCCCCACCCATCCCGCTGCACGTGCCCGACGAGGTGCTGGACGACCTGCGCCGCCGGCTCACCATGACCAAGTGGCCGCTTGACGCCGGCAACGACGACGGCCGCTACGGCGTGCGCCGCGGTTACCTGCAGGAGCTGGTCGCCTACTGGGCCGACGGCTTCGACTGGCGTGCCGCCGAGCGGGCGATCAACGCCTATGAGCACTACCGGGTGGACGTCGGCGGCGTGCCCGTGCACTTCATGCGCAAGCCCGGCGTCGGGCCGGACCCGGTGCCGCTGATCCTCAGCCACGGCTGGCCGTGGACGTTCTGGCACTGGTCGAAGGTGATCGACCCGCTCGCCGACCCCGCCGCGTACGGAGGGGATCCGGCGGAGGCGTTCGACGTGATCGTGCCGTCCCTGCCGGGGTTCGGTTTCTCCACGCCGCTGACGCGGCACCCGGACATGAACTTCTGGAAGATCGCCGATGTCTGGCACGAGCTGATGACGGGCGTCCTCGGGCACGACAGGTACGCCGCCGCGGGCTGCGACGTCGGCGCGCTGATCACCGGGCAGCTCGGCCACAAGTACGCCGATGAGCTGCACGCCATCCACATCGGCTCGGCGCTGAAGCTCACCCTGTTCAACGGCGAGCGCGCCTGGGACATGAGCGGCGGGGTGCCCATTCCCGAGGGCCTGCCCGACGACGTACACGATCGGATCGTCGAGCTGGAGCGCCGCTTCGCCGTGCACCTGGCCGCGCACATGCTCGCCCCGTCCACGCTCGGCTACGGGCTGGCCGACTCCCCGGCCGGCATGCTCGCCTGGATCCTGGAGCGCTGGACGAAATGGTCGGACAACGGCGGGGACGTGGAGACCGTGTTCACCAAGGACGACCTGCTCACGCACGCCACGATCTTCTGGGCGGGCAACGCGATCGACACCTCGATCCGTACCTACGCCAACAACAACCGCTACCCGTGGACCCCGTCACACGACCGGTGGCCGGTGGTCGAGGCGCCCACGGGCATCACGTTCGTCGGCTACGAGAACCCGCCGGGCGTGCGGACGAGCGAGCAGCGGGTGCGCAACTTCCTCGACGGCGACCGGGCGGCCTGGTACAACCACGTCAACATCACCGCCCACGACCATGGCGGGCACTTCATCCCGTGGGAGGTCCCGGACCAGTGGGTCGACGACCTGCGCCGCACGTTCCGGGATCGCCGCTGACCGGTCACGATGATGGCTTGGCCGGCGGCGGGACCAGAACGTCGGCCATGCCACCGCCCTCGCGCCACTGGCGCAGCAGCCGGTGGAAGTCGACCGGGCCCGGGCCGTAGGAGGAGCTGCGCGGCCGCGGCCTGCCTTCGTTGTTGTAGTAGCCGGGAGTGCATTCCGCCTGGAACGCATAGTTGTCCGGGGCCGTGGCCGCGATGGTGGCGACCCAGTCCTGCTCGGCCTGCTCGCTCGGTTCGATCCAGCGGGCACCGTGCTTGCGGGCCTCGCCTACGACCGCGCCGATGTGTCCGGCCTGCTCCTGCAAGACGTGCACGAAGTTCACCGCCGCGGCGTTCTGCAGCGAGCCGAGGTGAAAGAGGTTCGGGAAGCCGTGGCTGTAGAAGCCGTGCAGGGTCCGCGGGCCTCGCGCCCACGCCTGCAGCAGCGGTACGCCGCCGCGCCCGTACACCGGCAAGGTGCCGGAGATGACGCCTGAGACGCCGACCTCGAAGCCGGTGGCGAAGATGACGCAGTCCACCTCGTACGCCCGGTCGCCGACCAGGACGGCGTTCTCGGTCATGCCGGTGACGCCGCCGTGGTCGGCGGTGTCCACGAGGGTGACGTCGGGCCGGTTGAACGTCTGCAGGTAGTGGTCGCTGAAGGTGGGCCGCTTGCACATGTAGCGGTACCAGGGCTTGAGCAGCTCGGCCGTCGCCGGGTCCGCGACGACCCGGTCGATGCGGGCCCGGATCTGGTTCATCTTGGCGAGGTCGGCCAGTTCCAGTTCCTCGGCGCTCAGCCCGGAATCGGTGCCGGGCAGGAACGTGCGCTGCAGCCCGGCGGTGCTCGTCCACCCGTCGGCGACCAGGTCCCGGTCGGCCTTGCCACCGGTGACGACGGTCAGGAAGTTGTCCATGCGTTCCCGCTGCCAGCCCGGCTCCAGGGACGCCGCCCAGGCCGGGTCCGTGGGACGGTTGTCGCGCACGTCCACCGACGACGGGGTGCGCTGGAAGACGTACAGGTGCTGGGCGTCGCGGCCCACGTGCGGGATGACCTGGATGCCGGTGGCCCCGGTGCCCACCACGCCGACCTTCTTGCCGGCGAGCTTGTGCAGGCCGCCGGTCTGGTCGCCACCGGTGTAGCCGTAGTCCCAGCGGCTGGTGTGGAACGTGTGTCCCTGGAACGTCTCGATGCCGGGAATACCGGGCAGTTTGGGCTGGGTGAGCGTGCCGCTGGACACCACGACGTATCGGGCGCGGAAGGCGTCGCCGCGATCGGTGCGTACCTGCCATTCGCCGGCGTCGTCGTCCCAGCGCAATTCGCTCACCCGGGTGTGGAACAACGCGTCACGGTAGAGATCGAAGCGCTCCGCGAGTGCGACCGCGTGCTCCCGGATCTCCCCGCCAGGTGCGTAGCGCCACTTCGGGACGTAGCCGATCTCCTCCAGCAGCGGCATGTACTCGTAGGACTCGATGTCGCAGTGAATCCCCGGGTAGCGGTTCCAGTACCAGGTGCCGCCGACGTCACCGCCCTCTTCGATCAGCCGCAGGTCCTCGACACCGGCCTGGCGCAGGCGGGCGCCGGTCATCAGCCCGCCGAAACCGCCGCCGACCACCACGGCCTCGACCCGGTCGGACAGCGGCGCCCGCTCGGTGCGCTCGGTGTAGGGGTCGGTGGCGTAGTAGCCGAACTCGCCCGCCGCGCGCCGGTACTGCGCGGCGCCATCAGGCCGGATACGCCGGTCACGCTCGGCGCTGTACTTCGCCCGTAGCGCGTCGAGGTCGATGCCGGACTCGTCGCTCACTGCGTGAGAGGTGGACATGCTCCCTCTTCTGTCAGCTCGTCCGCGGTGCGTCAATGGACGATGGCCTGTGTCGTGAAGCGGGCCGTACGGCCACATCACGTCCGTTCGCTTCGCGCCTAGCCAAGCACACCACCGCCATGGACGAGATCCGCTCACATCTGCTCATCCGGTACGACGGCAGCACCCAACTCCGCGACTGGGTCTCGTGCATGGTCCGCCCGATCACCGATCATGTCGCCACGCTGCCGACCCCCAGCTGGTACGCCCGCTTCGCCGCCCAACTGATGACGGATCCGGCCCTGCGCGTGCTGATCATCGACGACGCGCGCGACTCGCCCACCATGCGGCAGGCCGCCGACGGGTTGAATCGCTGCCTGCCCGACCTGCCGGACCAGGTCCGCACGGACCGCGACGACATGGTCCGGATCCTGGTCGTGCACATGTGCGCCCAGAAGGAACGCGAGCTGGCCGACGGAATGACGGGCGCCGGCTGGGAGGCGACGACCACCCGCCTGGTCGACGCCGTCGTCGGCATGCTGCTGGCCCCGGTCACCCAGCGGTGAACCCCACCCGCTGATAGCGCGTCAGAGCGATCCCCGGGCCGGTCAAGAACGCCACGATCCGGCCAGAGGGGATGTCGGCTGGATACTTCTGCCTGTTGTTCTGCCTCGTCTCACGGTCATCACGCCTGCTTCCATGGTCTTGCGCACCCGATCGGGACAGACCTCGGCATGGCTCCCACTCGCGCATCAGCTGCATTGCTTCAAACCTTCGTCGAAATGCTCACAGATGTGGAAACCCATGACCTCTCCCCTGCCTTTGGCCGAGTGGCGATCCACGGAACGGGATGAGCACTTGAGCCACAACGGTGTGACCGTGCCCGGCCGTGACATCGACGCGCGCCGTACCGGTCGGGCGGTGCTGGTGGCCGGCTCAGATCCCAGGTCGCGGCTGCGTGGCTCACCTGGCGGAGCCGCAGCGTGACGCGCTGGAGACGGCGTTCGGGCTGAGCGCGGGCGCGCCGCCGGACCGCTTCCTGGTCGGGCTCGCAGTGCTCAGCCTGCTCGCCGACGTGGCCGAGAAGGAGCCGCTGGTCTGCCTGATCGATGACGCCCAGTGGCTGGACCGGGTCTCGGCGCAGACTGTCGCCTTCGTCGCCCGGCGGCTGCTCGCCAAGCGGATCGGGCTGGTGCTCGCGGTGCGCGAGCACGCCCTGCAACCCGAGCTGGCGGGGCTGCCGCAGCTCGAGGTGGGACGCTTGAGCGACAGCGACGCCCGTGCCCTGCTGGACTCGGTGACTCCCGGGCGGCTGGATGAGCGGGTCCGGGATCGCATCGTCGCCGAGACCCAGGGAAACCCGCGGAAGGCCGGCCCGCGCCGCCGAAGCCGCCGCGCGACTCGACGCGCTGGCCCAGGCCAGTGGCACCGACTGGGCCCTCGGCACCTCGGCGAGCGTGCGTGCCCAGGTCAGCGACGGACCAGCCGCCGAGAGCCTGCATCGGGAGGCGATCGAGCGGCTCGGCCGCACCGACGTCCGGATCACCTGCGCCCGCACCCAACTGCTCTACGGTGAGTGGCTGCGCCGGGAGAACCGCCGCACTGACGCGCGCAGGCACTTGGGCATCGCCTACGAGATGTTCAGCCAGATGGGCGCCGAGGCGTTCACCGAACGCGCCCGCCGTGAACTGCACGCCACCGGCGAGCATGTACGCAAGCGCCCCACCGGGTCAGGCACCACCCTGACCGTTCAGGAAGCGCACATCGCACGCCTGGCCGGTGACGGGCTGACCAATCCCGAGATCGGCGCCCAAATGTTCATCAGCCCGCACACCGTCGAATGGCACCTGCGCAAGGTCTTCGCCAAGCTCGGCATCGTGTACCGCAGACAGATCCGCACATCCCTGCCCGAAGCCACGGCGGCCATGGCCTGACGCTCCCTACTCGGCGCCCTCGGCTGACCACGCTCAGCTCGACCCGTGGAGTTCGCGGCGCCAGAGGTCTTCGCAGATGCGTTCGATGCCGGCCAGCAGGTGACGGCGGTAGGTGGTGAAGGGCAGGCCCAGGCGTTCGGCGGCGGCCTCCTGGGTGGGGGCGCCACGGAGGTAGGTGAGGTCGAGGGCGCGGTGGAGCTTTCCGGCCCGCGGATCTTGGCTCAGGTCGTTGATGGCCTGTTCGAGCAGCGCGCGCAGGGCCCTGGCGGGGTCGGCCTGACCAGCGAGGAGTCTGCCGCGGGTGAGGGGGTTGGCGGCCAGCTGGGCCTGTTTCGACAGGTGGCGCAGGGCCTTGCGGAGGGCTTCGGTGAACTCCGCTTGTGACAGCACCGCCAGCTCCGGCTCGTGCGTGATCCGGGCCCGCTGCCGGCCGACCGGCAGCAGGCGTTCCAGCCAGAGGTGCGCGGGCACGGCCCGCCAGTCGTGGGCACGCAGGACGTACTCGGCGTCACCCTCCCACGCGTGGTCCCCGAGGTCGTGCATGTTGTAATGGTCGCGCGAAGGGTCCTCGCCGTGCACGGCCATGAACGACCAGGCCATGCGTTCCGAGCGCAGGCACCAGCCCACGGTCCGCCACTGGATCAGGTCCGTCACCGGCGACGTGCCGCGGTAGCGCTCGTGCACCCAGCTCCGGCCGACGGCCAGATGCTCGCCGGGTCGCAGCGGGGCCACGGCGTGAGCGTTGGCCCAGGCTGTGGCGACGACCGGGTCCGCCTGTGCTTCCACCTGCGTGTCCAGGCGGAGCCAGGCGGTGGCGGCCGCCAACTCGCCGTCGCCCGTCCTCCGGTAGAGACGGAATGCCTGCGGCTGCCTGACCGTCCAGTGGGAGACGGCGGCCGCCGATCCGGCATCGTACGTGGCGGCGAGGCGCAGCAGGTCCTCGGTGTCCTCGGGGCGGAAGACGTCCTCGTACACCTCGTCCTGGCCGTGCCAGAAGTGCGGCTCCGGCGTCCGCCCTTCGCCGCGGTGCAGGTAGAACAGCGAGCCGACGGCACCGAGCACGTCCATGTCGTCGTCGGCGTGGATGCGGGCCATGAGATGGGTGTTGATGCGCCGGTGCAGGTCGGCGTAGCCCTTCGGGTCGCGCCAGCGCAGATCGGCTTCGAGGATCTCGCGTACGACGTCGTGCGGGTACAGCCCGAGCGGGCTGGACTCGATGAACGGCTGCCGCCTCAGCCAGGAGAACAGGGCCGCGGCGTCGTCGTCGGGCAGGACCGCGCGCAGCACGTCCTGGGTGGTCATGTATGTGTGCGCGCACACCTGCAGGGCGTGCCGGTGCGCACGGCTGGGCACCTCGCCGATGAGCTGGTCGAGCAGGGTGACGACCATGTCGTGGGTGGGTCTCCAGCGCGAGCCGGCGGCGCTGCCCTTGATCGCCACCGTGGCTCCGAGCGACAGGGCGAGCGGGTGCCCGCCGGCGAAGGCGAGCAGCGGATCGCGCAGTTCACCGGCCACGCCACGGGCCTCCAGCAGCGCCGCGGCGTCCACCGGCTCCAGGTCGCGCAGCGCGATGAGCCGCAGAGTGCCGGCCCAGCCCGGATCGGCCTGCCACACCAGGTCCGGCGGGATGCGTCCGGCCACCACGACCACGGCGCCGGCCGGCAGACGAGGCAAGAGGCACTCGCGCAGCCAGCCTTCCAGGCCATGGAGCTGTTCGAAAGTGTCGATGAGCAGCACCGCACGCTCGTCGGTGAGCGCACGCCCCGCCACGGCCTCGAACGAGGGCGGCGACGGGTCCAGCGTCCGCCCGTCCAGCGCCGTCACCGGCCGTCCCGCCGCGACCGCCTGCTGGGCGAAACGCCGCAGCAGCGCCGACTTGCCCACCCCGCCCGGGCCGTGCACGAACAACACCTGGCCGCCGCTGAGCAGAGCCGAGTCAAAGGCCGCCAGCTCCTCTTTCCGCCCCGTGAAGGCGCGTTCTCTGGCAGCCTCGAGACGTCCTCCAAGCGAAGCCGCCTTCCCGCGGGCTATCGCAACTTCCATCCTGCTGGTCCCGCCCTCGGAAACGAATGTGCGAACATGTCCCGCCTGATGCGCGCCGGCTCCTACCTGGCGCTGCACGAGCAGAAAGTCCATATATGGGTTGATCTCCTGCATCCCGAAATCCGTCCTGGGCAGTGCCGGCGGTTTCACGGAAACGGCCTTCCGCGGTGGCTCGTGGGTTACGTCTGGTCCCTGTTCTCGATGAGGTGGCCCGCGCCGGGGTGGGGTCGGCGGGGTGGTGGCGTGCCGCGGCGTTCCGGGCGGTGTTCGAAGTGCCACCACTCGTTGTCGTAGATGCGGTACAGGTCGTAGCG
>NZ_JBHSPA010000120.1:0-8627 GCF_042656245.1 Nonomuraea insulae
AAAAAAATGGGGTCTTACCAAACATCCGAACACACGGAAAGGCGGCGTGTTAGGTAAGACTCGGGGCGTTACCCGAGAGCCGCGTCGATCCCAGTTCCGAGCATTCCACCACCGACGGCGGCAAGGATCCCGATCCCGAGGAGGGCGTAATTCGCGATCGGGTTCGCCGCCCGTGCCACCTCGAGCGAATAGTGCGGTCCGTTCGCCCCGAACGGCTCGACACCCATCGGCGTGAGCGCGTCCGCGGCGATATGCGAGCCGATCGCGACGGCGCCGGTCGCGAACCCGAACAGCCCGCCGGCGAGCGCGAGGGGAGCGCCGTATCCGGCCGCAAGGAGAAACCCACCCGCGCCGGTCACGAGCCCGATAAGAACCGCAAACTGAACCGTGTGTGTCGGTCCCCGGTGGGGGATACCCGGGATCCTCATATCGAGGTCCGGGACTGTAGCCAACCCGAGCGTTACCAGGGCGCCGGCGACGGCCGGGACGTCGAACCCGCCGGCGAGGGCGATCGTCGCGAGCGGGGCGTACCCGAGGAGGGCGGCCCCGTAATGGCCCTTCTTGTGCATCGGTTACTCCTCGCCGTCGTCGACGTCCTCGAGGAGCGCGCGGGCGATCCGAACCTGTGCCTCAAGTCCCGGTTCGACCGACCCCAGCTCCCCGCTCTCGGCGGCGTCGACGAGGTCCCGTACGATCTCGGCGTCGGTGACGTCGGCGAGCGGTAACTCGAGGTCGCCGCTTTCGACGGCGTCCGCGAGGTCCCCGGCGGGATCGATGTGTCGGGGGTCACTATCCGGGACCGGCTCGGGACCGTCGCCGGCGTCGGTCGGGGCGTCCTCCTCGGGCGTGTCGTCGTCGCGGGTCACGGATCGACCACCTCGACGATCCGATCCTGGGGGAGGAGGATCGACGTGTCCTTTTCGCCGTCGTCGCCGTCGACGATCACACGAACCCGGCCGGCGGCGTCACCGCCCCGAACCCGACCGACCACCGTCGTGTCCGTTCCGGGGAGGAGAGCCCGAACACGGGAGCCGCCGGACCAAGGCCCCACCCCGCGAGCGTTTTCGCCGATCATAGCCCCAGCTCCTCGCGAACGGCGTCGTCGCCCGTATAGGTCCATTCACCGTACCCACCCTTTGCGATCCCAGGGACGTCCCCGAGGTACCGGTCGAGGGCGTTCCACATCGTTCGGGCGGATCCCCACTCGTCGGTGTACTCGGGGTATATCTCGTCCTGGAGCTCGCCCGTTTTCGTCGTTCCGTGCTCCCGAAGGTATCGGAACACATCAAGAACCGCCGAGCGGCCGTGTTCCGTCTTTGGCGGCGTGTCCGTCTCCTCGAGGTACTGGCGGACCTCCTCGGCGAGGTCGTCGCTCTCGTCGCGTGTGCGCCCGCTCTCGGCGTTCGTGGCATCCGCCGGTGTCTCGGCCGCGGGTTCGACGGCGTCGGCTCTCGCGTCCTCCTCGCCCGCTCTCCAGTATATCACCGTCCGACCGGTCTTTCGCTTATCCACCTCGCCCCGGTCGTATAGGCGCGTGAGTTTTTGCCGAGCCGCTTCGGTCGTACACCCGAGTCGATCGGAAACGTCACTCGAGGTTACCACCGGTCCCCGTATCTCGTCGAATACGTCCCGGACGTCCTCGAGGGTCACCGTTTCGACGAACGTACCCGCCTCGGTTCGTTTTCGTTCCGGCATACCTCGGTATTGACGTCCGGATCCCTTAGTCCTATTGGTGGAACCCAATAGGTTAACCCAATGGGAAATACTTATTACCTTTTGGCTACTACCAATAGGTAGAGACAAACCGGTTCCTCGGGGCGTTTTGAAAGCGCCCGCGTGCTGGAACACGCGAGCCGGGTTGTCTCGGGAGAGAAAACCCATGTCTGCATACGATACCCGAGCCGAAGGGCGTACCGGTTCCGAACACACGATCGTCGTCGAGGAGGGTCCTCGGTGGAAAGGTCCGTTTGCTGAATACGACAAGTACGGGGAGCCGACCGGCGCCGAATACGTCCGGTGTACCGGGTGCGGTGTCGAGGTCCTCGAGGGCGATACCCGTCACGCCACCCACCGGGACGGGTGCGACGGTCCCGAGGAGTAACTCCCCCAGCTCCCGAACGTTCTTTTTTGCTTTCCGGTCCACCGTCGCGCGAGCGCGCGCCTGAAGGCCGTGCGAAAATCGATCGTCGACGGCGTCACCGAGCCGGTCTTAACCAACACGGCGGGCGTCTCTTAACCAACACGCGAGCCGGTCGGTCCCGTAATGGTTCCTTTTCTCGACACCTTCCGTCGACGATCCGCGTCAGACATACATCCGGTCGGTTAGATAAACGATCGAACACGGGCGAGGGCGGCGGGATCGGGATCCGCCGGCGAGGGCGTCCTGGGGTCACGTATTGGGACCATACGTGTTATCCGAATACGTGGTCCCACCGGCGTCCCTATTGGTCGGTTCCGTCCTGAAAGGCTGGGTATAACCGGAGCTCCCGACCGATCGACCGTTCCCGCCGTGATATGGCACGTTCCGCTCTCCAGGCTGGGTTTTCCTTGTATACGGTGTACGTCTCCCCGTTGTGCTCTCGCTCCTCCTCGATCACGATCCCGCGAGCCCCGTCGACCGGATTCTCGGGCGTCCCGAACGCGTCCCCGGCCGCTCGGTGCCATAGAACCGACAGCGTCGCGTTCTCCTTAATCAGTCGCTCCCGTCGGTCCTCCGGGACGTCCGGCGCGTGCTCCTTTGCCGTCTCTCGCATACACTCCCGAAGGTGCTCGACGTATGCTTTCGTCTCCCCGTCGAACCGTTCGTATGCTTTTCTCCAGTCGCTAAACCCGCCGTGTATCTCGGCGTTCGTGTTGCCTTTGGGAGCTCCTCCGCCGGCGTTCCCCTCGGCAAAGTCGTTTTCCTCCAGGTGATCGGTGTCGCTCGGTCCCGTCGACGATCCACCGTGGAATTTACACCGACCGCCCTGGGATCCCGGCGTTCCCCAGCCCGCCGGGAGCCCGCACGGTTCCCCGCGGTTATTGGTCGCCCCGCAAATGTCACCGTATCGGCGCCCTGTATCGCCCGATTTTGAGGAGCTCATAATACTTTCAAAAAGGAATAGGGTTCCCTTATGGGGTAAGTGTTTGTCTCGAAACCCGGCGCGTCGGCCGCTCTCCTCGGCAAAAGCGGCGTCTCTTTTCTTCTATGGCCTTTCGTTTTGACGTCCATGGGGTTGTTCATAGGATCCGGGCGTTCATGGGGTTGTTCCGTATATCCGTCGTTGCCACTCCTCGCCGGGGCGTCCGAACCCGGTTCGTGTCGGTCAATCAGCCGGATCCGGTGGTCGGTTCCCCCCAGGATCGGCGCGTGTCCCTGGCGTCGACGGCGTCGATCCCGCTCGGACCGGTTCGGGAGTGTCCGAACCCTCGCGGTTCGTAAAGTCCCACGTATAGATACTACTACGTGCAACTTGACGAACTTCCGTGTCCGTCAACTCCTCGAGGTCGACGGGGTCTAATTCAGCCTCGCCGTGTTCGCCGAGCCGGTGTAACCCGTCGTCGATCCATACAACACGGCGCCCGTCCTCGGTGTCCTGCATCCGCTCGAGGACATCCCGGTCGCGAAGCTCCTCCAGGTGGGAAAACGCCTGCTGGCGTGAGAGGTCGACCGCCGGGTGGTCGACGATCGCCTCGGTGGTCGCGGTTCCCATATCCTCGAGCGCGGTAAGGACATCCCGCATCCCGTCGCTCCAGGTTTTGAGTACACGCCCCTCGCTGGCGATCGGGACCCATTCGGGGAGTGTATTCGTATGGGTATAGACGACGGCGCCGTTCCCGTCCCGGCCGAACCGCATTACCGCCTGTAGGGTGTCGTGCTCCCGCATATGGGTCAAAATCTTCTCGCCGATCCCGGTGTATGAGAGGTCGGCACCTTTCCCCTCGCCCCGTTCGACGGTTTCCCCAGCGTAGGCGCCCCACTTCTTGATGTATCCGTCCCCGTAGTGGTTCGACCCTACCACCGCCCCCAGTCGCTTCTCCTTAAACTCGTTACTCCCGAGAACGTTCCCGTAGTGTTTCGTCTCGTCGACGTACTCGAGGAGGCCCTCGGCGTCGTATTCGTGTTCCGCGGTCGTGGTCGTAATGACACCCGGCTTTTCACCGTGCACTTTGGCGATCGCCTCGAGGAGCGCGCCGTCCTCCTCGGTATTGACGTGGTCGGGCGAATTGTAGGGTTTCACGTACTCGGTGGTCGGCACGATATTCAGATTCAAAGCGTCCCGAAGGTACTCGGTCCGCTCCCCGTCCTGGAGCACTTGACGGTGGGTTAACCGCTCCCCGAGTGACAGCTCCCACATTCGTTTCGTCGGCGTTCCATCTAATGCGACGGTTCCGGTGGTATAGTCTAACGCCGGTGGCTGGAGGATCGATACGGAACCGTTCGCCCGGTTAAAGATACCGAGCCCGTGCTCCCCAAGGTCCGCACGTTCAAACCCGTTCTCGAGGTCGTCGCTCGCGAGGAGCGTAAAGACTGCCAGGGGAGCGGTCGCGTGTGCGTTCCGATCGTCGAACACTCGGGTTTCGTCCGGTTCGATCCCGTTCTCCTCAAACCATAGAAGGGCGTCCGATCGGCGGCTTTCATCGTCCCGATTCTCGAGGAGGTCGGTGTAACTGTCAAACGGGATCCCGCCGGTCGTCTCCAGCCAATACGATACGGCGCCCTGGAGCTCGGGACCGAGAACGGTTTCAAACGCCCCGTTTGGGTGTTCGTCGAATACCACCGTTCGCCCGGTCGTTACCTTCGGCTTGTAGGCGTGGGTGTAGTGCCCGATTAGAACATCGATCGGGATGTCCTCCTCGGGGTCACCACTCCCGTCCGTTTCAGGGTCAAAGTCCCATTTAGCGGCGTAGGTACACCGGTGTCCCTCTTGTGCCTGGCACGGGAGCGCTCGACCGAGTACCTCCTCGGCGAACGCATGGATCGCTTTCGGTGTCGCTCCTCGGTTGTACCACCCGCGAACCTTCTCGGCCCAGTCCTCGCCGTGCTCGCCGTTCGCCGTCTCACAGTCGCGGGTAAACGACGGGAGGGTCTTGTAGGTCAAACCGTGCTCCTCGCACCATTCGCGGAGCTGATCGTACTGTTCCTTTCGCCCCCGTCCCGTGAGGATCGTCACGGGTTCGTCCGTCTCGGCGGCGGCTTTGATGGAACCGTAGGATTTGCCCATCGTCGGGAGCGCTTCAATCAGTACCCGATCCCCGGAACCGTAGGCGTCGGCGATCGCGTCGGTGGTTCGGTCGCGGACGTCATCGATCGTGAGGTCCGTCTCCTTGGCGGCGTGTCTCCAGTCCCACCCGCTCGTCGCGGTGGAAAGGTCGCGAACACTCGGCGGGAGAACGGTCATATGCTCGGCCGTGTCGGTCGTGTCGTACTCGGGGATCGGCGCCCCGGCGTCTCGGGCGGCGTCGACGGCGTCCCACCAGTCGGACCCTTCGAGCCGGTCCCACGGGTGTCGGATAATCCCCTCCTCGGCCGCAAAGAGCCCGAGGAGCCCGAAGCTCTCGCCCTCCTTGTGGTCGTGAAACACCGGTTCGTCCGCCGGCGCGTGTAGGCTCTCACCGCTTTCACTTGAGCGGTAACTGGGATCGAACGTGCGCCACCCGGTCGCGTCCTCGCCGGTCGTGCGGGTTCGGAGGGGGAGGTCGTGAACCCGGAGCCGGTCGACAGCCTTCAACACGTCCCGAATATCCTCGGCGGTGTCGTTACTCCCGGTCACCTCGGGATCGTACTCCTCGAGGTCGGACCGGTCCCGGTCGGTGTCGTGGCTAATCCGGTCTTTGTCCTCGTATCCGTTCGCCTCGAGGATCGATCGAAGGGCGTCGGCGTCCCACTCGGCGAGGTCGGTCGGTGTCCCGTCGACGTGCTCGCCCGTCGTCACGCAGACGTGCTTATTCGCGTATATCTCGACGGTCGGCGGGGCGTCGTTCGCCCCCCAGGGTTCGGTGTCTATGTCGAATACCGCTTGCCCCTTCCCGTCGATCGGGAGCCCGTCCGGGGCGTGATAGTAGGCGTGTGCTCCCGCCCCCGAGGTCGACACGTCGGCATACGTCAGCCCCAGGTGCTCGAGGATCGCAACAAACGCCGGGTGTACCTCGCCCGTTTCGGGATCCCGGACGTCGTCACCGTCGACGAACGCAAACGGATCGCTCTCCCGTTGGATGAACACCCGCCCCCCGAGCTGGTGATCGTCCTCGGCGAGCGCGACGGTGTCACCGTCGACGTAATGATCGGCGATCCCCCACTTGTATCGGGCGTCCTTTTCGTCCTCGCCGTCCGGGTGGTCGGCGTCTCCCCACGGCGCGAACGGGAGTTTTTCGCCCTTCAGTCGGCCCATCCATTGCTCCCGCTCGAGGAGCGCCGGCGGGTAGGTGTCCGGTTCGGTGGTCGTAAAGTCGGCGTCACTCCAGGAACCCCATTCGGTATTGACGTCCACCGTGTCCGTCTCCCCGCTCTCGGCGTTTTCGGCCGATTCATTCGGCGAGGAACCCGATCTTTCCGTCTCAACCCCAGGGTTCGGGCGGTCGGGATCGGTGTCCATTCCGGTGGTTTCGGGCGATTCTCCCGATCGGATCGCGGTATGTGGATCGTCGCTCTCGAGGGCGTCCCGGACGACGTCCACCCAGCGATCGGGATCGGCGCCGGCGTGTCCGACCGCTTCGATCGCGGTCGCGTCCGGATTCAATCGCAGATACTCGGCGAGCTGTGCTTTCGTGTCGTCGTGGTCGTTACTCATACAGATACCTCCAGAAAGTCCTTTGCGTGAACCGAACACCGAACGCTAACCTTCCGGACGTGCTCGGGATCGCAGATAACGATCGGCTCGCCCTCGCGGTCACACGTCTCACACGTCGGCGTGTGGTCGTATCCGTCGCGAGCGTGATTGATCCGTGCCGTCTCCTCGGCTCCCGTTGAAGGGCTCTCCTCGTAGTGGTCGCGGTCGATCCGTCCGTCGTTGGTGTCGTATTCGTGCATTCGTGCGGTCGTGTAGCCCGTGCGGGGGCGAATCGGGGACGACGACGACCGGACGATCAGAAAGAACCTTAGGCCCGGACCGTGTATGTCCGGGTAGAAGGCCTTTCCGCGCCTTCGTCCCACCAACATCCTTCGACGGCGATAGGACCGAGCCAGGTACCAATTGACTCCGGTCCCGCCGTCGTTCGATTCTACCTATCCCATAGCAACGGCACCATACCCTAAAAAGACCCGCGATCCGGGCCATTAGAAGGGTGAGCGCCGTCCTGGAGGAGGTCACGAACCGCCTCATCGTAGTTCGAGAGCTCGCGATCGTGCTTGTACTCCCGAAGGGCGTCCCGTGTCTCCGATCCCAGGGTAATGCTGGTTCGGTCCATTACAGATTAGGCTATGTGTCGGTGTGACCAAAAGTCTTCCCGTTCCCCTGATAGATAGGTGGGCATACACCCATCCACGGCAATTAGAAATCAATTAGATTACGGCACCATACGTCCGGTTAGTGGTGGTTTTCATCCATTCCCATAGGACACCTATGGGATCATCATACTCCTGGTATGTCCTGAGTATAATCAGGGTGTAGGGGAGTAATCCCCTGGGGGCGACCGGACGGATTGACGTCCTCGGCGTCTCTCCCCGCGTGTTTCGGCGACTGGGATCGTGCGTACTCCCGGTGTAACTACGGTCTTAACCAACACGCACGGCTCGGGACGTCCGACTGTTGGTTAACGCGGGTGTCGAGAAAAGCGGTTACTCGTCGACGACGGTCGCCTCGCTCGGCGGGGCGATCTCCAGCTCCTCGGCCCCGCGTTCGATCTCCTCGCGGGTGGTCCCCGTCGCGTCGGCGAGGGCGTCGGTCAACTCCTCCAGCGTAAGCGCGTCCTCGGGTGTGTCGTGTGACATAGTTAGACGACGGCGTCGATCCATCGGCAAAAGTCGTGAAAGTCATTCGCGCCGGCCTGGTCGGCTATATCCTGGAGGGTTCCGATCGGGATCGGGTCACCCTTCGGGACCGTTACCGTCCGCACCTTCCCCGTATCGGGGTTCTTGTATCTAAGAGTCGTGTGGCTCCCCTTCCCACCGACCGGGACGAACCCGTGTTTCGATAGGCCTTTGATTATCTCGTCGGACGAAAACGTCGTTCGGACCACTATTCAAGCCAGGGCGGCCGTCCGGCCTCGCCGATCTCGGCGTCGATCCCTTGCTCCTCGAGGTATGCCTCGGGATCGTCGATCGGGGTCCCTTCCCCGCGGTGGCTCTCCAGGGCGTCGGCGAGCTCGCGAAGGGCGTCGCTTTCGGTGGAACCGAACGACGCAACACCGGTTTCGACGTGTCGCGCCGTTACCCGGCCGTCGTCCTCCCGAATAAACTCGACCTTATCCCGTCCGGGGGGATCTGCGACGGTTGCCATACTAACAGATACGCCGGGGTAGTGATGTAAACTTTCGGTAGAACCCTCAAAGCCATTTTTCCAAAGCCTCGCGCGCCCGTGTAGGTCCGGCAAAAAAATGGGGTCTTACCAAACATCCGAACACACGGAAAGGCGGCGTGTTAGGTAAGACTCGGGGCGTTACCCGAGAGCCGCGTCGATCCCAGTTCCGAGCATTCCACCACCGACGGC
>NZ_JBHSPA010000121.1:0-14980 GCF_042656245.1 Nonomuraea insulae
TCCTCCGGCGCCCTGCTCCAGCAGAACTCCTGCGACTCCGTGGCCACCAAGCAGTGGACGTTACAGCCCGCCGGCGGCTCCACCCCCGACCCCACCGTCACCCCGACCGTCACGCCGACGATCACCCCGACGGTCACCCCGCCCCCGTCGAGCGGCACGCTGTACGTCGCGCCGAGCGGCAAGGACAGCGCGACCGGCACGCAGGCGGACCCGACCACGCTCACCTCGGCGATCACCCGCGTCGCCTCCGGCGGGACGATCTACCTGCGCGGCGGGACGTACAACTTCGCGCAGACGGTCACCATCGCGCAGGGCAACAACGGCACCTCCAGCGCCCGCAAGAAGCTGACCGCCTACCCGGGCGAGACTCCGGTGCTGAACTTCTCCGCCCAGAGCGAGGACCCGGCCAACCGTGGACTCGCCGTGAACGGGTCGTACTGGCACGTGTACGGCGTCGTCGTCGAGCGGGCCGGCGACAACGGGATCTTCGTCGGCGGCAGCAACAACATCTTCGAGCGCACGGTGACGCGGTTCAACCGTGACACAGGGCTACAGTTGTCGCGGATCGTCTCCGACACCCCCCGCGACCAGTGGCCGGCCAACAACCTCATCCTGAGCGCCTTGTCGCACGACAACGCCGACTCCGACGGCGAGGACGCCGACGGCTTCGCGGCGAAGCTCACCGTCGGCTCCGGCAACGTCTTCAGGTACGCGGTGTCCCGCAACAACATCGACGACGGCTGGGACCTCTACACGAAGACTGACACCGGCCCCATCGGCCCGGTGACCATCGAGGACTCCCTGTCCTACAACAACGGCACCCTCACCGACGGCAGCCAGGCCGGCAACGGCGACCGCAACGGCTACAAGCTCGGCGGCGAGGACATCTCGGTCAACCACGTCATCCGCCGCAACATCGCCTACCACAACGGCAAGCACGGGTTCACCTACAACCGCAACCTCGGCACGATAGCGATGAGTGACAACGTCGGCATCGACAACACCGAACGCAACTTCTCCTTCGACGGCGGCACGTCGGTGTTCCGCAACAACGTGTCCTGCCGCAGCGGCAGCGGGACGAACGACAAGATCGTCGGCAGCTCCGACAGCTCCAACCAGTTCTGGACCGGCTCGAACGGGTCCAGGTGCTCCTCCTACTCCGGCACCCTGAACTGGTCCTACGCCTCGGACGGCCGTCTCGTCGTGACCTTCGGCGGCACGCCGGTCACGCCGTAGCGCGAACCGCGCNNNCCGGGCCCGGCTCCGGGCCCGGCGGGCGGCTGTTCACCCGGACGCGCAACCGTTCGCGCGGATGTTGTGTCACCGGCACGAAGACCTTCCCACCAGGCGGATTCGATACTTGGCGCGTCGCGGCACGGGCCGGTCGCGGCGTCCTTGACCGTCCGACGAAGGGATCGGTATGCGACCGCGTCATCTTCTCCTGACCGTGCTGCTGGCATGCCTGAGCATGACCTGTATCGGCGTCTCACCCGCCGCAGCCGCACCTCTCAAAGCGCAATCGGCCGACGTCTATCTGGGCGGCGTCGACCTCAGCGGCTACTGCAGGTCGCTCGGCTACACCGGCGCCAGGCTCAAGGCCCCCAACGGGATCGCGGACTGGCGCTGCTACATCCACGGCCCCGCCGGCGTCGACACGGAGGCCAACCTCTCGGTCATCGACGCCTGCCGCTACCAGTTCGCCCCTCTCGTCACCGCGGGCTACCCGGTCACGGCGCAGGCCAACGGCAACAGCGGTGGCGAGTGGAAGTGCCACGCCACGGCGGGACAGTCCGAGGCCCTGCCCAGAATGGACCTCAGGTCCTTCTGCGTGTCGATCGGCTACACGGACGCCCGGCACGGTGGCGGCAACGTGACCGGCTGGTCCTGCGTCAGGACGGGGACCTCGATCCCCCTCGACCTGCACGCGGCCTGCGCCTACCAGCACCGTGACAGGGTCGCCCAGGGATGGTCGCTGGTTGCGGTCTGGGAGAGCTTCGGCGGCTGGAACAGGATCGGCTGCATGAGCGTGCACGCCTGACCCACGCGCCGGTGGTCCCCGTGACGGGGGCCACCGGCGCGGGCCGTGGATCCTGAGCGACCGTGGATCCTGAGCGACCGTGGATCCTGAGCGACCGTGGATCCTGAGCGACCGTGGATCCTGGGCGGCGTTCGCCCGCATATCCGGCTTTTAGGATTCGGCGTATGAGTCAGCGGCACTGGTTCGACGTCAGTCATCCGCGCTCCGCCGGGTGGGACGCCGGCGCCGCGCTCCTGTGCGTCCTGGTGTTCTGGTTGCCCTTCGACGGCCGTGGCGCCCCCTGGCTCCAGGCCGCCCCGATCGTGCTGCTGGTCGCCGGGATGGCGGCGCGCTCGCGATGGCCGCGGGCCGCGTTCGCCGTCGTCGCCGGGGCCACCCTGGCGGGGGCCGCGCTGGGCATGACGCACGATCCGTTCGTGGCGACGGCGTGGATGTTGTACCGGGTGGCCCTGACCCGGGGCACCACCAGGTCGCTCAACGCCGTCGGCGTGGGGGCCGGGGTCGCCATCGCGGGCGTGGCGTTCCTGGGGACCGCCGACGCCGAGAGCACGGTGCGGTACACGATGCTGAGCCTGCTCGCGCTCGCCGCCGCCTGGGTGCTCGGGGGTACGACGCGGCGGGCCGCGCTCCAGGCCGAGCACGCCATGCTCGCCGAGCGGCAGTCCGCGGTGACGGCCGAGCGGCTGCGCGTGGCCAGGGAGGTCCACGACGTCGTGTCCCACTCGCTCGGCACGATCGCCGTGACGGCCGGTGTCGCGGCGCGCGACGACGACTCCGTACGGATGCGTGACCGGCTCGGCAGGATAGAGACCGTGAGCAGGCACGCCTTGGACGAACTGCGCACCACGCTGGTCGCCGTGCGGGAGAGCGGCGAGAGGGCCGAGCGCCATCCGCAGCCGGGCATCGGCGACCTGGCCGCCCTCGTCGAGCGCTTACGTGCGAGCGGGGTGAGGGTGAGCCTCACGACGACGGGCGCTGAGGGGCTGCCGGCGGGGATCGGGCTGGCCGCGTACCGGATCGTCCAGGAAGGGCTGACGAACGCGGCCCGCCACGCCCCCGGCGCGCGCTGTGCCGTCACGGTGAGCGGCACGCCCGGCGAGCTCAGCGTCACGGTCACCGACGACGGCCCCGGCCCCGCCCGCACGCCGAACGACGACGGCCCCAACGACGGCCGCACGGTGACCGACGACGGCCCCGGCTCCGGCCGCGCGTCCGCCGGGCCCGGGTTCGGGCTGGTGGGGCTGCGGGAGCGCGTCGAGATGCTCGGCGGAGCCTTCAGCGCGGGGCCTCGTTCGGGAGGGGGCTTCGAGGTGCGCGCGGTCGTCCCCGTCCCGGAGGTGGCACGTGCCTGACCCGATCAAGGTGCTGGTGGCCGAGGACCAGGGCCTCCTGCGCGCCTCTCTGCTGGACCTCATCGCCGCCGAGCCCGGCCTGCTCGCCGTGGGTGCGGCCCGGGACGGGCGGGAGGCGGTGGCGGCGGCCCACCGGGTGGAGCCGGACGTCGTGCTGATGGACATCCGCATGCCCGTCATGGACGGCCTTGAGGCCACCCACGCCATCTGCGCCGCCCACCCCCGCACCAAGGTCGTCATCCTCACCACGTTCGACCTCGACGAGTACGTCTACGAGGCCCTGCGCTCCGGCGCCACCGGTTTCCTGCTGAAGAACGCCGGCACCGAGGAGATCCTGCGTGCCGTCCGCGTCGCGCACCAGGGCAACGCCATGCTCGCGCCCGAGGTCACCAAGCGCATGATCGCCGGCATGGCCGCCCGGCGGCCCGACACCCGGCCGGAACGCCTGGCGGGGCTGACCGAGCGGGAGCGGGACGTGGTGGCGGCGATCGTGGGCGGGCTGTCCAACGACGAGATCGCGGCGGCGCTGTTCCTCAGTCGCGCCACCGTCAAGACGTATCTGAGCAGGTTGTTCCTCAAGCTCGGCGTACGGGACCGCACGCAGCTCGTCATCCTGGCCTATGAGAGCGGCTTCGTCGAGGAGTTGCGGCGGGCCGGCGGGTAGCGGCTGTCAACCTTTGGCCGATGCGGTCTCCGGACTCCCCCTGGAACGCTGAAGACCATGATCGAGATCAGCGGCCTCACCAAATCCCATGGCGGCAGGCCGGCCATCCAGGACGTCACGTTCTCCGTCGCGCCAGGCCGCGTCACCGGCTTCCTGGGCCCCAACGGCGCGGGAAAGTCCTCCACGCTCCGCATCCTGCTCGGCCTCGACCGGGCCGACGCCGGCACCGCGCTCGTCAGCGGCAGACCGTACCGGAAGCTGCGCAACCCGCTGCGCACCGTCGGCTCCCTGCTCGAAGGCAGCGGAGCCCACCGCTCCCGCACGGCGCGCGCCCACCTGTCCTGGGTCGCCCGCAGCAACGGCATCCCGCCCAGCCGCGTCAACGAGGTCCTCGAGGAGACCGGGCTCGCCGGCGCCGCCCGCAAACGCGTCGGCGCCTACTCCCTCGGCATGGGGCAACGCCTCGGCATCGCCACCGCTCTCCTCGGCCGGCCGGACGTGCTCATCCTCGACGAACCGGTCAACGGCCTCGATCCCGACGGAATCCGCTGGATCCGTCACCTGCTCAGGGACTACGCGGAAGACGGCCACATCGTGCTGCTCTCCAGCCACCTCATGAGCGAAATGGCGGAGACCGCCGACGACCTCGTCATCATCAGCGCCGGCCGCGTCATCACCACCGGCCCCCTGACCGAGGTCACCGCCGGACACCCCTCACTCGAAGAGGCCTTCTTCGCCCTCACCTCCGGAAGCCGGCCCTGACCATGCTCAACACCATCACCGCCGAGCTCAGGAAGACCTTCACCCTCCCCTCGGCCCACGTCGCCCTCATCCTCGGCACCGCGTTCACGCTCGCCATCGTCGCCACGTCCGCCGCCGGTCAGGCCGGCAAGCTCGCCGCCGGCAAGCCGACCTCCTACTCCCCCGACGACCTGGCGCTCAACCTCACCGCTCCCGGCGTCGTCAGCGTGATCGTGCTGGGCATCGTGATCATGAGCAGCGAGTACACCTCCACCAGCAAGGACGCCGGCGGCGGCCGCCAGATCCCCGCCACGCTCGTCGCCACCCCGCGCCGCACGCGACTGCTGGCCGCCAAGGCGATCGTGCTCATCCTCCTCAGCGGCCTCACCGCCGTCGTCACCATCGGCGCGGGGATCCTGATGACGCAGGTCATCCTCGGTGACCACGCCAGCCCGCCGGGCCAGCTCATCCACGCCCTCGGCTGGCGTCCCGCCGGCGCCGTGGCCTACTGGGTGCTCATGGCGCTGATCGCGTTCTCCGTCACCGTCATGACCCGCAACGGCATCGTGCCGATGGTCGCGTTCATCGCCAACACGACGTTCGTGTCCGTCACGTTCCTCCTCACCCGTCTCACTCCCCTGGCCAGATACCTCCCCGACGTCGCCGGGGCCCAGATGTTCGCCACGGGCTATCCCGCCGAGGACATGGTCGATCCCCGCATCGCGGCCTTCGTCATGACCGCCTGGGCCCTCGCACTCCTCGCGGTCGCGGCCGTCGTGTTCGCCCGCAGGGACGCGTGATGGCCTGGAACACGATCGCGGCGGAGCTGGCCAAACTCAGGACCCTGCCCGCCGTCCTCGTCACCGTCGGCGTCACCGTCCTGGCCGCCGCGGCGCTCGGCGCCGCCCTCGCCGCGGCCCCTTCCGGTCAGCCCCTGACCGCGACCGAGGCGGCCCTGCGCACCGCCGGCTACACCCAGACCGGTCTCATTGTCCTCGGCGTGCTCGCCATCGCCTCCGAGTACGCCGGCACCCAGGCCCGTACCAGCCTCACCGCGGTCCCCGTCCGGTCGCTGCTCATCGCCGGCAAGATCGTCGCCTACCTCGTCGCCGCGGCCGTCACCGCCCTGCTCGCCCTCTCCGCCGCGCTCGCCGGGGCGCTGCTCACCGGCCTGCCGATGGGCGGCGACGGCGCCGCGCTCCCGCGCGCGGCCGCCTACCTCGTCCTGATCGGCCTGCTCGCCCTGGCCGTGGCCACGCTCACCAGGGACGCCATCGCCGCACTCGCCACCACGCTCGGACTCGTCCTCGTGCTCCCACCCGTCCTCGCGAACGCCGTCGCCGACTATCTCCCCGGTTCGGCGGGCGCGCGCATGTACCAGCCGGGGCCCGGCCTGACCCCGCAGGTAGGGGCGCTGGTCCTGGCCGCCTGGCTCGCGGTCGCCCTCGCCGCCGCGATCCTCTCGTTCACGAGAAGAGACGCCTGAGGGGTGCCCGGGTCAGCGGCGCAGGGCGCGGTCCAGGGCCTCGAACGTGTGGTTGACGCGCGCGACGTACTCCTCCCGGAGATCGTCGGCTCGTTCCCCGGCCAGCAGGCGGGTGGCGATCTGCTGGAAGACGGCGCGGAAGCCGGCCACGATGAGGGCCGCGCTCAGCCGGGGGTCGGGGTCGTCGTCCGACTCGGCGATCAGGGTGGTCAGCAGCCCCTCCAACTCCTCGCCTGCCTCCCTGGCCCGGGCCCGCAGGACCGGGGAGGCGAGGATCACCCGCCAGAACGTCGTGAACCGGTCTTCCATCCCGCCCAGCGGATGGCCCTGCGCGATCTGCCGGAGGAGCATCGCGTGCACGGCGGCGAGCACGGAGGTCCCGTGCGGGCGCTCGCGGACGGTCGTGCTCAGCAGGTCGGCCGCCTCGGGCTCCCGGTCGAAGAAGATGTCCTCCTTGCGGGGGAAGTGGTTGAACACCGTGACCTTGGAGACGTCGGCCGCCTCGGCGATGTCGCCGATCGTCACGTCGTCGAAGCCGCGCTCCATGAACAACATGGTCCCGACGTCGGAGATGCGCTGGCGGGTCTCGGCCTTCTTGCGTTCGCGCCGCGATGAGGAGTCCACAAGAAAACTTTATCGCACTAAAGATTTAGTCGAGTAAAGTGAAGCTATGGACTACGACGTGATCATCGCCGGTGGCGGCCCCGTCGGGCTGATGCTCGCTCACGAGCTCGGCCTGCACGGCGTCTCCGTCGCCGTGCTCGAACGGCTCACCGAGGTGGACGAGACGATCAAGGCCGGTGCGATCAACGTGCCGACGGCCGAGGCACTCGACCGCCGCGGGCTGACACCGGCGCTCAAGGCCGCGGAGGAACGCAACCGGGCGGAATACCTCAAGTTCGTCCGCGAGAGGTTCGGCGAGTCCGCCGGCCCGCCGCCGCCCCCGGTCAAGTTCGCCGGGCATTTCGCCGGCATCTGGCTCCTGGGCGACCGGGTGGACGAGAACGACCCCGACCTCACCGCGCGCGGCTCCGCGTCCCTGGTGAGCGGCGTGCGGCAGCAGGACATCGAGGTGCTGCTGGAGGAGCGCGTGACCGCGCTGGGCGGGAAGATCCTTCGTGGCGTGGAGGTGACCGGCATCGAGTCTCACGCGGACGGGGTCACCGTGCGGGCGGGCGAGCATGCGTACCGGTGCGGGTGGCTCGTGGGCTGCGACGGCGGGCGCAGTCTCGTACGGCGCGAGGCCGGATTCGACTTCCCCGGCACCCCGCCGGAGATCACCGGCCACCAGGCCATCGTCGAGATGGAAGGGCACGAGCAGCTCTCGCCCGGCTGGAACCGCACCGGCACCGGCGTTTACGTGCACGGCCCGATCCCCGGCCGCATCCTGACGGTCGAGTACGACGGCCCGCCCGTGGACCGGGACACACCTATCACGGCCGAGGAGCTCCAGGCCAGCCTGCGCAACGTCTCGGGGGCCGACGTCAAGGTCACCGGCGTCCGTTCGGCCACCCGGTTCACCGACAACGCCCGCCAGGCCACCACGTACCGGCTGGGCCGGGTGCTCCTCGCCGGCGACGCCGCCCACGTGCACTCCCCCTTCGGCGGCCAGGGGCTCAACCTCGGCATCGGCGACGCGGTGAACCTCGGCTGGAAGCTCGCCGCGGTCGCCCAGGGGCGGGCCGGCGAGGCGCTGCTCGACACCTACACCGCCGAGCGTCACCCCATCGGCGCGTGGGTGCTCGACTGGACGCGCGCGCAGGTCCTGCTGATGCGCCCCGAGCCGCGTGCCCTGGCCATGCGCGGCATCGTCTCCGACCTGATCGACACGGTCACCGGCACCACGTACTTCGTCAAACGCATCTCCGGGGTGTGGCAGCGCTACGACCTGCCGGGCGATCATTCGCTGGTGGGCACGATCGTCCCCGGGCTGGAGTTCGCCGACGGCTCCCGCCCGGCCGACCATCTGCACGACGGGCGCGGGGTGCTGTTCGACCTCGGGGCGGCCCCTGAGACTGGCGGCCGGGTCAGGCGGGTCACCGCCGCCTGCCCCGACCGGCCGGACCTCGGCGGGCTGCTGGTCAGGCCGGACGGCGTCGTGGCGTGGGCGACCGACGCCTCGGGTGGGGAGTCACCGGAGCGTGCCCTGGACACCTGGTTCCCGCCCGACCGCCGGTAACCTCGGCCTCAGGCGCGGAAGGCGGGCCTTACGACACTCCTCGATACACCGCATATCCCAATACGCCGTATCTCTGACGGTATTCTTGGGGCGGCGTTTCGGAGGCCGAGGAGGCGCGATGGCGGCACGACCTGAGCCGGGCAGCGGTGAGACCCCGCTCGTCTGGGAGCGGCCGGAGCCGCCGAGTCGTCCGGCGCCCAGCCCGCTGAGCAGGGAGAGCATCGTCCGCGCCGCCATCGACCTGGCCGACGCCGACGGGCTGGAGGCGGTGTCCCTGCGCAAGGTCGCCGCCGCGCTCGACGCCGGCCCGATGCGCCTGTACGGCTACCTGTCCACCAAGGACGAGTTGCTCGACCTGATGGCCGACGCCGTGTACGGCGAGATGGTCTCGCCCGAGCCGGCCGGCCAGGACTGGCGGACGGCCCTGCGCACGCTCGCGCACCGCACCAGGCAGGCGGCGCTCCGGCACGAATGGTTCGCCGACCTGCTCGGCGGCCGGCTGCACGTCGGCCCCAACGGGCTGGCCCACCTCGAGGCGTCACTGTCCGCCCTGGACGGCACACCCGGCTTCGACCACATCGACACCGTCATGCAGGCCGTCACCGCGGTGAACTCCTACGTCATCGGCGCGGTCCGCGGCGAGATCACCGCACTACGCGCGGAACGCGCCACCGGCATGGACGAGCGGCAGGTGCAGGCCGCCTCGGGCCCCTACCTGAGTCGCATGCTCGCCACCGGCCGCTACCCGACGCTGGTCAAGGTCATCAAGGACGCCACCCACCCCGGCACGGACATCACCTTCGACGGCGGCCTCGACTACGTGCTCGACGGCATCGCCACCCACCTGACCTGACCTGCGCCGACCTTGACAAGCGCCTGTGTATCGATAAAGTTGCCCCGCTTTATCGATACACGGACTGAGGGATCCCGAGATGAGCAACAATGTCGTGCCTGCCATCATCAACCTGGACGTCAAGGGGCCGGTGATCAGCCGGCACCTGTACGGGCACTTCGCCGAGCACCTGGGCCGGTGCATCTACGGCGGCTTCTACGTGGGCGAGGACAGCGACCTGCCGAACGAGGGCGGGATCCGGCTCGACGTGGTGGAGGCGCTGCGCGCGCTGGACATCCCGAACCTGCGCTGGCCGGGTGGGTGTTTCGCCGACGAGTACCACTGGATGGACGGCATCGGCCCCAAGGACGAGCGTCCGGCGATGGTCAACACGCACTGGGGCAACGTCGAGGAGAACAACCACTTCGGCACGCACGAGTTCATGGCCCTGTGCGAGCTGCTCGGCGCGGATCCGTACGTCAGCGGGAACGTCGGCTCGGGCACGGTCAGGGAGATGAGCGACTGGGTGGAGTACCTCACCCGCGAGGGCGACTCGCCGATGGTGCGGCTGCGCAAGGCCAACGGCCGCGAGGAGCCGTGGCGGGTGCCGTTCTGGGGACTGGGCAACGAGGCGTGGGGCTGCGGCGGCAACATGACCGCCCAGCAGTACGCCGCCGAGGCCCGCCGCTTCGGCACCTACTGCCGCGACCACGGCGACAACAAGCTCTACCGCGTCGCCGCCGGCGCCAACTCCTTCGACCTCGCCTGGACCGAGACGCTGATGAAGCAGCTCGGCGAGCTGGGCTGCGCGTATCGGCCCACCGGATACATGCAGGCGCTGTCGGTGCACTACTACACCGTCTCCGGCCCGTGGCGGGACAAGGGCGACGCCACGGTGTTCGGCACCGACGACTACTACCGCACCATGCTCCAGGCCGCCCGCGTGGACGAGCTCCTCACCGGGCACTCCAACGTGATGGACTGCTACGACCCGGGCAAGAACGTCGGCCTGGTGCTGGACGAGTGGGGCACCTGGTGGAACGTCGAGCCCGGCACCAACCCAGGCTTCCTCTACCAGCAGAACACGCTCCGGGACGCGCTCGTCGCGAGCCTGCACTTCGACGTCTTCCACCGCCACGCCGACCGCCTCGTCATGGCCAACATCGCCCAGACGGTCAACGTGCTCCAGGCCATGATCCTCACCGACCCCGACTCCGGCGCGCTCGTCCTCACCCCCACCTACCACGTCTTCGAGATGAACAAGGGCCACCAGGACGCCGCCTCCCTGCGGGTCGACCTGCCCTCCGGCGTGCCCACCCGCGAGGTCGAGTCCAAGGAACTCGCGACGGTGTCGGTGTCGGCCAGCCGCAAGGACGGCCGCGTGCTCGTGTCGCTGTCCAACCTGGACGCCGGCCAGGCCGCCGACGTCGAGCTGGACCTGCGCGGCGGCGCCGTGACAGGCGTCAGCGCCCGCATCCTCACCGCCGGCGAGCTCCAGACGCACAACACCCCCGACGCGCCCGACGCGGTCGCCCCGCGCGCCCACGACCAGGTCACGGCCACCGCCTCCGGCCTGCGCGTACACCTGCCCGCCCACTCCTTCGTCACCGTGGAGGCGGCCCTCGCATGATCACCATGGGCGACGTGGCCCGGCTGGCCGGGGTGTCGAAGATGACGGTCTCCAACGTGGTCAACAACCGGGCGGGGGTCAGCGACCAGGTGCGCCGCCGCGTGCTGGAGGCCATCGAGCGGTCCGGCTACCGCGTCAACGTCTCCGCCCGGACCCTCAGGTCCGGGCGGACCGGCGTCATCGGCCTGGCCGTGCCCGAGATCGACCGCCCCTACTTCGGGCTGCTCGCCGCGCACGTGATCGACCAGGCGGGACGGCAGGGCTTCCACGTCGCGATCGAGCAGACCGGCGGGGCGGCGGACGGAGAGATCGACGCGATCGCCCATTCACACACGCTGCAGTTCGACGGCCTGATCCTCAGCGCGGTCGGACTGCACCCGGACACCCGGCCGCCGGCCGAGACCGGCTACCCCATCGTGATGCTCGGCGAGCAGGACTTCGGCGGCCGGTTCGACCACGTGGCCATGCCCAACGAGGACGGTACGCGGGCGGCGACCGCGCACCTGATCGCCCGAGGCTGCCGCCGGATCGCGAACGTCACCGGCCGCTTCAGCCAGGGCCTGAACGTGGTGACGCGCCGCCACCACGGCTACCTCACCGCGCTCGGCGAGCACGGGCTGGAAGCCGACCCCGCGCTGCTCGTCAACCTCGGCGAGATGACGATGGCGGCGGGCAGGGAGGCCGCCCACCGCCTGGCCGACTCCGGCCGCGCGTTCGACGGCGTGGTGGCGGTGACCGACACGGTCGCCCAGGGGGTCCTGCGGGGCCTGGCCGACCGTGGCCTCCGGGTTCCCGACGACGTGCGGCTGGTCGGTTTCGACGACGTCCCGGAGGCGGAGTACATGGTGCCCTCGTTGTCCACGGTGGCGCCGGACCACGCGTGGATGGCCGCGAGGGCCGTCGAGCTGGTGGTCGGGCGCATCCAGGCTCCCCTGGGCCCGACCGACCAGCACGTCGCTCCCTTCGAGCTGGTGATCCGCGAGTCGACCCGCTGATCAGGACTCGCGCTGATCAGACACGGGCTGATCAGGACACGGTGCGCGACCACTGCTGGTTGGTGCCGCTCCCGCACGTGTACTGGTGGATGTCGGCGCCGTCGGCCGTGGACGCGCTCACGACGTCGAGGCACTTGCCGCTGTGGCGGGCCCTCAGCTGGAAGTAGCTCCCGGTGGCGGTCCACTGCCACTGCTGGTTGGTGCCGGTGCCGCAGGAGTACTGGATGACGTTCCCCCCGTCGGCCGTGGAGGCGCTCGCGACGTCGAGGCACTTGCCGCTGTTCTGGTTGACCAGCCGGTAGTAGCCGCCGCCGGCGTCCTCGAACCGCCACTTCTGGTTGCCGCCGCCGTTCCACGTGTACTGCTTCACCTCGGCGCTGTCGGCCGTCGAGGCGCTGACGACGTCCATCACCTTTCCGCTGTGACGGGCGGTGAGGCGGTAGTAGGTGGGAGTCGTCCCGCTGTCCAGGCCCCACGAGTAGCGGAGCTGGTCGCGGCCGGAGGCGTTCGTGGTGGAGAGCGAGAGGCCGGTGCCGGTGCCGTTGATGGTCTGCAGGCGGTAGGGGTCGTTGGGCCGCACGCCCGGCCAGTAGACGGTGCCGAGTTGCAGCGCGCGGGCCTCGGCCGCCACGCCGCGGATGAACGCGACGAAGCTGTCGCCGTTCGCGGCGGCGTTGTAGTTGCGCCCGTCGGTCATGGGCGCGCCCCACTCGGTGATGACGACGCGCGCCGCGTAACCGCCGACGCTGGTGCGGATCGACTCCCGCCACGCCTCCTCGGTGGTCCGGCTCGTGTCGAAGAACTGGTAGATGTGACGGGAGATCAGGGTGCCGTCGAAGCGGCTGTCGCTGCCGATCGTGATGAGCCGCTGGTTGTAGCCGGCGCCGCTGATGATGACCCGGCCCCGTGGCACGCCGGAGTAGTTGGCCAGCCATTGGGCGGCCAGGTTCTTCCAGTCGGCGTCGCTGTAGGCGTACGGCTCGTTCATCGGCTCGAAGTAGACCAGGCTCGTGCCGCCGTACTTGGCGACGATGCTCTGCCACATCGACCAGAACTGGCTGAGGTTGTCCACCGTGCCGTTGCGTGAGCCGGCGCCCTCCCAGTAGCTCAGGACGACCTTCATGCCCTTGCTGACCGCCGTGTCGATGGCGCCGGTGTAGGAGTTCCAGTACGAGCCCGACACGGTGGCGTAGTTGACGGGGAAGCGGACGGTGTTGGCGCCGAGGTTGGTCTGGAAGCCCGACAGGACGCGATCCGCCTTGGCCTGCGTGGTCGCGTAGCTGTCGGAGGTGCTCAGGCCGCCCAGGACCAGCACGCCGTCGACGAAGTTGTCACGTTCGTCGGCCCAGTTGACGCCGCGGAAGTCGTTGGTCGCGGCGAGGGCGGGGGTGGTGCCGTACACGCTGCATAAGATCACCGCGACGGCGGCCAGGAGGGCGCCGATTCTCGTTTTCATGATCGATCTCCTAGTACGTGACCTGGAAGGTGGCGTCCTGCCTGCCCTGCGCGTCGGTGATCGGGTCGATCCTGAGCAGGTAGCTGGAGTGGCGCAGGTAGCGGTCCGGGTAGTTGTAGGAGCGGAACGACGCCCACGCGCCGTCGGCCAGACCCGCCGTGCGGGAGAAGGTCGCGTCGGCCCGGAACGCCGCGGTGCCGTCGTTCGGGTCGAGCCGGATCGCGTAGTTCGAGTGCCGCAGGTAACGGCCCGGGTAGTTCACCGACTCGAACGACACCCCGGCCGAGTCGGCCAGCCCGGGCACCAGGCGCCACTGCTGGTCGGCCGTCGGGTCCATCGGGAACGGGTCGATCCGCCCGAGGTTGTCCGCGTGCCGCACGTACCGGCCGGGCAGGTTGTAGGACTTGAGCCGGTTCCACTGCGGCGCGCCCCAGCGGCTGACCAGCGCGGCCCGCTCGGCCTCGGTGATCGGGGAGATCGTGGCGTGCTTGGAGTTGATCGGCGCCGTGTAGGTCCGCTGGTTCAGCGCCGACCAGGCGTTGCCGTTGATGTTCGACGACTGCCAGGAGTAGAAGACCGCGTTGGCCGGCGCGTAGGAGTCGCCCCACAACCAGAACGAGGTGCTCGTGTTCGACTTGACCAGGATCGGCGCCTCGATCCCGTCACCCTGCCGCAGCCCGCTGGTCAGCGTGGTGAAGCTGTTCGGCGCGCCCGTGGTGGAGCGGGCCACGTAGAGGTTGCCGTTCGACAGGTTCTTGTACGACAGGTAGAAATTGTTGCCGTCCACCAGCACGTCGCCGTCGAGCACGTTGAATCCCGGGTCGAAGAACACCTGGGCGGCGCCCATATTGATGAAGTCCGTCGTGTAATTCACCATGAACACGTCGCGGGTGCCGTTGTTCGCCGAATAGATGACCGCGTACTGGTTGCGGGACGGCACCCAGAACGCCTCCGGCGCCCACGAGTGCGTGTTCATGCCGTGCAGGCGCACCCGGCGGTAATTGCTGAAGCCGGTGAGATTCGCCGAGTCCCACACGTGGATGTACTGGTTGTTCAGGTTGAACACGCGGCCTTTGAGGTCGGTGGCCAGGACCACGAAGGTGCCGTCCTGCTTGCGCAGGATGTAGGGGTCACGCAGGCCCTGCATGCCGGCGGTCGGGGTGGCGACCGGGTTGTTCTGGTTCAGCGGCGTCCAGCTCAGGCCGTCGGAGCTGACGGCCAGGTGCAGGGCGTAGCTGTCGCCCGACTGGTTCGGCGACTCCTTGAAATAGCCCATCACATACGCCGAGTACGTGGCCGCGTGCGCGGCCGGGACATTGACCAGGCAGGACAGCGCGGCCGTCAATAACGCGACGAACGCGAACGTCGTTCTACGCAGTGACACGACAGCACCCTTCTGGGATGTTAGCGTTAACATTCTGGGGTTGCGTGAGTCAGGTCGCATACACGATTACGGAGGTGTTGCAGCCGAGTGAAAACGTTCGCACTGACAATGTCAAGAGGCTTGTGGTAAAACTGCACACACGTGCGAAAGGCCCGCCGCGCGACTTGGGTTCTAGGGTTCGTTGCAACACCCCAGTTCGGGGGATGCGATGGACTTCGAGATC
>NZ_JBHSPA010000122.1:0-17141 GCF_042656245.1 Nonomuraea insulae
GCGCGTCGCAGCCGAGCACCAGCTCGACGGCGAGCAGGGCCAGCACGGCCGCCACGGCCGAACGCCGCACCCACCGGCCGCCGCGGCGTCGCCGTTCAGCGACGGGACGGCGGGCGTCAAGGGCAGACCTGCGCCCGACGTCGGGACTGACGTTGGGGCTGCTGTCGGGGCTACTGTGCACCGTCAACCTCGATTTCGTGGTCGGAGGAGACGATGCTCACCCGGCAGGAAGTGCCACGATCGGGATTCTCCTTGCGGTCAGGGACGTCGCGTGTTCGCGCAGCGAGCGCTGCGCGAAAGCGATTGCTACGCGAACATGCGGTCGAGACCGGCGCGTATCTGAGCGGTGAGCACCGGGGGCCTTGCGGCCGGGCGCGGCCCGTAGCCGCGCCGTGCATCAGCCGGTTGGTGGCCTGGTCGGCCGTGCGCGGACCTGCCGGCAGGGCTCGTTGCCGGGATTACTTGGTGCGCTTGAAGAAGTTCTGGATGCCTTCCTTCTTCTTCATCAGGTCCAGCATGTGGTGTGATCTCTCGTTGCCGAGATACGGGGCGGCGGTGAACCAGCCGCCGTCGACCACGATGTCGGTCCCGGTGATGTAGGACGATTCGTCGCTGGCCAGGAACAGCGCGGTGTAGGCGATCTCGTCGGCTTTGCCGCTGCGCCGCAGCAGGATGGTGTTGTTCATGGTCTTCTCCGCCACCTTGCGCGTCACGGGGTTGGATTTCATGGCCGCGGTCATGTCGGTGTCGATGAATCCGGGCTGGATGATGTTGCAGCGGATGCCCCAGTCGGCCAGCGTGTAGGCCGCCGACCTCGACAATCCCTCCAGCGCCCACTTGGAGGCGGAGTAGGCGGCTGAGAAGGTCCCGGTGAGGCCGGCGACCGAGCCGATGTTGACGATGGAGCCGCCGCCGGAGTCCCGCATCAGCGGCGCGCACGTCTGGATGCCCGCCAGGATCGAGGTGACGTTGACCTCGAAGATCTCGTTCCACTTGTCCAGGTCGACGTCCGGAATCACGGTCAGGTCGTTGCTGCCGACGATGTTCATCAGGATGTGCAGGCCGCCGAAGGTCTCCTTCGTCTGGCGGACGGCCTCGGCCCACTGCTCCTGCTCCGTCACCTCCAGGTGCACGTAATGCGCCCGGCCGCCCGCCTCGGTGATCTCCTTGACCAGCGCCAGCCCGCGCTCCTCACGCCGAGCCGCGATGACGACGGCCGCCCCCTCCTTGGCGAACAGCCGGGCCGATGCCCGGCCCATCCCGCCGGTGCCGCCGGTGATCAGAGCGACTTTGTTCTCGAGTCTCATCGCAGGCCCTTTCGCCTTCAGGTGACGTGTCGTGACGAGCCGTGACGTGATCGCGTGTTACCTGCCCCCGGCGCAGTGAGCTCACCGCGAACTCCGCGACCGACCGCACCGGAGCGGAGCGGGCACCACAACCGTAATCCATCACTTGTTGAAACAGTACTACATGCTATGTTGGGTCTCGTGTCAATGAGTGGTGCAGATGGACGAAGGAGCTTCGACGTGCCGGACACCAGCCGCCGCATCCCCGTCGACGTCGTGCAGGCCGCCCTGCGGGCCGCCGAACGCTTGGGCAAGGACGTGGGCGACGTGCCCGTGCTGGCCATCGCCCGCGAGGCCGGCGTCTCCCGCAGCACCCTGCTGCGCCGGATCGGCGGCTCCCGCCAGGCCCTGGACGAGGCCGTGCGCGCGGCCGGGGTGGACCCCGGCGGGCAGCGCCCGGTGCGTGAGCGCGCGATCGAGGCCGGCGCGCACCTGATCGGCGAGCACGGGCTGGCCGCGTTCACCCTGGAGCTGGTCGCCGGCTCCGCCCAGTGCTCGGTGCACAGCCTGTACGGCGCGTTCGGCGGGCGTGATGAGCTGCTGCGGGCCATCTTCGAGACCTACAGCCCGCTTCTGGACGTGGAGAAGATCATCGCCGGCCCGCACGCCGACCTGGGCGAGACGGTCGGCCGGATCTACCGCCTGCTGGCCGAGGCGCTGGCCCGCCAGCCGCGGGTGATGCCGGCCATGCTCGCCGAGGCGCTGGCCCGCCCAGGTGACCCCGCCCTGCAGGGCCTGCTGCAGCACTTCGCGCCCCGCATGCTCGCCGGGCTGGGCCAGTGGCTGAGCGAGGAGATGGCCGCCGGACGCATCCGCGTCCAGCCGCTGCCGCTGCTGATCCAGCAGATGATCGCCCCCGCCCTGATGCACTTCGTGACCCGGCCGGCCGCCGGCCAGGTGTCCGGCTTCGACCTGCCCGGCGTGGAGGAGACCTGCGCGGTGTTCACCGAGTCGTTCCTGCGCGCCGTCGCCGTGACCTAGCCACGGCTTCACCCGGCAGGAGTGGCGGGCAACCGCCGATGTGTGCGGACGAAGGTCGCAGATGACCACCCGGCGAGGAAGGAGAACACGATGAGGAACCAGAGCACGACGTGCGCGATCATCGGCGGCGGCCCGGCCGGGATGGTGCTCGGCCTGCTATTGGCCCGCCAGGGCGTGAGCGTGAGCGTGCTGGAGAAGCACGCCGACTTCCTGCGCGACTTCCGCGGCGACACCGTGCACCCCACCACCCTGCAATTGCTGGACGAACTCGGCCTCGGCGAACGCTTCGCCGCCCTGCCGCAGACCCGGCTGGAGCGCCTGACCCTTCCCCTTCCGGACGGCGGCCAGGTCACCATCGCCGACTTCAGCCGCCTGAAACTGGCCCACCCCTACATCGCGATGGTGCCGCAGTGGGACCTGCTCACCCTGCTGGCCGAGGCCGTCCGCCACGAGCCCGCGTTCACGCTGCGGATGAGCACCGAGGTGGTCGGCCTGCTGCAGGACGGCGACCGCGTCACCGGCGTGCGCTACCACGACCGCGACGGCTTCGGCGACCTGCGGGCCGACCTGACCATCGCCTGCGACGGCCGCTGGTCCCTGGCCCGCCAGGCGGCCGGCCTGCAGGTCCGGGAGTGGCCGGTGAACTTCGACGTGTGGTGGTTCAAGCTGCCCGCCGCGCCCGGTCTCGGCGGCTCACTGCTGCCCCGGATCAAGGACGGCAAGGCCTTCGGGCTGATTCCGCGCGAAGGCTACCTGCAGGTCGCCCACTTCATCCCCAAGGGCGCCGACGCCCGCCTGCGCGAGCGCGGCCTGGACGCCTTCCGCCGCGAGCTGGCCGCCGCCGTCCCCGAAGCCGCCGGCGTGCTCGACACTCTCGCCTCCTTCGACGACGTGCAGGTGCTGGACGTGCGGCTGAACCGGCTGCGCCGCTGGCACCGGCCCGGCCTGCTGTGCATCGGCGACGCCGCCCACGCCATGTCCCCCGCCGGCGGCGTGGGCATCAACCTGGCCGTCCAGGACGCCGTGGCCGCCGCCACGCTGCTGGCCAAACCCATCCGGCGGCACCGCCTCACCGACCGCGACCTGGATGCCGTCCGCCGCCGGCGCCTGCTGCCCACCGTGGTCACCCAGACCATGCAACGCATCATGCACCGAGCGCTGATGAGGCCGATGCTCGGCGGCACGAGCCCAGCCCCGTCCAAGGCCCTGCTGGCGGCGCTGGTGAAGCTGATCAAAGCTGTCCCGTGGCTGGCCGGCGTGCCCGCCCGCCTCATCGGCGTCGGCATCCGCCCCGAGCACGCCCCGCTCCTGGCCCGCCGAGCGCCGGAAGATCCCCGCCCCATCCACAGAGCACCCTGACCCCCACCCGCTCTAACACGAACTGAAAGACAGGAAACGCCCCCATGCCCCCGAAACACGAAACCCGCCCAGCCCCCGCCCCCAACGCCGGTGCCCTGGCCGGCCCGTCGCCCGCCACCGCCGTCCGCATGCTGCTCGGCGTCATCATCGGGCTGACCGCCGTGGTCGTGGTGATGCTGTGCGCGTTCGCGCTGCCGTCGGTCAAGGGCGGCCCGAACCACGTACCCCTCGGCCTGGCCGGACCGCAGCCGGCCACCCAAGCCCTGCAGAAGGGTCTGGACGCCGACGCCTGGGACGTCAAGCTTTATCCCGACCCGCAAGCCTTGCAGGCAGCGATCAAGCAGCGCGACATCTCCGGCGGGCTCGCCCTCGGCGCCGGCGGCATCACCGTCTACACCGCCAGCGCGGGCGGCCAGCAGGCCAGCGCGGCGATCACCGCCCTGGGCAGCGGCATGGCCGCCCGGCAGCAGAGCAAGGCCACCGTCTCCGACGTGGTGCCCTTCCCCGCCGACGACCCGCGCGGCGCCGGTTTCACCGCCAGCGGCCTGCCCCTGATCTTCGGCGGCATCATGCCCGCCATCGTGCTGCTGCGCCTGTTCCCCGGCCATGCCAACCTGCGCCGCCGCCTGACCGGCGCGATCCTGTTCGCCCTGGTCGCCGGAGCCTCCGTCGCCGCCGTCCTGCAGTACGGGTTCGGCTCCCTGCACGGCGACTACTGGCTCACCGCGCTCGGCCTTTCGCTGGGCATGGCCGCCCTGTCCATCCCGTTCCTCGGGCTGGAATCCCTGCTCGGCTTCGCCGGTCTCGGCGCCGGCGCCGCGGTGATGATGCTCATCGGCAACCCGCTGTCCGGCATGGCCGGCCCGCACTGGCTGCCCACCGGCTGGGCCACCCTCGGCCAGCTCCTGCCGCCCGGCGCCTCCGGCAGCCTGGTGCGCGCCATCAGCTTCTTCGACGGCACCGGCGCCGGCGCCCCCGCCCTCACCCTCGGCCTGTGGGCGCTGGCCGGGCTGCTGCTCAGCCTCATCGCCGACCGCCGCACCACCCGCCGCCCCCACCCCGAAGCACTCGCACCGGCCGCAGCCTGAGCCCCCGACCAGCGGTTCACTCGGGCGTGCCACGACCTCTCATGCCACTCAAGCCATGCCCCCGTGGAGCCCGATCCGCGCTGCGACCACGAACGCGGACGGCCGACGGCCTCCCCAGACCTCGGCACGAGACGCCACCCAGGCAAAACCAACCGCAGGAGCCCGCTGATGAAAAATTTCATCGCCCGCAACAACCTGTACCTGCTGACCGCGCTCAGCGCCGCAGCCCTCATCTACACCCTGGTGAGCTGGTCCTCGCTCACCGTCCTGCAACAGATGGCCGGCCTCTTCGCCTTCGCGCTGGTCCTGCACCTGTGGGAGGAGGGCCGCTTCCCCGGCGGCTTCGCCGCCATGATCACCGACAAGCTGGGCTTCACCGCCCGCAGCCCTCACTTCGGCGAGATCATCACCGCCACGTACGTCTTGGTCGTGGCCTTCGTGCCGCTGTTCCTGCCGAACGTGGCCTTCCTGGCCATCGCCCCGATGATGCTCGGCATCCTCGAAGCCGTCGCGCACACTGCCGCGATCAAGATGTTCGGGCTGAAGCGCTTCTACTCGCCCGGCCTCGCCACCGCCGGGCTGGTGCTGCTGCCGCTGTCGCTGTTCACCATCATCCACGCCCACGCCCACGCCGATCACTTCCCCATGGGTGCCGTGAACCCGGCGGCGGCGCAGCGGCACCCAGGCCAGGAACGCCTCGTCCAGCTCGTGCAGTGAGGAGAACGCCCGCCCGGCCAGGACGTAGTCGCGCACGATGGTGACCTGCCGCTCGACGGGATGCAGCGGCACCGCCTGCCCGGCCGCGACGTGCCGCCGTCCTGTGAGCAGCCCCGCCGCTTCGCCCTCGCCTCCACCGCCACCCCCGCCATGGTTCCGGCTGTCCCCGCCGACACTGATGCCGAGAACGCAGGAGGGCCGACACCTACGGCGACTGAGCCGGGGAACGGGCGGGCCGCCCCAACCGGCCCGCCGCCTCGGCCCCGCGCCGGGCTCTCAGGACCAGCTCACCCCACTCGCAGCCCGTCCCCGCCTGACAGTGGCCGACGCCTTCACTCTCGGCCTGCTGCTCGGCGACGAGCGTCACGAGGCCGCCGACGCCTACCGCGATCTCGCGCCGATCTGGAGGAAGAGCACCAAGCCCAAACTCCTGAACGCGCTCAGCACGTGACCCGCCTTGCCCCGGTACGAGCCCTGCCGGGACAGGGCGAGATTCACGCGGTGTGGTCCTCGTCGTAGATGTCGGAGGCGGACCGGACGATGAGCGGGTCAGGCGCGCCGACAACCTCGTGGTCCTTGTTGTCGTAGTCGAACAGGCTCAGCACGTGCCGCATCGCCTCCACCCGGCCCCGCTTCTTGTCGTTGCTCTTGATCACCGTCCACGGGGCCTCGAGGATGTCGGTGTTGAGGAACATGTCCTCCTTGGCGGCGGTGTACTCATCCCATTTGTCGAGCGAGGCCAGATCCATCGGCGACAACTTCCACTGCCGCACCGGGTCCACCTGCCGGATGATGAACCGGGTGCGCTGCTCCGAACGCGTCACCGAGAACCACAACTTGATCAGATGGATGCCGTCGCGTACTAGGGCCCGCTCGAACTGCGGCGCCTGCAGCATGAACTCCCGGCACTCCGCCTCGGTGCAAAAACCCATCACCCGCTCCACCCCGGCCCGGTTGTACCAGGAGCGGTCGAACATCACCATCTCCCCCGCCGCCGGCAGATGGGCGATGTAACGCTGCAGATACCACTGAGTGCGCTCACGCTCCGACGGCTTCTCCAGCGCCACCACGGTCGCGCCGCGCGGGTTGAGATGCTCCATGAACCGCTTGATCGTGCCGCCCTTGCCCGCCGCGTCCCGACCCTCGAACAAGACCACCAGACGCTGCCCGTTCGCCTTGACCCAGTACTGCAGCTTGAGCAGCTCGATCTGCAACAGCCGCTTGAACTGGTCGTACTCGCCCCGATCCAACCGCTCAGGGTACGGATAGTGCTCACGCCACGTGTCCACCCGCGTGCCGTCGGGCCGCAACAGGACCGGATCGTCGTCGTCACTGTCGTCCACCACCAAGCCAGGGGTCGAGTCCAGCAGCGAAGCGTAGTTCATGACAATCGCTCTGCCTCCATCTCCATCAACACCGATCAGTGGAACTGCGGGACGATCAGGTAGATCCCGTACAGCACCACCGCCGCGCAGGCGGCGAAACACAGCACCGCGGCGGCCAGCCCGCCGGTCCCGGCGCCGGTCCTCTGCTCCTGGGCGTGCTGGCGGGCCGAAAGAGCCAGCACTCCGAGCGAGAAGACCAGCACGACGACCACGCTGACGGCCAGGCTGACAACAAAGACCTGGCCGAGGGCGGCCCATTTGATGTCCATCGATGCTTCTCCCGGCTCAGACGCTGGCGGGCACCGGCACGTCGTTGACGTTGCCGGCATGGATCGGGTCACGGCGACTGGCCGCATACAGGCCGGCCGCGGCGGCGATCGCCACCAGCGCGGCGATGGTCACGCCGAGCGTGCCGGTGGTGGCCACGGCGGCCACGACCGCACCCACCGCCCCGGCCGCGGGCAGGGTGAACAGCCAGGCCAGCGCCATCCGCCCGGCCACACCCCAGCGCACCCGCGCCAACCGGCGCCCCACCCCGGTGCCCAGGATCGCGCCCGAGACCACCTGCGTGGTCGACAGCGCGAACCCAAGATGAGAGGAGGCCAAGATCACCGTCGTCGCGCTCGCCTCGGCAGCGAAGCCCTGCGGCGACTCGATCTCGGTGATGCCCTTGCCCATGGTGCGGATGATCCGCCAGCCGCCCAGATAGGTGCCCGCCGCGATGGCCAGGCCGGCCGCCGCGATCACCCACAACGGCGGGCTCGCACCTGAGGCCAGCGCCCCGGTCGAGATCAGTGTCAGCGTGATCACGCCCATCGTCTTCTGCGCGTCGTTCGTGCCGTGCGCCAGCGACACCAGCGACGCCGAGACGATCTGCCCGAACCGGAACGTGCGCGTCACCGAGTCGTGCCGCGCCCGGGCGGTGATCGTGTACGCCAGGAACGTGGCCGTCATCGCGACGAACCCGGCGATCAACGGCGAAGCGACGGCCGGGATCAGGATCTTCTGCAGCACCGTTCCGAAGTGCACCCCCTGCATCCCCGCGCCGACCCAGACCGCCCCGATCAGCCCGCCGAACAACGCGTGCGACGAGCTGGACGGCAGCCCCAGCAGCCAGGTGAGCAGATTCCACAAGATCGCGCCGATCAGCCCGGCGAACACCATCGGCGGAGTCACCAGCTTGTCGTCCACGATCCCGCCGGAGATCGTCTTGGCCACCTCCACCGACAAGAATGCGCCCCCCAGGTTCAGCACCGCCGAGATCGCCACAGCCACCTTCGGACGCAGCGCACCGGTCGCGATGGAGGTGGCCATCGCGTTGGCCGTGTCATGGAATCCGTTGGTGAAGTCGAAGGCCAGCGCCGTGATGACCACGACAACGACCAGAAACGTCACTTGTTCCATACCGCCGCCCATCGTCTCGACGTCAGCAAGAGGTTAGAGGCTCGTGTTGAACAAGCCATGAACTTTCAGCGGACAAAAACTAACAAAGCCGTCATATTCGCATATATCTCCCACATGCCACGTCCGGCCCCGATTGCGGAACCCTGGCACGATACGGTCCCAAGGAACTGGACGAATCCCGGACCACGGTTTCCGGTAGTCGAATTCCCCGTGAACGCTTCGTGCCCCCAGGCCCACATGTCCCGACAAGGCGAGAATTGAACTGGTTTATCCACGGGCGCAGAGGGGGCGTCGCGGTGGCCGTGCTGGAGCTGCTGGGGCAGCTGGTGAACTTTCTCGGGGGCGTGGGGCCGGTCCTGTTCGGGATCGCGCTGCTGCTGGTGGCGCCTTTCGTCGACCGGCTGGTTTTGCGACGCAAGCGGATCAGCTTCCGGGTGCTGTACAACTCCAAGATCGGCGTCGGCCCGGAGCGGCTGAGCGATGGCAGCGATCCCACCGAAACGGGGCCGCCGGGGCTTCACCAGGTGGCGCAGTTGCTGGAGCGGATGAGCATCGTCGTCATCCGGCTGCGCAACAGCGGCAGCTATGACATCGACCCCGACGACTTCGACAAGCCGCTGTCGTTCACCTTCGGCGGACGGCTGGTATGGAACGCCCGCGTGTCGGACGCCAGCACCGGCGAGCTGCGCCAGCGGCTGCGCGAAGGGCTGCGCTTCTTTCCCGACGAGAACAAGCCCGCCCGTGACAACCTGCTCACCGTCCGGCAACGACTCATCGACCGGCTCGCCCGCCGGCTCGGCGGTCCCCAGGGCCAGGGCCAGGATCTCCCCGAGCCGACCTGGCACGGCGTACGGCTGGCCGAACTGACGTTGAAACGCGGCGAGAAGGCCAAACTCGTCGTGGTCCTGCGCGAGTCCGCCCCGGGAGAGGGAGACATCACCAAGATCGTCCGGCACACCGGCAAGCTCAAGGACGCCGGAATGATCAAAGACGAGGGACAGACTCGCCGGATCACCCTCCCCCGGGTCAGCATCGCGCTGGTCGCCGTGCTGAGCGCCCTGCTCATCGCAAGTCAGCTCGTCCAGCCCCCGGATCGCTCCATTGCCTGCGCTTCCGGCACGCTGCGCGTCGAGGGATCCAGCGTACTGATGGCGACGATGAAGACCATCGCCGACGAGTACATGAGAACGTGCGGCGACGCCCGGATCACCACCAAGCCGAACGGCTCCCTGGGAGGAGTGCGTACCGTCCTGGAATCCAGCGCCGCCGACTCCGGCGGGCTCCTCGCGCTGTCGGACGGCAAGAGCAACTACCACGACCAGTTGCACGGCGAGCGGCTGGCCATCGTCGTCTACTTCGTGGTGGTCAACACCGGGGTCGGGCTGACCACCATAGGCGTCGACGACCTACGCAAGATCAACAACGGCGTCTGGACGGACTGGAAGCAGGTACGGGGCAAGCAATCGCTGCCGATCCGGATCATCAGCCGCAACCAGAACTCCGGCACCCGGCAACTGTTCGAGCACCAGGTCCTCGGCACGGGCGAGAACATGCTCTCCTCCGACGAATGCCGCCAGAAGGACCGCAACCGCAGTGCGCCCGTGATCCGCTGCGAACGCGACGACAACGCCGAGATCATCCGCCAGATCGCCGCCATACCGGGCGCGATCGGCTACGCGGACGCGCCGTCGGTCCGGGACGCGCGCCGGGCGGGCAGCATCACCGCACTGGCGCTGGACGGCAATGTGTTCGACGCCTCCACCGTGGTGGAGTCCGACTACCCGTTCTGGACCGTGGAGTACCTCTACACCAGAACGCAGCCGAAACCGGGCTCCCTCACCGCCGATTTCCTGCAGTTCGCCCGTACGCACGAACGCGCCCAACTACGACTCAGCGAAGCGGGATTCCGGCCCTGCACCACGAAAGAGGGCCTGCTGGAGCCCTGCGTCCTACGCTGACTTCCAAGGCGTACGCCTTTCTCCGGCGACGTGCCAATGGTCACGGCCTCGACCCATGCGGGGCCGACGCGCACACGGCGTGCAGCACAAGAAACGTCGACCTCGACAGATCGCTCGGCGCCGACGAGGTCATCGACCACACGCGCCAAGACCTCACTGTGAACGGCAAGACCACAACGTCATCTTCGACACCCGGCGTCCATTGGTCGGCCGAGCAGCCGAACTGAGCAACCTGTCCGGTCTTCTGGACGCGGGGGCAGTGAATCTTCGTGTTGGCCGGGCACCTTGACGGGTTGCGCGCGCTGCTGTCGTGGCAGGCCGGAACGGGCGACCTGGCGGGTCTGGGTTGGTCAACGCGCCCGCGGCGGCGGCGCGATGGTTGCGTGCCGCGCTGGCGGCCTCGCCCGCTGACGCGACGCCGGAGCTGCGGATGTCGCTAGGGGTAAAGCTCGCGCCAGGTGTCCACCGCGCTGGCATCGGGGCGCATCAGCACCGGGTCGTCATCATCGCTGTCGTCGATCCACAACCCGGGCGTGGAATCCAACAGCCGAATCGCCTCGATCCCGATCCGAAGGTCTATGACCACCGCATTCCCTCGTACTCGCACATAAAGCACACGACGGCCGTCCGGCAAGAGGTGAGCGACCGATGGGCGTCACGGGTGGTCGTCGTGGTCGGGGTCGAACTCCGTGGGTTCGGCGGGCAGGGTGTAGCGCTCGTTGATCAGGTCGGCGACGCGCCTCCTGCTGTCCTCGGCCGTGTCCTTCTCCAGTCCTGCCACCTGTTCGGCCAGTTCGGCGTCGCCCAGGCGGTCGCGGATCCACGCCGAATAGTCTCCCCGGCTCAGGTGGTGCTGCCAGGTCTCGTCGTCCACGCCCTCGGCCAGTTCGACGAACGTGTGCAGGTTGCGGGCCCGCAGGTGCAGCCGGTCGTCCGGTCCGGTGAAGTAGAAGCTCTTGTCCTTGGACATGGTCCCGGCCGCGTACTTGCGCCGGTGTCGTGTGCGTTCGGCGCGGGCGGGCGTCAGCGTGAAGCCCTGCGCGGTGGGCGAGCCGACCGGCCACAGCGCCGGCTCGCGCTCGGTCTCGCCGGCTGAGGCATTGGATTCGACGTGCGGGGCCTCGTGCCCGTCAGCCTGGGCGATGGCCGCCAGTGTGTCGGCGACTCCGGCTCCGACCGCGATCGCGCTGGTCATCAGGCGTAGTGCGGCGGGGCTGACCGCGTCGGGATGTACGGTGATCATGACTAGCGAGCCGACGTCCGCAGCCTCGTTGATCGGGATCTGGCGCAGTTCGGCGGGCATCAGGTGGTGGGTTTCGTCCAGGATGAGCCAGTGCGGGTGGCCGAGCGCGGCGCGCAGGCTGGCCAGGCGGGGCAGCAGCTCGGCGAAGTATGCGGGCCGGTCGCGTAGTTGCAGCCCGATCAGGTTGATCACGACGCTGTGGCTGGGCTGGCGCAGCACGTTCAGCACCTCCTCTATGCCGGGCACCCGGTCGGGGTCGCCGAGCACGGTGAGGTCCGGGTAGTCGGCGTAGTCGCCTTCCGGGTCCACGATCACGCACTGGTACGCAGCGGCGACCAGGCGTTCCAGCAGTGCGGTGGTCACGGTGGACTTGCCGCTCCCGGACGGTCCCGCCACCAGCAGGCCGACCCTGTACGGGGGCAGGCGTACCTCCTCCTCGCCACGGCGGCCGAGCAGGACGTGGTGGCGGGGCACCTCGACGGCATCCAGCTCACCCGACAGCAGCAGGGCGGCCAGCTCGGCCACGCCGGTGCCGTTCCTGCCCTCCAGCCGCAGGTCGCAGGCCTTCTTGAGGGCGGGCAGGGCGTTGGCCACGGCGGCGCCGCACTCGGCGGCGGTCAGGAAGGCGTGGTCGTTCTCGGCGTCGCCGACCGCCACCACGCTGTGCTGTGAGGCATCCAGCCGGTCCAGAGCGGCGGCCAGGCCGGTGGCCTTGTTCACGCCGGGCGGCAGCACCATGACGGCACCTTTGTTGTAGATCACCTGCCGTTCCAGGCCGAGGTCGCGGATGGCCTCGAGCACCTGGACATCGTGCGGCTGCCTGGTGGCGATCAGCACCCGGCCGACGCCCAGCGGCTCGGCGCCCTCTCGCTGGAGGCGTTCGACCAGTTCGGGCGGAGGCGGGTCGGCCAGGGGCTCGGCCTCGCGCTGAGCCGGGTCGTACAGCAGGCCGCCGTTCTCGGCCACCACCAGGTCGAACAGGGCGATCTGCGGACAGACATCGAGCAGGTCGTCGAGCTCGCGGCCGGTGACCAGCAGCAGCTTGACGCCCGCGCGTGACAGCCGTTCCAGCGCCTGGACGGTGTCGTCGGCAATGACGCCGCCGCTCGCCAGGGTGCCGTCGTAGTCGCAGGCCAGCACGTGAAATCGCATGCCCGGCCACCTACCCGGCCCGCCGCTGGCCAGGGCGGTATCAGGTGAAGACCAGGCAAACATCAGGGGTCACACGGAGCGGACTCGCAGCAGCGCGGGCGAGGCACGAAACGTACGACGGCCGGGCTCAGCGAAGGCCGGCGCGTCGAAGCCATGAGTCGACCTCGGACTGGGCGCTGCTCACTTCTTCGCCGCGCACGGCAAGGCCTTCGGCGATGGTCGCGCCCGGGCATGAGGCTGCGTAGTCGCGTTCGGTGTTTCCCAGGCCGCTCATGGCGAACGTCGTGAGGGGGAAGACGGTCTTGCCGCGGAAGGAGAGGGTCTCGGTGAAGGTCGTCATGATCATGGGCGCGCGGACGTTCCAGATGGGGCTGGCCAGCAGCACCGTGTCATAACGGTCAATCGAGGGCAGCGGGCCCGCGATGGCCGGACGAGCGTCGGCGTCTTGTTCACGCACGTTACGTGCGACGGTCTCCTCGTAGTCGTCGGGGTAGGGGTCGGCGGGGTCGATGCGGTGGACGTCGCAGTCGATGCGCCTGCTGATCATCCGGGCGAGCACTTCGGTGTTGCCGACCTGCAGGTTCCGGCGTCCTCCGTAGTAGTAGTTCTCGCCCGCCCGGGAGAAGTAGGCCAGCAGAATGGACTTGGCAGCCGGGCTGGAGCGGGCGGGCTGGTCCGCCGGCGCCGAACCAGACCGGGCGGGCGGAGAGGAGGCGCAACCGATGATCGGGACGCCGGCCATCACGGCCCCTCCAGCCAGGAACGTGTTACGCAGGAACGAGCGCCGTTCCAGCGCGGCGGTGCGGTCGTCGCCGGGGTTCGTCATCACATGCTCCGGTGTGGTGAGGGGCGGGGCTGGGCAACTCGCGGGCGGGCCACCACTCAGAGCGGCGCAGGAATCGCATCGGCGGAGCCCGCTTCCAGCCGTGTCAGTCGCTGACGCGCATCTGTCCGAATTGGCGGACCATGGCCGGATCTCGGTGGTCGAAGAACAACGAGCGTCCCGTGTCCATGGTGGCGATGCGGGCCATCTGGTCATCGGTGAGTTCGAAGTCGAAGACGTCGATGTTCTGTGCCATGCGATCGGGGCGGACCGACTTGGGGATCACGACGACGCCTCGCTGGATGAGCCAGCGCAGCACGACCTGCGGCACCGACTTGCCGTGCGCGCCGGCGACCTCGCTCAGCAGCGGATGGGCGAACAGGTTGTTGCGGCCCTCGGCGAACGGGCCCCACGACTCGATCTGGATGCCGCGCTCGCGCATGACCTCCTGGTCGGCGGTCCGCTGGAAGAACGGGTGGGTCTCGATCTGGTTCACCGCGGGTGTGACGTCGTTGTGGTCGACGAGGTCGACGAGGCGGTCGGGGTAGAAGTTGGAGACGCCGATCGCTCGGATGCCGCCCTCGCGGTGGAGGTCCTGCATGGCGCGCCATTGGCTGTAGACGTCGCCGAAGGGCTGGTGGATCAGGTACAGGTCGAGGTAGTCGAGGCCGAGCTTGCGCAACGAGGCGTCGAAAGCGCGCTTGGTGTTGTCCTGGCCGGGGTCCTGGACCCACAGCTTGGTGGTGACGAACAGGTTCTCGCGCGCGATGCCGCTGCTCTTGATCGCGCGGCCGACGGCCTCCTCGTTGCGGTAGGCGGCGGCGGTGTCCAGCAGCCGGTAACCGGCGGCCAGAGCGTCGGTGACGGCCTGCTCCGTCTGCTCTGCCGGGATCTGGTAGACGCCGAAGCCGAGGATCGGCATGTCGACGCCGTTGTTCAGGGTGACGGTCCGCATGGGACTTCCCTTCATGGATGTCCGCTCAGGGACGAATGAGGACTTTGAGCGCTCGGCGCTCGGCCATGGCGCGGTAGGCGTCGGGGACGTCGGCGAGGCCCACGGTGCGGTCGAAGACCCGGCCCGGATCGATGGTTCCGTTCAGGACGTCGGGCATGAGCTCTTCGATGTAGGCGCGGGCGGGGGCGGCCCCGCCGGTCAAAGTGATGTTGCGCATGATCAGGTCGAAGCCGAGGGGACCCTGCTCGTACTGCGGCACGCCCAGGCGGCTGATCGTGCCGCCGTCGATGACGGCGCCGAGGGCGGTCTGCAGGCTCTGCAGGGTGCCGACGGCTTCGATGACACGGTCGGCGCCGTCGCCGCCGGTCAGCTCGCGCACCTTGGCCGCGCCTTCCTCGCCGCGTTCGGCGACGACGTCGGTGGCGCCGAAGTCGCGGCCCAGATCGGTCCGGTCGGTGTGGCGTCCCATGAGGATGATCTGCTCGGCGCCCAGGCGCCTGGCGGCGATCACGGCGGACAGGCCCACCGCGCCGTCGCCGATGACCATGACGCGATCGCCGCGGCTCACCCCGGCGGTGACGGCGCCGTGGTGGCCGGTGCACAGCACGTCCGACAGCGTCAGCAGGGACGGCAGCAGCGGTGAGGTCTCCTCGACGGGAAGCTTGACCAGGGTCCCGTCGGCCACCGGGACGCGGACGGCTTCGCCCTGCCCGCCGTCGACGCCGTCCAGACCGTAGCGGCCGCCGTGGCGGCAGGAGGACTGCAGGCCCTTGCGGCAGAAGTCGCAGGTGTTGTCGCAGTAGGTGAACGGCGTGACGACCAGGTCGCCCGCCCGCAAGGTCGCGACGCCGGAGCCGGTTTCCTCGACGACGCCGAGGAACTCATGTCCCATGGGGCGGCCGGTCCCGGTGGCGGGCATGGACGCGTACGGCCACAGGTCGCTGCCGCACACGCAGGACAGCACGACCCGGACGATCGCGTCGGCAGGCTGCTGAATCTTCGGATCGGGCCGATCCTCGACGCGGACGTCGCCCGCGCCGTACATGACGGCTGCTCTCATGACGTACTCCTCGATATTCGTCGGGTCAGCGTTCGATCATCTGCATCTGCGTCTCGTTGTGGTGGCCACCGGCGGCCGGGGGCAGGCTGTCGAGCTTGGCGAGCTGCTCGGCGGTCAGTTCGAGGTCGTCGGCGGCGACGTTCTCCTCCACCCGGCTGACGCGCTTGGTGCCCGGGATGGGGGCGATGTCGTCGCCCTTGCTGAGCAACCAGGCGATCGCGACCTGCGCGGGCGTGGCGCCGGCCTCGTGGGCGATGGCCTGCACCTCGTCGGCGAGGGCGAGGTTGCGCTGGAAGTTCTCGCCGGTGAAGCGGGGGTTGGTCGCCCGGAAGTCATCGGGGCCGAAGTCACTTTCCGAGCGGATCTGCCCGGTCAGGAAGCCGTGGCCGAGCGGGGAGTAGGCGACGAGCCCGATGCCCAGCTCGCGCAGCAGCGGCAGCGCCTGCTCCTGATCGCGGGTCCACAGCGAGTACTCCGACTGCAGCGCGGCGATCGGGTGGACCGCGTGCGCGCGGCGGATGGTCTCCAGCCACGCCTCCGACAGGCCGATGTGGCGGACCTTGCCCTGCTCCACCAGCTCGGCCACCGCGCTGATGGTGTCCTCGATGGGCGTGTTCGGGTCGACGCGGTGCTGATAGTACAGGTCGATGTGGTCCGTGCCCAGTCGCTTGAGCGAGCCCTCGACCGCGGTGCGGATGTTGGCCGGGCTGCTGTCGAGGTTCCAGGGGCCGTCCCCCGCATGGGAGACCAGGCCGAACTTGGTGGCGATCACCACCTGTTCGCGGCGGCCCTTGAGCGCTTTGCCGAGGAGTTCCTCGTTGATGTACGGGCCGTAGATCTCGGCGGTGTCGATCAGAGTGACGCCCAGCTCCAGGGCCCGGTGGATGGTGCGGATGGACTCGGCGTCGTCGGTGCCGGAGCCGGTGTAGCCATGGGACATGCCCATGGCGCCCAGACCGATGCGGGAGACCTCCAGGTCGCCGAGAAGGATGTGCTTCATCGGGTTTCTCCGTTCCATGACGTCGTGAAGGGCGGACGCAGGAAGCGCACCTCACCCATTGTCACTCTCTGTAATATTTCATCTGCTCAGAGTGCGATACCGGCGGGGGTGGCCGAGTGGTCGCCAGCTCTCCGCAAAAGCGGACATATAGCTCTTTACCGGTACCTACTTTCGCGTGGTTCCGGCTTCGGTGCCAGGGCGGGTCGTGCCGGGGTGTGACGTTCGGGGGTAATGACACGGCCCCCCACCTGGCCACCGAGCACGCCGGCACCAGTGTGAGACTGAAGGCATGGCACCTCAGCGCACCACCACCAGCAGCAGCGATACGGAGCTGGGCCGGTTCCTGCGTGCCCGCCGTACGCAGACCAGCCCCGAGCGGGTGGGCTTGTCCGTCGGCACAGGCCTGCGCCGAACCCCTGGGCTGCGCAGGGAAGAGCTGGCCACCCTGTCCGGGATCAGCATCGACTACTACGTGCGTCTGGAACGGGGCAAGGAGACCCGGCCCAGCCCGTCGGTGATCGACGCCCTCGCCCGTGCCCTTCAGCTCGACGACGAGGAGCATCAGCACCTGCGCGAGCTGGCCGCCCGCGCCGCCCGCTACGCCTCCGAACCACCGCCGCCGCCCAGCCGCACCGTGCGCCCCCACCTGAAGCTGCTGCTGGAGACGATG
>NZ_JBHSPA010000123.1:0-24804 GCF_042656245.1 Nonomuraea insulae
CCGCCACCCCGCTCGCCCTCAACCCGCTCCTGGCCGGCCGCCTGGCCGCGGCGCGGGCCCGCCAGGCGCGCCTGGAGGTGCGGCTGCGCACCTGCGGCCCCGAGCAGGTCATCGCGATGCTCGCCGGGGGCGAGGCCGATCTCGGGCTGGCCGACGGGATCGTGGCGCCGAGCGATCCGCTGCGCCTGCCGGACGCCGGCCCGATGACGGCCGAGGGGGTGAGCGAGGAGGAGCTGGCGGTGATGCTGCCGGCCGGGCATCCGCTGGCCGGGCGGGCGGGGCTGCGGCTGGCCGACCTGGTGGACGCCCGCTGGCTGCAGACGCCGCTGTGCCCGCTGGCCCGGCTGCGTGAGCTGGTGGGCGAGGGTTTCCCGGCCGGGCTGGACTACGAGGGCGACGACGTGCACACGGTGCTCAACCTGGTGGCCGCCGGGCACGGCCTGACCCTGCTGCCCGTCTCCGCCGTCTCCGCCGTCTCCGCCGGTTGCGGCGGTTCCGGGCCGCGGGCGCACGGCGTGCCGCTGGCCTGGCCGCGCCTGGTGCACCGGGTGGAGCTGCTGCACGGCGCGCTGCCCGCGGGTGCCGCCACCGACCTGGCCGCCGGCCTCGCGGGAGCGGCCGTACCCGCCTGACAGCGATCTGTGCGGGCGCTGACAGCGGCGGCGCCCACGATGCGTCCTATGAACGCATTCGAAGCCGAAGGGCTGGTCAAACGTTTCGGCAAGACCACCGCCCTGGACGGCATCACCCTTTCGGCCCAGCCCGGCACCGTGCTGGGCGTGCTGGGGCCCAACGGCGCGGGCAAGACCACCGCCGTGCGCATCCTGGCCACGCTGCTGCGCCCCGACTCCGGCCGCGCCACCGTCAGCGGGCTGGACGTGGTGCGCCACGCCTCCCGCGTGCGCCGCCTCATCGGCCTGACCGGCCAGTACGCCTCCGTCGATGAGGACCTGACCGGCGCGGAGAACCTGATCCTCATCGGCCGCCTGCTGGATCTGCGCGCCCGCGACGCCAAGCGCGGACAGCACGGCCTGGGGCAGGTCGCCGGGGTTGGTGACGGAGGCCAGCTCGACCAGCCACACGGCGCTTGCCTGCCCGTGCGATTGCCCGTGCAGTTGTTCGGCGGCGGCGGCGGTGGTGGCCAGCCTGGTCTTGCCCGCGCCGCCGGGCCCGACCAGCGTCACCAGGCGTTCGTCGCGTAATTGCCGGCGAAGGTGGCGCAACTCGGTGTCGCGGCCGACGAAGCTGGTCAAGGGGCGCGCAGGTTCGTCCGGGCGGGGCGGGCCGGTTCGGTGCGCAGTGCGTGGAGGTGGGCCTCGCGCACCTCGGGGCCGGGGTCGGCGCCCAGTTCGTCGGCCAGCCGCCGGCGGCACGCCTCAAAGGCGGCCAGTGCCTCGGCCCGCCGCCCGGCGGCGTGCAACGCCTTGATACGCAGGGCGTGCAGGCGCTCGCGCAGGGGGTGGCGGGCGGTGAGCCCGCCCAGCTCGCTCACCGGGCCCAGCTCGCTCACCAGCCCGCCGTCGCCGTCCGCGGGCGGGTCCTGCGCGCCGCCGTCTGGTTCGCGGTCCTTCGGGCCGGGGCCGGTGAGGAGGGTCAGGTCGGCGGCGATGCGTTCCTCGGTGGCCGACAGGCGCGATTCTTCGAGGCGGGTGGCGTATCCGGCGGCGAACGGCGCCGCCGCCACCTCGCCCAGGGCCGTACCCCGCCACAGCCCCAGGGCCCGGCGCAGCAGCGCGGCCCGGGCGGCGGGGCCGGCCTCGCGGCGGGCCTGGGCGGTGAGCCGGTCGAACTCGGCGGCGTCGGTGTCGGCGTCGAGCCGGTAGCCGCCCGGCAGCGACACCACCGCCGTGGCCTCGGGCAGGCAGCGGCGCAGGCGGGAGATCAGGGACTGCAGGGCGTTGCCGGGGTCGGCGGGCGGGTCGTCGGGCCACAGGGCGGTGGTGAGTTCCTCGACGGTGACGGCGCGGCCGGTCGCGAGCGCCAGGCGCACGAGGAGCCACCGCAGCCGGGCTCCGCCGACCGGGGCGGATTCGACCTCGATGGGTCCCAGGATCGCCACGCGCACACGACCATGCTGCCACCCGCCCGCGGGCCCCGTTACCGGTCGCCCGCGGGCCCTGTTACCGGTCGCCCGCGGCCGGGTTCAGGCGTGCCAGTCGCTCACCCCGCCGGGAACGGGCGCCCCGGGGTCGTAGGGCTCGCGGGTGAAGATGAAGGTGTTGAGGTCGAGGTGATCGGGCGCGAGGCGCAGTGTCTCTCCGGCGTAGTAGCCGTCCAGGCCCAGCCAGGTGCCGTTGTCCTGGGGCACGAACCGTGAGGCCCGCCCGCCCGCGCCGACCGGCTCCAGAGACAGGCCCCGCTCGGGCAGCAGCCGCAGCGCGTACGGTTTGGGCCCCCAGTGCCACAGGCCCGTCAGCGCGAGCAGGGCGGGGTCGGCGGGCGCGGGCCGCCATTCGTCGGGCAGGCGCGGCTCGTGCTCCTCCAGGATGTCCAGCAGGTCGGTCAGCAGGGTGGCGCTCAGGCCGGAGGTGGTATTGGCCATGAACAGCACGGCGTGCCCTTCGCTGGGCTCGGCCCACACGGTGGCCAGGAAGCCCGGCATGGAGCCGCTGTGGCCGGCCAGGCGGCGCCCGCCGGTCCTGGCCAGTTGCAGGCCGAGGCCGAACCCGGCGGTCCAGGCGGCGCCGTCGTCGACGCCGGCGGGCTCGCGCATCTCGGCGAGGGTGGCGGGGCTCAGGACGCCGCAGGTCTCGCCGCCGAGGAACGCCGCCCAGCGGGCCAGGTCGTGCGGGGTGGACCAGAGCTGCCCGGCGGGGCCCATGCCGTCGGCGTCGTGTTCGGGCTCGGCCAGGACGACGTCGGCCCAGGGGTGGACGGCGTAGCCGGTGGCGTGCGGGGGCCGGGGGCGGGCGGTGGTGTCGTGCATCTCCAAGGGGTCGAGCACTTCGGTGCGCAGCGCTTTGAGCCAGGTGGTGCCGCGCAGGCGGGCGAGGAGTTCGCCGAGGACGGCGAAGCCGACGTTGGAGTAGTGGAAGCGCCGTCCCGGGCGGTGTTTGAGCTCGGCGGGGCCCAGGCGGGCGAGCAGGTCGGCGGCGGGGATGCCGGGGGTGCGTTCCCACCAGGCGGTGGGCGGTTCGGCGGTCAGGCCGGCGGTGTGGGACAGCAGCTGGGCGATGGTGAGGTGGCCGAGCCGGGTGCCGGGCAGGTGGTGTTCCAGCGGGTCGGCCAGGTCGAGGGCGCCCTCGTCGCGCAGCCGCATGACGGCGACGGCGACCATGCTCTTGGTGATCGATCCCAGGCGGTACTGGGTGGCGGCGGTCGGGGCGGCGTCGCCGACGCGGCCGCGCCCGCCGAACCACGCCAGCCGCCCGTCGCGGACGATCGCGGCCGTCAGCGACGGCACCCTGCATTCAGCCTGTTCGACGGCGAGCCTGCGCATGAGGGCGCGCGCCGTCGGCTGTCCCACCTGAGTCATGACCGACAAGGGTAGCCGCTGGACCGGTGCCGGCTGGCCGGTGTTGGACCGGCGCCTGCCGCCTGCCGCCCGCCGGCTGGTGCCTGGTGCCTGACGCCTGACGCCTGACGGCGGATGGCGGATGGCGGGCGCCGGCTGGCGGGCGGGCGGCGGGTCAGGGCGGACGGGGGCGGCGGGCGTTCGGATAATCTTCCCTCGTGACCGCCGATGTTCCGCACGCGAGAAGTGCCCCTCGTGCGACCGACCGCCCCGGGGATGCCTCGCCTTTCGCTCTGGGCCTGCTGCTGCGGCGGGCGCACTGGCACGCGGCCGCGGTGATGACGGAGGCGCTGCGGCCGCTCGGCATCGAGTTGCGGCATTTCGCCGTGCTGCTCGTGCTGGTCGAGCGCGGGGCCACGGTGCAGCGGGATCTGGCGGCGGCGACGGGGTCGGACAAGGCGGGGATCATGCGCGTCGTGGACGACCTGGAGCGCAAGGGGCTGGCCGTGCGCAGGAGCGTTCCCGGGGATCGGCGGGTGCGGGCGGTGGAGATCACGCCTGCGGGCGTCGAGTTGTTCGACGCGGCCCATGTGGCGGCGGAGCCGGTGGCCGAGCGCCTGGTCGCCGAGCTGGGGCCCGGCGAGGCCGAGCAGCTGACGCATCTGCTGACCCGGTTCGCCCATCCCGCGGCCGACGAGGCGTAAGAACGGATCACCGCTCCTCCAGACGGGCCTCTTCGCCGAAGCTGATCTGGGGCAGTAAGCGATCATGGATGTCTATGAGGCGGTCACGAGCCGGCGCGCGGTGCGCGGATTCGCCGACCGGCAGGTCCCGAGGCAGGTGCTGGAGCGCGTGCTGTCCGCCGCGGCGTGGTCGCCGTCCGGATCGAACCTCCAGCCGTGGCACGCCTACGTCCTGACCGGCGGGCCGCTGGCCGAGCTCAAGAGGCGCGCCGGCGAGCGCGTGGCCGCGGGCGACCCCTGGGACGAGCGGGAGTACGAGATGTACCCGCCGGCGCTGCCATCCCCCTACCACGAGCGCCGATCCGCCTTCGGCAAGGAGCGCTACAGCGCACTGGGCATCGAGCGCGAGGACTGGGAGGCGCGCCAGCGGGCCGCCGCCGGCAACTGGCAGTGCTTCGGCGCGCCCGCCGCCCTGTTCTGCTACATCCACCGTGACATGGGCCGGCCCCAATGGTCCGACGTCGGCATGTACCTGCAGACCGTCATGCTGCTGCTGCGCGCCGACGGGCTGCACAGCTGCCCTCAGATGGCGTGGTCGGTGTATCGCGGGACCGTCGCGGAGATCCTTTCGCCCCCGGACGACCTCATCCTGTTCTGCGGCATGTCGATCGGCTTCGAGGACGTGACGGCGGAGTCCATCCGTACGGGCCGGGCGCCGCTGGAGGAGACGGTCACGTTCGTCACCGGCACCACCTCACGAGGAGAGACATGACCAGCCAGTTCCGCCTGGGCGGCGACCTGACGATCGACCGGCTCGGCCTGGGCGCCATGCGCCTGCCCAGCGCGACTGGGACGGGCCCGGCCGTGACCCCGGGTCCGCCCGCGCCTTCCTGCGCCGCGCCGTCGAACTCGGAGTGAACCACATCGACACCGCCGACTTCTACCGCAGCGGCAACGGCTCGGTGCGCGCCAACACCCTGATCCGCGAGGCCCTGTCCCGTACCCGGACGACCTGGTCATCGCCACCAAGGTCGGCCCGTTCTTCGGCCCAGGCGGCCCCGGCCAGGGCGGCGCCGCCGATCTGCGGCCCCAGGTGGAGGCCAACCTCGAAAGCCTGGGCCTGGACCGCCTCGACCTGGTCTACCTGCGCCTCGGCACGGCGCGCCCCCCGCACGACGCGCCCCCCGCACGGCGAGTCGCTCGCCGAACGCTTCGAGGTGCTCGCGGCGTTGCGCGAGCAGGGTCTGATCCGCCACCTGGGTGTCAGCAACGTCGATGCCGCCCATCTCGCCGAAGCACGCACGATCGCCCCCGTCGCGGCCGTCCAGAACCACTTCCACATCGCCCAGCGTGACGACACCGCCCTCCTGGACGCCTGCACGCGGGCCAGCATCGCCTTCGTCCCCTTCTACCCCCTCGGCGGCGGCAGGGCCGACATCGACGACTCCGGCACGGCCACCAACGCCGACGTCCCCGCTGAACTAAAGGATCGTCGTCGCTCATGATCCGCACCGTAAGCGAATCGAGACTTTAGCCGATGAGTCCGGGATCATCGCAGGTCAGACGCTATTTCGTTGAAAATTTCTTCATTGCTACCGGGACCCCCGATGGGCGCGAGGCCTAGCTCGTCCCGCCGGCCGGTCCTTCGGCGGCGGCCAGGGCGGGGGCCAGCGGCGCGAGCGCGGCCCGCAGCAGGCCGGGCAGCGAGCCGGACAGCACGACGAGCCCGCCCGCCGCCGGAGCCGGTCGCAGCCATCGTTCGAGGGCGACGCGGACCGCGGCGGCCACGCTCGCGGCGAGCACGCGGGCGCTCAGCTCCTCATCGCCGAGCTGCCCGCCGAGCCGCTCGGCGATCGCACCGGCGAGGGGATGCTCCATGGCGGCGGCGGTGCCGAGGAAAGCCTCGCGCAGCGCGGGGCGGGTGCTGATCAGCAGCAGCGCGTCGCGGGCGTGCTCACCCGGGTCGGTGTACTGCTCCACGATCGCCTCCACCACGGCGTCGGCGAGGGGGACGCCGGCGGGCCGGGCGGCCACCGCCGCGGCGACGCGTGCCTCCCGTTCGGCGGTGACGGCGGCGACGATGGCCTGCTCGCGGCTGGAGAAGTAGTTGTTGTAGGTGCGTGGCGCGACCCCGGCGGCCTCGGCGATGTCGTCGACGCGCACGTTGTCGGGGCCGCGCTCCAGGGCCAGCCGCAGCGCCGCCTCGCGCAGCGCCTGCCGGGTGGCCTGTTTCTTGCTCTCACGCAACCCGGCCCGTCGTGTCGTCACCGCCTCAGCCTACCTTACATGCGTGTACGCAAATTTGCGTACACGCATGTTTTGTTTGTAGCGTCGGGACCCCCGGCAGAAAGGACCAGACCCGTGAGAGCCAAGGGCATCAGCTACGACACCGGCTTCGTCCACCAGAAGTCGACCTCCCGCGAGCCGTTCGACCCCGACGTGGTCAGGCGCGAGCTGACCATCATCCGTGACGACCTGCACTGCACCGCCGTCCGCGTCATGGGCGGCGACCCGGAACGGCTGGAACTGGCCGCGACCTACGCCGCCGACCTCGGCCTGGAGGTGTGGTTCTCGCCCTACCCGCTGGAACTGACCACCGAGGAGATGCTCGCGCTGTTCGCCGACTGCGCCGGGCGCGCCGAGCGGCTGCGGCGGCGGGGAGCCGAGATCGTGTTCGTCGCCGGCGCCGAGCTGAGCCTGATGAACAAGGGGTTCCTGCCCGGCGGCACCCAGGCCGAACGGCTGGAGCTGCTGCTGGAGCGTCCCGATCGCCTGCCCGAGCTGGCCGGCGAGCTCAGCACCCGGGTCAACGCCTTCCTCGGCGAGGCGGTGCCGCTGATCCGCGAGCGTTTCGGCGGCCGGATCACCTACGCCGCCATCCCGCTCGAACGCCTCGACTGGACGCCCTTCGACATCGTCAGCATGGACCTCTACCGTTCGGCCGAGGTCGCCGCCCAGTTCAGCGAGGGCGTGCGCACGCTCGCCGCGCAGGACAAGCCGGTCGCCATCACCGAGTTCGGCTCGGCCACCTTCCACGGCGCGGGCGATCGCGGCGCCCGCGGCCTGGAGATCGTCCAGTACGACGGCGGCCGGCCCGCCCGGTTGGACGGCGAGTACACCCGCGACGAGGCCGGCCAGGCCGCCTACATCGGCGAGCTGCTGGAGATCTTCGACGCGGCGGGCGTCGACAGTGCCTTCGTCTTCACCTTCGCGCTGCACGACTTCCCGCACCGTCCCGGCGGCGACTCCCGCGCCGACCTCGACCTGGCCAGCTACGGCATCGTCAAGGTCCTCGACGGCCGCCACAGCGACACCTACCCCGGCCTGCCCTGGGAACCCAAGGCCGCCTTCGCCGCCCTGGCCGCCCGCTACCGAGGATGACCACCATGAACACGCCCCCTGCCCACTTCCTCCTCGGCGGCGAGCGCCGGGTCGCCCGGCTCGGCTTCGGCGCGATGCGGCTCGCCCTCGGCGGCTCGGTACGCGACCCCGGCACGGCCGTCGCGGTGCTGCGCCGCGCCGCCGAGCTCGGCGTGAACCACATCGACACCGCCGGCTTCTACGGCGCGGGCGAGTTGCGCGCGCACGAGCTCATCCGGCGGGCGCTGTCCCCGTACCCGGAGGACCTGGTGATCGCCACCAAGGTGGGCCCGATTCTGGAGGGCGGTTTCCTGCCCACCGGCGAGGCCACCGCCGGCCAGTTGCGCGGCCTGGTGGAAGAAGACCTGCGCCGCCTCGGCCGGGACCACCTCGACCTGGTCTACCTGCGCCTCAGCGGCGCCCCCGGCGAGTCACGGGGCGAGTCACCGGGCGAGCGTTTCGCCGTCCTGGCCGAGCTGCGCCGCGAAGGGCTGATCCGGCACCTCGGCGTCAGCAACGCCGGCGCCGGCCAGCTCGCCGAGGCCCGCTCCATCGCCCCCGTCGCCGCGGTCCAGAACCTGTTCCATGTCCACCACAGGGACGACTCCGACGTTCTGGCGCAGTGCGAACGGCACGGCATCGCCTACGTGCCGTACTTCCCCCTCGGCGGCGGCCAGGACCGCCTCGACCCGGCCCGCCTGGCGGGCGTGGCCGCCCGTCACGAGGCGAGCACGGCCCAGGTGGCGCTGGCCTGGCTGCTGGCCACCTCACCGGTGACGCTGCCCATCCCCGGCACCAGCACGCTCGGCCATCTGGAGGAGAACATCGCCGCGGCCGCCCTCACCCTCACCGCCGGCGACCTGGCCGAGCTGGGCTGAGGGGGGTCACTTCGCGCAGGCGTTCCCGCGCTGTTCGACCTGCACGCCCCAGCCTTCTACGCAGCCGTTCCACGCCCGCGTAGAAGGCCACGACCACCGAGGATGCTGAACAATGCCGAGCCCCACCCCTGCTGCACGTGCACGTTGACGATCGCGAAGGCCATCACCGGCGACCTCTTTACGGGAGCGAGTGACCCGAGGACATGTCTTCTTCTCTCCTGCCTCTATCCGAAACGACGGCGACCTATCGAGACTCCGGCGATCAAGGCGGTAGCCGCCGCGGCTGCGACCAGCCATCCCCTCTTGGCGGACCCGGCTTTGGGGGAAACTATCGGCACCGCAGCCGTACGCACGGACCGCGCCAGCTCCTCATCGAATATTCGGCCAAAGGCACGAGCCCGGGCATTGCGCCGGTCTGCCTTGTATCCTCCGCCGTGATTCAACCAGTGCCGCCTGCCCGCCTCTCCGGCGAAAAGACCCGAAGCGAGCCGGCGGATCTCCGCGTCGTCCATCAGCCCGTGGTTGTACATGGATCGCCATTGCTCGATCCAGAGATTGACGAGTATGCGAAGCCTCAGCGGCAGGTCGTCATCCGGCCCGTGCCAGGAGATGCCTTCCGCCTGCACGAGCTTCGGTCTTCGAGGGAAATCTTGGCGAGTTCCACCTGCGTGATGCGCCAGGTCTGCTCGCTCGCCACGCGCACGCTTCGGGCATGGACGAGTATCGACACCACGAGGCCAGCCAGCGACAAGGCCGTCAACAGCGCCGTGATGGCCCCGTACGCTTGCCCGACGGCGCTGAGCACCGCCCAATCGAGCCCGGGGACGGCCTTCGCCAAGGCTCCCATCGCCATGGGCGAAAGGAGCAGGAGCGCCCCGCCAAGCAGGACCGCGAGCAGCGCGGAGAAGACCATGGTTACGCGCCGGGCCTTGGGTGTCATCTGCCGTCCCTGCCTCTATGGGTGGAGTTGCATCCATGTTCCATCAGTAGAGGCAGGGCCGCCTCCGCTTGGCCACAGAGCGGTCCCCGCCCTGCCGCTGCGCTGACCAAGCGGTGGGGGTCTACCGGCGGAGACGCGGGGCCGCTGTCGGAGCCGGTCGGCATCGGCCGCATGTTCCAAGCCTCGGCCCGCCCCGACGCACGCCAAGGGCTGCGGGGCGGGATCAGGGGACTCGCCGAGATGTCCGCGACCTATCGGGAGGTGCTGCGCGTGCTGTCGTCGATGGCGCCGCCCGACACTGCCGCGGGTGGGCGGGGCGGTGCGGCGGATGGAGCAAGCCCGCTGGAACGCCCCGGCCCTCACACGGCGACCACACGTGCTGGGCCACCTCCCGCGTGCGGTCCTGGTCGCGCCTCAGCTCGGCCAGGATTGTGTACGGCACGGGGTTTCAAACGTTGTGGAAGAAGTCTCCGCCGAAGCTGCTGATGAAGAACTCGCTGTCGCTGGAGGCCGAAATGTTGTTGACGCGCAGGGTGACGCCGATCCCGAATGCGATGTTGGCCTGGCGGACGGTGAAGATGTTCCTGGCGTCGACTCCCTGGGAGTGATCGCCTGAAAGACGCATGTCCGAGAACCTGGAGATACGGCGGGGCCCGTCGAAGACGTGCACCTCGACGATCTCGCTGTTCTGGCGTGCGTGGAACAGGACCAGCACCTTCTCCAGGGTGGCGCGGTCGTTCTCCACGATCACCGGCGTGGGGATCTGCAGGTGGATCCATTCGGCCCGGCCGGCCGGAATCGTGAAGGTCACCCCAAATCCCTGGCGTAACGTTCTCAGATTGGCGGTCTCGGGGAATGCCGTGTATCCCGACGCCCAGGACGCGTACAACTTCTCAGCCATGGCCGTTCCTTCCGGTGCGAAGCTAAGGCCCCTTCAGGTTCGGCGACATCTCGCGGACTGTCGTGAGTACCCCCTACTCACCTGCAGGCCAACGCCGCTGAAGACGTGCCGATGCGAGGTGCCGGGAAAGGCCACAGCCCGAGTACCCGCCGGGGCTCCGGATCACCCGGCGGTCGTGGGTGGAGGAGCGGCGCCCCTGGCGTGCTCCACGCGTGCTCCACGCCGCCGGCGACCGGCACGGCGAAATCCCGCTGCATCTGCACCTGGCGCAGCCGGTCATGGCCGCGTCGGAGCTGAGGGCGTTCGTCGCGGTGGGCCCCATGGCTTCCCACCTGATCGCGGACGTCCCGGCCGGCCGGTGGGGGACGATCCCACGGTGGCCTCGCCTCTTGGCCGCGGTTCCACACCAATCGGTGCACGCCGGCGGGCTACACCCTGCGGCAGGCGCCGCCCAGACTGAAGTCCGCGCTCGCGCAGGCCGTGCAGCGGCGGCTCATTGCCGCGACGTGTGTGCGCTGTTCGGCTAGATCGACTCGGCCGCCATCACGTACGAGCCGGGCCAGCACGTGCGGGGCCTGGTCGCCTGCATCGTCCGTATGGACCCGAAATCGCGGGACCTGCGGTGCGCGCGCGAGGCCGCCGAACACCCCGGGATCGAGCGGGTCGAGGCCGACATTCCGGCGCTGGCCGCGAACCACGTGGTCCAGGTGATCGAGATGCCGCACAAGGCGCAGGCCGAGATCGGTCAGGCGTGCCCGCTGCTCGCCGAGCGGATCCACTCGGAAGGCCTGAAGGTCACCAACGCCGGCGTTGAGGGCCGTCTCCCATTCTGCGACCCGACGCGCTTCTACCGGGTCGCCGTTCGCAAGCGTTCATCTCGTCCGCAGAGCACTACCTTCCCCGGTACTCCCAGACTTGATTGACACGATTCGCAGCCTTCCTCAGCTCGGTGGGATGGAAGCAGTCCCATATCTGCAGGGGAGCATCGGGACGCGGCCAGTCAGGGTACGCCCCGTTTGCGACGTCGAGGCACTTACCGCTGCTGATGCTTACGAGAATTTTGAAACCCTTGTGAGGGCCCGCGTAGAACATATCCGTCCGCCACTGCTGGTTGAGGCCTCTATTACAGTCCCTCAGAACTACGGCGGTGCCATTAGCCTTACCGTCACCTGCCACATCCAGGCATTTCGTGCCCTTCAGCTCGATCCATTTAATTTGGTCCCAGCCGCCGCCGGGCGCGTTCTCGAAGAAGAAGGCGTGGTAGTTGCCGCCGATTCGGGCACCCAGCCGAACGCGTGAGCCGAGGACGCAATCAGGATTCTCGACGTTATAGCGACATCCGCGCGGTATGTCGACGAAGAGCTGCCCGCCTGTGATTTTGTTGGTGATCCAGGTGTCAGGACCCCGATCACGGCTACTCTCCGCGCCCGCGAACGGGGGCGGTAGAACGGTGAAAACCAGGAATGATGCGGCGATCGACTTCAGGCAGGTCTTGGGTTTCGACATTACGATTCCCCTCGCTGCTCTTATCGCAGCCCCACAAGATGCGGGAAGCAATAATGAAGTCTATCGCAGGATTTCTCAGAGCGAGTCAACGATAATCAATGTCTCGCCAATTCACTTATTGGGGAAGGCTGACCGTCGACCGCGTTTATTGTTCGATCGCATACCTTTCCGGATGCATCGCCTTTACCTGTCGAGACAGAAGGCGGTCCTCCCATTACGGGTAAGCGATGGCCGCGTCAGAGAGTCGCGTCCACCCGAGAGGGCGCCCCGAAGGACAACACCGACATCGCCAAGCGGTTCGACATGGGGGCCGGCAATTCACGCCCGATGTGGCCGGCGACCATGGCGCAGGCTTCGGCTTGCGCCCTCATCGCGTCCGCGGAGTTCGAGGCCGCTCACCTGGCCTTACCGGTCGTTGAGGCGTCCGCGGCGGGCATCGATGTGCGTCAGGCCAAGGAGTGGCGCGACGTCACGGGGGTGGTGTTGCAGCCCTGCTCACACTGGATAGGCGCTGCCGTAGGCGGCCGTCATGGTCTCGGCGTCCAACACGACGGTGCGCCCGCTCCTGGTGACGCCGGGCATGAGAGCGGCCAGGTTCGCCGCGCGCGGCTGATGCAGGCCGGCCTCGATGCGGAGCAGCTTCCCCGCCAAGGCGGGCTTCCCCCGCCAAGGCCGGCTTCAACACCGGACGACTCACCGAACCCGACGAGGTCGCCGCCATCGTCCTATTCCTCGCCACCGGCACAGCCCGTAATATCAACGGCGCCGACAACGTCATCGACGGAGGCCAAAGCAAGATGACCTGACCCCCCGAAGTGCGGATACCACGGGCCCCTGGTCGTCGACACCGACTGGCGGTCGGCATTGAGTGACCTGGCCCGCGAACCTCGGGTAGATCACAAAGCACTTGGAGGTGCAGCGATGGACACATCCGCGTATGCGAAGGCCATTGTCGAGCAGACGAGCACGTTTGCCGATTGGGTGCACGGCAGGGATGCGGCGGCCCCGGTGCCGACATGTCCGAAGTGGACGCTGGCCGATCTTGTCGACCATGTCGGCGGGACACAGCGTATGGTGACGATGCTCGTGGGCGAGCAGATGACCGAACCGAGCAAGGCGTTCGCCGGCTACGTTCCGGGTCCGACCGATTCGAGCCAGTGGCGCGCCTGGCTGAGCGACGGCGCGGCCGAGGCGAGTCAGGCGTTCGCATCGGTCGCCGACGACACGCCGGTGTGGGATCCGTCGGGCGGAGCCGCAGGCGTGCCGTTCTGGTCACGTCGGCTGTTCGCCGAGGCTTGCGTACATCGCGCGGACGCGGCTGCGGCGCTCGGCATGCGGTACGAGTTGGCGCCGGAGCTTGCCGTCGCGGCCCTCGAGGACTGGCTGGACACGATTACTTCCCGCGGCTATTGGGAGAACAAGCCGGGCTTCGCCAATGCGATGCGCGGGGGCGGTCAGACTCTGCATTTCCACGCAACCGACGCGCCGGGGGAGTGGGTGGCACGCCGGGAACAGGACATGGTCGTGCTGGAGCGCACGCACACCAAGGCGGACGTCGTGGTAAGCGGCCCAGCCGTCGAGCTCCTGCTCGTGATCAGCAGGCGTCGCCCACTGGACGCGACTCCCACGCTGGAACTGCAGGGGGATCGGGCGCTGCTCACCCACTGGATCGAACACATGGACTGGGTCACCAACGACTGACCCACGCTTGGACGCAGCCTCGCGCCCAGAGACCCATGGTGCGAGAGATGCACCCGCAACGGAACCGTTTCGTACGGCAAGCTCCTCCCCGCAGGCCAGGGCGGACACCTGACGAGGGCCCGCAGGGTCGTTAGCGTGTCCGCTACCGGCGAGGAACGCGCCCATGACGCTGATGAGGTCGAGCGTCACCCGTGTCCGCGATGCGGCGTTGCGTCCGGGTCACCGTGCCCGTCGTGATCGGGCGCCGTAGCCGGCACTTACCGCGCCGCGTCATCCTCACCGTCGACCTCATCGCAAACGCCTTCACTGACCTGGCCACCCTCACCGAGGACGACCCCGAGGCCGAGCGCAAGCCCGACGAGCCAACATGGCCCGGGCTGGTGACACGGACCCGAGTGGGGGCGCTGAGGAGGGTCACTGAGCCGGCCGGCGGACGCAAGCGCTTTTGCCCGCGCGATGCGAGACAGGCCGGGTTCGGGAGGGGGGGAGAAGAGGTCACGTCTCGACGATGGATCGCTCGTCCAGCGGCTCGCGGAAGGTGTCGCGCTCATGAAGATCTGCCCTAGTCTCATCCGCGTGGGGAAGGCCGAGAGGACCCCGGACGCGGGTTCCGAAAAAATCGCTACCGAATTGAACGCAGTACTTGAGCGCATCACCTACGCCAACGAGGAGACCGGCTACACCATCGCCCGGGTCGCCACCGAACGCACCGGCGCCGACCTGCTGACCGTCGTCGGGCCCCTGCTCGGCGCGCAGGTCGGCGAGTCGCTGCGGCTACAGGGCCGCTGGACCTCCCACCCCCGCTACGGCCGCCAGTTCGAGGTGTGGTCCTACACCACCGTGCTGCCCGCCACCGTGCAGGGCATCCGCCGCTACCTCGGCTCCGGCCTGATCAAGGGCATCGGCCCCAAGATGGCCGAGCGGATCGTCGACCACTTCGGCACCGACACCCTCGACGTCATCGAACAGCAGCCGGAACGCCTGGTCGAAGTGCCCGGACTCGGCCCCAAACGCACCAAGATGATCGCCGCCGCCTGGGACGAACAGAAGATCATCAAAGAGGTGATGATCTTCCTTCAGGGAGTCGGCGTGTCCACCTCCATCGCGGTGCGCATCTTCAAGCAGTACGGCGACACCTCCGTCTCCGTCGTCAGAAGCCGCCCGTACCAGCTGGCCGACGACGTGTGGGGGATCGGGTTCAAGACCGCCGACACCATCGCCCAGGCCGTCGGCATCCCGCACGACAGCCCCGAACGCGTCAAGGCCGGCCTGCGCTACACCCTGTCGCAGGCCGCCGACGACGGCCACTGCTACCTGCCCGCCCCCAACCTCGTCGCCGACGCCGTCAAGATCCTCGAGGTGCCAGCCGACCTCGTCTCGGCCTGCCTGGAAGAGCTCGTCGCCGGCGAAGGCGCCGTACGCGAGCAGATCCCCGCGGGCGACAACCTCGTACCGGCCGTCTACCTGCCGCCCTTCCACCGCGCCGAGTCCGCGCTCGCCTCCGGCCTGCTCACCCTCCTGCACGGCGGGCACGACCGGCTCAAGGCCTTCACCGACGTCGACTGGGAACGCGCCGAGACCTGGCTGCACGCCCAGACCGGCGCCGAGCTGGCCACCGAGCAGCGCCAGGCCGTGCGCCTGGCGCTGACGCAGAAGGTCGCCGTCCTGACCGGCGGGCCCGGCTGCGGCAAGAGCTTCACCGTACGGTCGATCGTGCTGCTGGCCCGCGCCAAACGCGCCCGCGTCATCCTGGCCGCCCCCACCGGCCGCGCCGCCAAGCGCCTGGCCGAGCTGACCGGGCACGAGGCCACCACTGTGCACCGCCTGCTGCAGCTGCGGCCCGGCGGGGAGGCCACCTTCGACCGCGACAACCCCCTCGACGCCGACCTCGTCGTCGTCGACGAGGCGTCCATGCTCGACCTGCTGCTGGCCAACAAGCTCGTCAAGGCCGTCGCCCCCGGCGCCCACCTGCTGTTCGTCGGCGACGTCGACCAGCTGCCCTCCGTCGGCGCGGGCGAAGTGCTCAAAGACCTGCTCGCCGCCGACGACGTCCCCCGCGTACGGCTGACGCAGATCTTCCGCCAGGCCCAGGAGTCCGGCGTCGTCGTCAACGCCCACCGCGTCAACACCGGCCGCCACCCCGTCCTGGAGGGCATGAAGGACTTCTTCCTGTTCCCCTGCGAGGAGCCGGAGGAGATCGCCGCCCTCACCGTCGACGTCGTCGCCCGCCGCATCCCGCGCCGCTTCCGCCTCGACCCCCGCCGCGACGTACAGGTCCTGGCCCCCATGCACCGCGGCGCCGCCGGCGCCGGCGCCCTCAACACAGCCCTGCAGGAAGCCCTCACCCCCGCCCGCGACGGCATGCCCGAACGCCGGTACGGAGGCCGCGTCTTCCGCGTCGGCGACAAAGTCACCCAACTACGCAACAACTACGACAAAGGCACCGCCGGGGTATTCAACGGCACCGTCGGCATCGTCACCGACATCCGGCCCGACGAACACAAACTCACCGTCCTGACCGACGAGGACGAATCCGTCGAGTACGCCTTCGACGAACTCGACGAACTCGCCCACGCCTACGCCGTCTCCATCCACCGCTCCCAAGGCAGCGAATACCCCGCCGTCGTCATCCCCCTGGCCACCAGCGCCTGGATGATGCTGCAGCGCAACCTCCTCTACACCGCCATCACCCGGGCCAAGAAACTCGTCGTCATCGTCGGCTCCCGGCGAGCGCTGGCGCAGGCCGTACGCACCAGGGGAGCGGGGCGCCGGCACACCGGCCTGACCCATCGCCTGACCAGCGCCGCCCGCCAATAAGTAATTGAAATGTGATCGAACTCTCTCAAAGGATTCCGCGTCTTACATGTGGGAGCATTAAGGTTTTTGGGGTGCCTTTTGGTGCCCTTGGGGAGAGGACAGTCTTGAACGTTGCGCCCGCACGGAGGCGACTCGCCACCGCATTCGCGCTGCTCACCGCGGCTGCCCTGACCGCCTCCTGCTCCAACGCAGGCACCGCCGGCCCGGCCGACCCCGACACACCCGAGGGCACCACCGTGGCCACCCCCCAGGCCCCCACCGTCACCATCACCCCCGCCGAAGGCACCAGCAAGGTCAGCCCCGAGAAGAAGATCGTCGTCGCAGCCGCCGGCGCGGCCCTGGACGACGTCACCGTCGAAGCCGACGGCGAACACCTCGACGGCAAATACAACACCGACAAGACCCGCTGGACCTCCAAGACGGCACTGAAGCCCTCCACCAGCTACAACGTCTCCGCCACCGCCGGTGTGACCACCGCCACCAGCACCTTCACCACCGCCAAACCCGAACGCGCCCTGCAGGTGGCCGACGTCACCCCCAACGCCAAGGGCGAAACCCTCGGCGTCGGCGCCCCCATCATCGTCACCTTCAACCAGCCCGTCACCAACAAGGCCACCATCGAACGCACCCTGAAGGTCGAGGCGGAAAAGCCCGTCGACGGCGCCTGGCGCTGGATCAACGACACCGTCGTGATCTACCGCACCGCCAAATACTGGCCCGCCCACCAGAAGGTCACCTTCAACGCCAACATCACCGGCATCAAAGCCGGCAAGGGCCTCTACGGCGTCAAGGACTACACCGCCGACCTCAAGATCGGCGCCAAGCAGATCAGCAAGGTCGACGCCGCCAAACACATGATGTACGTCTACAAGGACGGCAAACGCGTCCTGAACATGCGCATCAGCGCCGGCATGGCCACCACCCGCGAATACACCACCACCTCCGGCGTCCACCTCACCATGGAACGCGGCAACCCCGTCCGCATGATCTCCCCAGGCCGCAAGAAGGGCGACCCCGGCTACTACGACGTCATGATCGACCACGCCGTGCGCATCTCCAACTCCGGCGAATACGTCCACGCCAAGAACAACCTCTGGGCCCAGGGCGTACGCAACGTCAGCCACGGCTGCGTCAACGCCCGCCCCGACCAGGCCAAATGGTTCTACGACCACTTCCAGCGGGGCGACGTCGTCGACATCACCGGCACCAAACGCGAACTGGAGTGGAACAACGGCTGGGGCTACTGGCAGATGTCGTTCTCCCAGTGGAAGAAGGGCAGCGCCCTGAAGGACAAGACCTGACACACCAGCACCAGTACTGGCCCCGGCCCTGACGGCCAGGCCGCGGCCCCGTACCGTGACGACCGCACCGCACCGCACGATGAGCACCACCACAGAACGGCTGAACCCTCATGCACATTCGCCCCGGACGCGACGGTGACGTCCCCGTCGTCCTGGCCATGTTCGACAGTGCCGTCGCCTGGCTGACCGCCCAGGGACGAACCGGCCAATGGGGCGTCAAACCGTTCACCGGCCACCCCGAGCGCACCCAGCAGGTCGCCACCTGGCTGGCCGGCGGCGGCCTGCGCATCGCCGAACAGGACGGCCACCCCACCGGCTGCATCTCCGTCGGCGCCGCCCACGACTACGTCACCCCGGCCACCGAACCGGAACTGTACGTCCAGGCCCTGGTTACCGACCGCCGCCACGCCACCCGCGGCGTCGGCCGCGCCCTGCTCGACTGGGCCGCCCAGGAGGCCCGCGCCCGCGGCACCGCCCTGCTGCGCGTCGACTGCTACGCAGGCGACGACGGCCGCCTGGTCGCCTACTACGAATCCTGCGGCTTCACCCGCCTGGCCCCCTTCACCGTGGGCCACTGGCCCGGCATGCTCCTGCACCGCCGCCTCTGACACACACCAGGACGAACACCGGCACGCGAACACCGGCGCGGGCACCCCGGGCCCTCCGCCCGCGCCTCTGAACGCCCCCTCTGAACGCCCCCCTCTGAACGCGCCATCGCAGGCCCGCGCCCGAACACCGGGATCGCCCGCCCGGCGCGTGGCCCGTTTGACTTCGAGCGCGCTCTCATTCCTACCGTCCATAGTCATGAACGCCCTGACCCCTGCCACCACCACCCCACCAGGCGAACCCCGCATGAACACCCCCGGCGAGCTCAGCCGCCGCCGCTACCTCGTGCTCGCCATCTGCTGCGCCAGCATGATCGTCGTGGTGATGGACATCTCCATCGTCAACGTCGCCCTGCCGGCCATCCGCCGCGACCTGCACGCCTCGGTGTCCGGCCTGCAATGGACCGTCGACGCCTACACCCTGGTCCTGGCCGGCTTCCTGCTGCTGGCCGGATCCACCGCCGACCGCGCCGGCCGCCGCCGCGTCTTCCAGATCGGCCTGGCCGCCTTCGGGCTCGGCTCACTGCTGTGCTCCCTGGCCCCGAGCATCGGCTGGCTCATCGCCGCCCGGGCCCTGCAGGCCGTCGGCGGCACGATGCTCAACCCGGTGGCGATGGCGATCACCGCCAGCACCTTCACCGACCCCGCCGAACGAGCCAGGGCCATCGGCGTGTTCGGCTCGGTGTCCGGCCTGGCGCTCGCGCTCGGCCCCATCCTCGGCGGCGCCCTCGTCGACGGCCTCGGCTGGCGCTCCATCTTCTGGGTCAACGTGCCGATCGTGGCCGCCGCCATCGTCTGCACCGCCCTGTTCGTGCCCGAGTCCCGCGCCGGCCGGGCACGCCGCCCCGACCCCGTAGGCCAGGGCCTGGTCATCGTCGTGCTGGGCACCCTCACGTACGCGATCATCGAATCCCGGGAACTGGGCTGGACCTCGCCGCTCATCCTCACCCTGCTCGCCGTCGCCGCCCTGGCCACCGTGGCCCTGCTCGGCTACGAACCGCGCCGCGCCGACCCGCTGCTGGAACTACGCCTGTTCCGCAGCGTGCCGTTCAGCTCGGCGATCCTCATGGCGCTGTTCGCGTTGTGCGCCTTCAACGCCTTCCTGTTCGTGACCACCCAGTACCTGCAGGACGTACGCGGCCTGCCGGCACTGGCGGCCGGGCTGTGCATGCTCCCGGTCGGCCTGCCGGTGCTGCTGCTGTCCCCGCTCACGGGCCGCATGGTCGGCACGCGCGGCCCCCGGCTGCCGCTTCTCACCGCGGGCACCGCGCTGGCGCTGGGCGGCGCCGCGTCGCTGTGGCTCGGCCCGGCCACCCCGCTGGCGGCCGTGCTCGCCATCTGCCTGCTGTACGGGATCTTCCTGGGCACCGTCAACCCGCCGATCACCAACACGGCGGTCTCCGGCATGCCCCGCTCGATGGCCGGGCTGGCCACCTCCCTGGCCTCCGCCGGCCGGCAGACGGGCACCACCCTGGGCGTCGCCGTGTCCGGCGCGATCGCGGGCCCGTCACTGGCCGGCGGCGCGGCGGCCTACAGCAGCGCCGAACACGGCGTGTGGTGGCTCGTGCTCGCCCTCGGCGCCGGCATCCTGGCCCTGGGCCTGCTCAGCACCGGCCGCCGCGCCCAGGCGACCGCCGGCCGCGCCGCGGCCCTGTTCGAGGAGCTGGACCAGGGCGCCCACCCCGCGGCCCCCGCACGAGGTGCCCCCGCACCAGGCGCCGGCCACTGAGGCCCACTGAGGCACCCACTGAGACACCCGGCAAGCCACCCCTGAGCGCGCCCCAGGAGGGGCCTCAGGAGGGGCCTCAGGACGGCGGCTTCAGGACGGCGGCCGGTCACGCAGCAGCGGATGGGACCGCATCGCCACCTCCAGCTCACCCGGCAGCTCATCGCGGTAACGCCCCAGCGTCGACAGGTCGCTGTGCCCCAGCACCCGCCGCACCGCGTCCATGTCGACGGCGTCGGCCAGCAGATGCGTCGCCGTCGTGTGGCGCAGCCCGTGCGGCGTCACCGTCCGCCGCTGGTCCGGCGCCACCCGGGCCTGCACTCGATCGATCACCGCCTGCACGTCCCCGCGCGCCAGCCGCCGCCCCCGCCACGACAGCAGCAACGCCTTGTCCTGCACCGCAGGCCGCTCACGCGCCTGGTATTCGCGCAGCACCAGCGCCACGTCATCAGGCAACGGCACATCCCGGGTACGCCCGCCCTTGCCGAAGATCCGCCAGTAGAGCACCCCGTCGTTGGTGAAGAAATCCTCCACATTCGCTCGCACCAGCTCCGACACCCGCGGCCCCATGGTGGCCAGCAGCAGCACGATCACCGCGTCACGCAGCCCCGTGCGCTGGTCACGCCGCCCGCCCTGCTCCGGCGCCTCCTCAGGAAGAGCCCGCGCCGCCCCGATCAGCCCCTGCGCCTGCTCCCGCGTCAGCGCCCGCCGCTCCGCCCGCAACCCGCCCCGCTGCTTGGCCGTCACCGTGGAACGCGTCATCGGATTGATCTGCACCCACCCGGCCAGAGCGGCATGCTTGAACAACGCCGAGATGGAACGCCGGAAGCGCGCCTGCGACGACGGCGACTGCCCCGGCCCCGCACCCGCCTCCCGGACAGTCCCCTCCCGCAGACGGCCGTCGGGACGGCGGGCGAAGGCCAGCAGGATCGCATCCACATCCGCCCCGGTCAGGTCGTCGAGCACCACCGCCTCACCGGCCAGCTCCACCAGCGTCGCCACATCCCGCGCGTAGACCTCCGCCGTCGACGGCGACAACGCCCCCGTCAGCGTCTTGGCCCGCACCAGCTCCACATAGCGGTCCGCCGCCTCCGCCACCGTCAACCGGTCGAGCTCCGCAGGCCGCACCGGCCACCCCCTCCAACGACGACATCCAGGGATGACGGTAGCGGCCCGCACCGACAACAACCCTCAGATGTCGCGGAAGGTCTCGATCCTGGCCCCCAGCGCGTTCAGCCGTTCGGCCAGATCCTCATAACCACGGTTGATCACATACACGTTGCGCAGCACCGACGTGCCCTCGGCCGCCATCATCGCCAGCAGCACCACCACCGCCGGCCGCAGCGCCGGCGGGCACATCATCTCCGCGCTGCGCCACCGCGTCGGCCCCTCCACCAGCACCCGGTGCGGATCCAGCAGCTTCACCGACGCCCCCAGCCGCGTCAGCTCCGTCAGATAGATGGCCCGGTTGTCGTAGACCCAGTCGTGGATCAGCGTCGAACCCTGCGCCGCGGCGGCGATCGCCGCGAAGAACGGCACATTGTCGATGTTCAGGCCGGGGAACGGCATCGGATGGATCTTGTCGATGGGGGAGGTGAGCTTCGAGGGCCGCACCGTCAGGTCCACCAGCCGCGTACGCCCGTTGGCCGCCGCGTACTCCCGGCCCCGATCGTGGTCCAGGCCCATCTCCTCCAGCACCGCGAGCTCGATCTCCAGGAACTCCACCGGCACCCGGCAGATCGTCAGCTCAGAAGAGGTCACCACCGCCGCCGCCAGCAGGCTCATCGCCTCCACCGGATCCTCGGAGGGGGAGTAGTCGACATCACGCTCGATGAACGGCAGGCCGTGCACCGTCAGCGTCGTCGTCCCGACACCCTCCACCCGCACCCCGAGCTGCTCCAGGAAGAAGCACAGGTCCTGCACCATGTAGTTGGAGGAGGCGTTACGGATCACCGTCACCCCGTCGTGCCGCGCCGCCGCCAGCAACGCGTTCTCCGTCACCGTGTCGCCGCGCTCGGTCAGCACGATCGGCCGCGACGGCGCCACCGCCCGATCCACCCGCGCGTGATAGAACCCGCCGGTCGCGGTGATGTCCAGCCCGAAGTGCTTCAGCGCCGACATGTGCGGCTGCACCGTACGGGTGCCCAGGTCGCAGCCGCCCGCGTACGGGATCTGGAACTGCTCGGTACGGTGCATCAGCGGCCCCAGGAACATGATCACGCTCCTGGTACGGCGAGCGGCCTCGGTGTCCATCGCCTCGAGCTCCAGCCGCGCCGGAGGCACGATCTCCAGATCACTGCCCTCGTTGATCCACCGCGCCCGGACCCCGATCGAGGCCAGCACCTCCAGGATCCGGTACACCTCCTCGATCCGCGCCACCTTCCGCAAGATCGTGCGGCCGGAGTTCAGCAACGACGCGCACAGCAGCGCCACGCACGCGTTCTTCGACGTCTTGACATCGATGCTGCCCGACAATCGCCGGCCGCCCACCACCCGCAGATGCATCGGCCCCGCATAGCCGAGCGAGACGATCTCACTGTCGAGCGCCTCACCGATCCGGGCGATCATCTCAAGACTGATGTTCTGATTGCCGCGCTCGATCCGGTTCACCGCGCTCTGACTCGTCGCCAGAGCGTCAGCCAGTTGCAGCTGCGTCCAACCACGATGCTGACGCGCGTCCCGGATCAGCCGGCCGATCCGCACAAGGTAATCATCTGCCACAACAGCAGACCATATCTCACATATGAGATGCTTCCGTGCCTGAAGGGGCCGACGCGCCGGACAACTCCCGAAGACTCGCCAGATGCTCCGGAGTCGCCTGAGCCTTCACCTTATGCACGAACCCCCGCCGCGCCGCCCGGAAACCATTCTGGTCATCGAACATGTCGCGGCTCATCTCCGCCAGCTCCTCGGCCCGATAGGCGTCCAGCGGCTTACGCCGCTCATCGACCTCCCGCACCTGCCGCCGCCCCGCCAGCAAACGATCATAACCCGGATCAGCCGCCAGCCGCTCCGCGTACTCCAGCACCCGCCGCTCGAAATCCAGCCGCGACCCGCTCAGAGCCTTGTCGGCCAGCCCGAACTCCACCGCCTCCACCGCCCCGATCGGCAACGCCTCCTGCGTCAACCGCCGCGCCCGCTCCGCACCCACCCGGCGCGGCAGCACATACGTCCAGAACTCCGACCCGAACAACCCCATCGTCCGGTAATGCGGATTCAGCACCACCGAATCCCGCACCACCACCCGATCCGCGCCCAGGCCCATCATCACCCCGCCCGCACCCGCGTTACCCCCGATCGAGGCCACCACCAGCTGACTCGTGCACCCCACGATCTCCCGGCACACCGCGTTGATCGCATTGATGTTCATCCACGCCTCAAGCTCCGGATGCCGCGCCGCGTCGATCACATTCAGATGAATGCCGTTGGAGAACACCTCCCCGCCCCGCACCACCAGCACCCGCGTATCCTGCGCCACCGCGTACCGCAGCGCCGAGGCCAGCCGCCGGCACTGCTCGGTCGACATCGCCCCGTTGTAGAAGTCGAAACTCACCACCCCCACACCCTCACTGCGGTCATAGGTGATCTCGCTGTAACCCGACCGCTCCGGCGCCCCCGCCACCCGCTCACCCATTGCCATCGCCGCCGGCAGCTTGATCGCGCCCTCCTGCTCCAGCCGCACATGCCCCACCCACACCGTCCCGTCACCGGTGTGCACCAGCACCGCGCCCTCACGCCGCCCCGCCACCTGCCCCGCAGGACCGGACAGCTCAGGACCCCGGTACACGTCGAACACCCGCACCGGCAGCTCACACAACCGCGCCCGCCCGCCCGGCGACCCATCGGCCGCCCGCACCCGCCGCAGGATCTCCTCCGTCGACTCCGACCACGAGAACTCCCGGTCGGCATGCCGCATCGCCCGCCGCAACCGCCCCCGGACCTCGGGGGAGCGGTAGTCCAGCGGCTCCGGCACGAACGAGGCGTCACCCGCCTTGGCCGCCACCTCCGCCACCAGCTCCACCGCCGCGTCCGCGACCGGCCCGTTGTACAACGCCGACTTGCGCGGCGCCTCCTCCGGCATCGCGAACGTCCGGAAACCCCAGATGGGGCCCGCGTCCATCTCCTCCACCGCCTGCAGCGCCGTCACACCCCACTCCGCCTCGGCGTCGAAGATCGCCCAATCCAGCGACGACGGCCCCCGGTCCCCGGGCGGCCCCGGATGAATGATCACGGTACGGTGCGCCCGCCACAACGCCGACGGCACCCGATCCTTCAGGAACGGGCAGATCACCAGATCCGGCTTGGCCAGCTCGGCCGCCTCCACCATCGCCTCAGCCGACAGGGCCAGCTCGATGCTCACGTCGTGACCGGCCCGCCGCAACTCCAGCCAGGCACGCTGGGTCAGGCCGTTGAAGGAGGAGCACAGCAGCAAGATACGCAACGCGGGACTTCTTTCCAGGCAGGGGGAGGGGCGCGGGACTACCGGGCGGACAGCCAGTCACAGGCATTTACGGCAGTCCCATATGACCCATACATGTCATCGATGCTGACACGAATCTTCCACTGCTCGTGACGATTCGTCGCAAAATCGGCCCTGACCAGCCCCAATTGACCCGCTTTGCCCCAAAAATCCCCTTAACTGGGGTCCCACCCCCGGCTACCGTCACCCCATGACCGCCCCCGCCCACCTACCCGCCATGCACCACCTCACCCAACGCCTATGGACCCCCACCACCCTCTGGCACATCGGCGACCTCGCCTGGACCCACCACCAGCACACCACCACCCCCAACCCCGCCCACACCACCCTCTGGCACACCCCAGACGGCCACCTCGCCGCCTGGGCCCACATCACCCCACCCGCCACCCTCGACCTCCACCTCGACGAAACACACCCCCACCTCGCCGACGACATCCTCACCTGGTTCCACC
>NZ_JBHSPA010000124.1:0-17937 GCF_042656245.1 Nonomuraea insulae
TGATAAAGTCAGGCATATAGGCGCATTTGGGACCATGTCCGGAACTGGCCGGGCGCCTCAACGCATCGCATCCTCGGGAATCTTTCGCCTCCCTGTCTCCCATTTGGCCAGGTTGGAGCGATCGTCACTGGTCTGGGCCTGCACGGCCTGCAAGCTGAGACGGTGCATCTCGCGGATACGTCGCATCTCTGAGCCTAGGCGCAGCCAGGCGGTTAGAGCCGGGTCTGATTCAGGAGCACCGGTATTCATGATTCGAACTCCTGTATTGGTCGCCTGTGGTCGTGTGGTCAATTCAGATGACCACGTCGATTGCCTTCAGCACCGGTTACAAGAAATCCATCATGGTACTACCGCATAGCGACTGCACGTGATCGGAGGGACGCGCAGCCGTACCACCCAACCCGGACGTGAGATTTCGATGAGCCCCTCAGATACGGTTCCCGGCACCAACTCCAAAGCCCCGACGGCGGGTCCAGGCGTGCCTTCTCATGCCAGGCCGGCCGCATCCAACGCGGCTTCCCCAGGCGTCAGAGTGTCAAGCAAGCTGAGCAACGACAAGGCCCGCTGCCTGGCGCAAGACGTGGAGCGCTGGTGCCGCTACCGGTGGCTGGTGATGTGGGAGCCGTATCGCCGCGTATTCACGGCCTACCCCATGTACGACCACGTCATCGCCACCCCGGTCGAGGGCAAGAGCGCCCGCAAAGTATGGCAGCGCATCCTCGACGTCGACCAGGAGCTGTTCCTCGCTGCGGTCGAGGCCGCTCCGGTGCGCCCGCTCACGGTCGTCGTCCACCGACTCCCTGACTACCTGACGGAGGTGTTCAGGTGACAAGACGAGACGTGGCCAGGCAGGCGATCCGGTGCGCAGTCGGGAATGCTACGCCGCCACGTCTTGGCGCGGCCGGTCGAGGACGGTTCATCCATCGCCGGCCGCGCACTCCGGCGCGGACCCATGTCCAGAATCGAAGCACTGTCAGGGTCCGCCCCGCCTACAACTCGCAGTCCACGCGGAGCTCCTGTCCGACGTGGGCTGCGAGCTCCAACCCCCGGCCGGCATCTCTTCCCCAAGGCGTCCTTTCACCAGGCGCTGCCCAACCCGCGGCCGGGACCGAGGGAGGCGGATCTGGGCGGCCGTCTGGCCGCCTCCCTCACCCCCTCTGGGCGTACAACGCCGGGACACCTGCCGGGAAGGTCACGCCATGGACGCCGGTTGCGCACTCTCGATCCTCGCCCTCACGGCCGGTACGTCGCCCGCTGGCGCCGGTGCTTGCCACCTTGTTCTTACTGCTCACCCCATCGCAGAAGACAGTCATGCCCCGGTGGAAAGAGCAGACGATGGCAGCCAGAGCCCGCCAACCCGTGACGGTTGAGCCGAAGCAAGACGAGCAGGAGTCGGCGCCTGCGTTCGTGTGGGAGCCGTACACACCGGGCAGCGTGCTCCGGGTCTCCCACACCTCCTGCTGCGGCCTGTATGAGTGGGCCGCCGAGGGCGGCCAGTTCTTCGTGCTGCGCTCCGCCGGTGACAGCGGTTACGAAGAGACCGGACGCGGCCGCTATCGCCAGGCCCTCGACGTCTACATCGCCCTCGCCGAAGCCCACCGCGGCGAACATCTGCGCCGCGGGGAAAGACCGGATCCCGACACCTTCCTCCTGAATGGACGGCGCGGCTAACCCGTGGGCCCGGCCCGCGAACAGCCACCATCGACCAGTTGCCCATCACAACAAGAAAAAAGGACTACTCGTGACCGACGTGACCACCGACAACGACGCTGAGGAAGCCGCAAACCTGCGAGCCGCCCTTGTCCGAGAGCTCCGCGAGCAAGGGGCGATCCAGTCCGACGCCGTGGCGGCGGCCGTCGCCACCGTGCCGCGCCACCTGTTCACGCCGGGCGTGCCGCTGGAGACCGCCTACGCCCCGGACAACGCGCCGGTCGTCAAACCGGGCGACAACGGCGGCAGGCATCGCAGCGTCGTCTCCGCCGCCCACCTCCAAGCCACCATGCTGGAAGCGGCCGAGATCAAACCCGGCATGCACGTGTGCGAGTACGGTTCCGGCGGCTACAACGCGGCGCTGATCGCCGAGCTCGTCGGTGACAGCGGGCGCGTCACCACTGTGGACATCGACCTGGACATCGTCGAGCGGGCCCGCACCTTCCTCGACGAAGCCGGCTACCACCACGTGAACGTGGTGCAGGGTGACGCGGAGCGGGGCGTGCCGGAAGCGGCACCTCTCGACAGGGTGATCGGCACGGCAGGCTTCTGGGACATCCCGCCGGCGTGGCTGGAACAGCTCGCCGACGATGGCCGGATCGTCGTCCCGCTCCGGTTCAAAGGGACGACCCGCTGGATCGTCTTCGCCCGCGACGCGTCGGGGCTGATCAGCCGCAACTACGGATTGTGCTCCTTCGTGCCGGTCCAGGGGGCTGGCACGCACACCGAGCGGACCGTCACGATCGATGACGGCGTGGTGGTGTGCCTCGACGACGAGGACCTCAACGTTGACGCGGAGGCGCTGCGCAGGGCGTTGCACCTGCCGCGAATCGAACGCTGGTCCGGGGCCGTGTTCGACATGCCCGACGAGCAGACGCTGTTCCTGCTCACCAGCGACTCGAACATGGCGCTGCTGCACGCCGACCAGGCCCGCATCGATCAGGAACTGGTGGCGCCTTCCACCGCGCGGGGCGTACCCGTCCTGATCAGCGGCGACAGCTTCGCCTACCGGACCAGACGCCCCGACGAGCAGAACGGCGGATTCGAGAGCGGCGTCTACGCTCACGGGCCCTCGGCCGAGGACGTGGCCGCCCGGTACGTGGAGTTGCTGCGCCAGTGGGCGGACAAGTACCACCGGCGCGGTGCCGCGTCCATCCAGTACATCCCCAAGCCCGCCGCCCCGCCGACCTCCTCTGCCGGGGTCATCACCAAGCGGCACGGGACTGTCGTCATCACCTATCCCTAGACCTCCAGGCACCTGGGGCAGAGCGGCCGATCTGCCCCAGGACTGCACTGGAGAGCCCCACCCGTTCCAACGAAGGAGGTACCTGTCATGACCGCCCGCACTATCGGAGGTACGGCAACGCTCGCGCCTCTCGCGCCCGAAGCCCAGGCCGTCGAAGGCTGGAGTCCGGAGGAGTGGAAGGACCTGGACGTGTCCTTCGTCGAATCCGGCGTGGCAGCCGAGCAGCTCATTCGGATGACCGACGACCAGTGCAACTCGACGTGCGGAACCGCGTGCACGAGTTGCCCGTAGGCGTCACCGCACGCCTGATGGCGTCCGACGCCTGACCCAAGCGCCCGGCCGGCGCGACTCATCGGCCGGCCGGGCCACCCCCCGACTTCGGGAGCGGCACATGTACCGATACCTCGACGCTGCGGTGTTGCGCGCCCCGGCGTGGCATCCCGACCAGCAGTCCGGATCTTGGCCGGACCTGACCGGGCCGCAGGCGAGGCCCGCCTCATGGCGAGCATGGCTGGCTGACACGTGGCAACGGCCGGGCTTCGCGGCGGCAGTGGAGCAGGCCAGTCCGGATCTGGCGCGGCGGGTGTGCGGGGTCTGTGCCGGACGGCCGATGTCTGATGCGGGAGTGCGTCGGGCTGTGCTGTCCGTGATGCGCTACCTGCTGCGTGCCTCCGGCCGCGCGACACCGTTCGGCCTGTTCGCCGGGGTCGCTCCGGCGCGCCTCAGCGCCGCAACGAACCTGCCCGCAGTACGCATCGGGGACGCGCACCGCCCAGTGGCCCGGGTCACGGCAGAGTGGCTCTCGGCGGTTGTTCAGCGGCTGGAAAGCGAGGCGACGCTCCGGCGGTGCCTGACCGTGATGGCCAACAATCTCGTGTTCGAGCGGGATGACCGCCTGGTGCTCGCTCATCGCGCCAGCATCGCGGCGGGCGGTGCGCCGGGGGAGGTGAGCCTGCGCGCCACCGGGCCGGTACGGGAAGCGCTCCGGCTGGCGCGTGATCCGCTCCCGGTCGCTGACCTGATGGATCGATTGTCCGTCGTCTCGCCGCGGACTCCCGAGACCGTCATCAACGCGCTCGTGGCCGAGCTGGTGGCCCAGCGCCTTCTGCTCACCTGTCTGCGCCCGCCGATGACGACCCCTGATCCGCTCGGCTATCTCCTGCAGGAGCTGGACGCCGCGAAAGCGGACGAGATCGGCGAGGTGGCCGACATCGTGAAGGGCTTGCACGCCATCGCCGACGAACTCGCCCAGCACGATCGTGCCCCGGCCGCCACAGCGGGCGATCACCGAGCACGCGCGTCGGCCGCGATGGCGGCCATTCACCGCTCCACACGCTCGCCTCTCGCGGTCGATCTACGCCTGGACGCTGAGGTGACAGTGCCCGTCGCCGTGGCGGCAGAGGCCGCCGAGGCGGCAGCCGCGCTCGTCCGCCTGGCTCACTGCCCGGCGCTCAACGCGGGGTGGGTGGTCTGGCATGCACGGTTCTTGGACCGCTACGGCCTGCGCGCCCTGGTCCCGCTGAGGGAGATTGTCGACGCCGACATCGGGCTCGGCTATCCGCCCGGGTACGGCGACGACACTCACGCCTCCGGCCGTGAGACGCTGACCGACCGCGACCGCAATCTGCTGGCGCTGGCGCACAACGCCGCGATGCGCCGCCAGCGCGAGATCCTGCTCGACGACGACATGATCACCTGCCTCGGCGCGGCAGCCCCGGACGCACCGGTACAGCCCACCACCGAGGTGACCGTACGGATTGACGCGCCCACCGGCCAGGCGTTGGCCGAGGGGCGCTTCACCCTCGTCATCGTCGGGGTATCGCGTAGCGCGGGCACCATTACCGGCCGGTTTCTGGACTTGTTGGGGGACGAGGACCGACAGCGGATGATCGCCCTGTACGCGAACCTGCCCACGGGCACCCGAGACGCGCTCGCGGTGCAGCTCGCGGCTCCAGCGCCGTATACCAGTACCGAGAACGTCGCCCGCGCCCCCTTGGTGCTGGCACACGTACTGCCGATCGGCGACCACCCCGTCGGCGATGGCACGCAGTTGCTCGCGCTGGATGATCTCGTCGTAACCGCCGACCTGCACGGCATCTACTTGGTGTCGCTGTCGCGCCGCCAAACCGTCGAACCGGTGATCTTCAACGCGGTCAACCTGATCCAGCACACGCACCCGCTGGTGAGGTTCCTTCTCGAAGCGCCGCACGCGCTGCAGATCCCGTGCGTCGGTTTCCACTGGGGTGCGGCAGCCGCGCTGCCGTTCGTTCCGGCGCTGCGCTACCGGCGGACGATCCTGTCGCCTGCCCGTTGGCGGCTCACCGCAGCTGACGTGCCCGCGCCCTCGGCGCACTGGCAGGAATGGGACCGTGCGTTCGCTGCCTGGCGGACGACGGTGGCGCTGCCTGGGACGGTCTGCCTCGGCGGCGGCGACCAGCACCTCCGGCTCAATCTCGGTGAACCCGCGCACCGCGCCCTGCTGCGCGCCCAGGTGGACCGCGCCGGCACTGCCGTGCTCCGTGCCGCTCCAGACCCGGACGCGGCCGGCTGGATCGGCGGATTCCCTCACGAGATCACGATTCCGCTCGCCGTCACCGGCAGGCCCGCCGAGCCGCCCCAGCTCCCGAGCGAGGTGACCGCCCGCGATCACGGCCACCTTCCTGGCCAGCACGGGCGGATCTCGCTCAAGCTGTACGGCCACCCCGACCGGCATGACGCCCTCCTCACCCGTCACCTGCCCCGCCTGGCAGATGAGCTAGGCAGCGACGCCCAATGGTGGTTCCTGCGCTATCACGACCCCGGCCACCATCTCCGGATCCGCCTCACGGTCCCCGTCGAACGGTTCACCGACGCCGCCGCCCACGTCACCGTATGGAGCGAGCAAGTGCGCCAGGCCGCGCTGACGGCGCACGTGCAGTGGGACACCTATTTCCCCGAAGCCACGCGCTTCGGTGGCCCCGCCGCCATGGACGCGGTCGAGACGTACTTCGCGGCCGACTCGGCCACCGCAGTCACCCAGTTGATCGCGATCACCTCTCAAGGAGGGCCCAACCTGCACGCCATGACCGCCGCCAGCCTGCTCGACATCGCCGCTGCCTTCCTCGGCGACACCGCCGCGGCGATGCGCTGGCTCATCCGCCATACCCAAGCCGACGCCTCCCCGCCTGAGCGCGCCGTCTATGACCAGGCCATACGCTTGGCCAGGCCGGACGATCATGAAGCTCTGGCCGCGCATCTGGCAGGTGGGCAAATCGTCTCCTGCTGGGCTCGGCGGCGGCAGACGCTCACCGCTTACCGTCACGTGCTGGAGAAGGCGGGCACGCTGCCTCCGGCTGCCGTGTTGCCGGATCTGCTGCACCTGCATCACGTCCGTATGGCCGGTACGTCGCTGGCCAGCGAGCGGGCGTGCCTGCATTTGGCGCGCGCCGCCGCCTTGAGCTGGAGCACCCGCCCCAGGAAGAGCAGGCCATGACCGAGCCGGACGCAGACGCGCTGGGCGTCGCGGATGCGGTCGCCGCGGCGCTGGCCGCCCCGCAGTCGTGGGCGGCCCAACCGCCGGGAAGCGGCCTGCTCTGGCCGCAATCGCTGTGGGCCGGGGCGGCCGGTATCGCCCTGCTACACATCGAGCGTGCCCGCTCTGGACGCGGCGATCCCATCACGGCGCACGCCTGGCTGAAAGTGGCCATCTCCGGCGTGTTGACGAAGGCGGCGAACGCGAACCTGTTCTTCGGAGCTCCTGCGCTCGCCTTCACCACGTACGCGGCCGCAGGCACCTCACGCCGTTACCGGAGCATCCTGCAGCGCCTGGACGAGGCGGTCATGTCGATCACCCGCACCCGCTTGGCGGCAGCGCATGCCCGCATCAACCGCGGTGAACAGCCCGAGATGAAGGAGTTCGACCTGATTCGCGGGCTGACCGGCCTGGGCGTCTACCACCTGCGCCGCCACCCGGACCACCTGATCACCGGCGACGTGCTGTCCTACCTGGTACGCCTCACTGAGCCGCTGCCCGCAGGCAGCGAGCTGCCGCCGTGGTGGACGAGCGTCGCACCGAACGGGGAGCCCAGCTCGAACTACCCACATGGGCACGGCAACCTTGGCATGTCCCACGGCATCAGCTCGGTTCTGGCTCTGCTGTCCCTGGCGGCGCTGCGCAACGTGAACGTAGCCGGCGCGAAAGAGGCGATCGAACGGATCTGCGCCTGGACCGACCTCTGGCGGCAACAGGACGACGCCGGCGCGTGGTGGCCCGGAGCGGTCTCCATCGAGCAGGCGCGCGAACAGCGCGTCCACCCGTCGCAACGCCCCCGCCCGTCGTGGTGCTATGGGATCAGCGGCACGGCCCGCGCCCAGCAACTGGCGGGCCTGGCCCTCGCCGACGAGACCCGGCAGCAGACCGCCGAAGAGGCGATGCAGGCCGCCCTGCGCGACCCCGTGCAGCTCGATCGGCTCCCGGAGAGGGGACTGTGCCACGGTTTGGCCGGGCTGCTCCACTGCGCCTGGCGGATGGCCGCCGACGCACGCACCGCACGCATCGGCGACGAACTTCCCAACCTCGCCGCCCGGCTCGCCGCGCAGATTTCCCCCACCGCGCCGCAGACCGGGCTCCTCGACGGTGTCGCGGGGGCCGCGCTCGCCCTGCACGCCCTCGGCACCGGCGCTGTGACGTCGTGCTGGGACACCGTCCTGCTCATGGCCTGACCTGGAGGCAACCCCGTATGGATCCCCGCCCGTGGTGGCAAGTCAACATCGCCTTCCCCGACTGGGCCACAGCCGAGCACACAGCCGTGACCCACCTCGCTCCGATAATGGCCCAGGCCGAAGACGAGCAGATCGTCATCTCCTGGTTCTTCACGCGCAAGACGCCATGCTGGCGGGTCCGCTACGTACCCAGCAGCGGCCGAGCCCATGGCTACCTTCGGCACCACCTGGACGACCTCATCCGGCAGGGCCATGTTGGTACTGCGACCGAAGTCCTCTACGAGCCGGAAACGCACGCTTTCGGCGGCGGCGAGGCCATGCGATGCGCCCACGCGCTTTTCCACCTCGACAGCCGGTACCTGCTCGCCCACCTCGCCTCCTCGCCCGGCGTCGAGCACCGCCGCGAACTGTCGATCCTGCTCTGCACCGCCCTGCTGCGCTCAGCCGGGCTCGACTGGTACGAGCAGGGCGACGTGTGGGGGCGGGTAGCCGATCACCGCGACCTCCCGCACCCGATCCCGCCCGAGCGCCGCCACACGCTGGAGGCTAGCGTGCGGCAGCTGATGAGCGTGGACGCCGGCCCCCTCCTGCGTGACGGCGCACCTCTGGGGTTCGCTGCCAACTGGTCGGCCGCTTTCGATGCCACCGGTTACAAACTGGCCGCGCTGGCGACCAAGGGGCTACTGCACCGCGGCCTGCGCGCCGTCCTCGCCCACCACATCGTCTTCGCGTGGAACCGGCTCGGCCTGCCCTACACCGCCCAGGCCGTCCTCGCCCACACCGCCAAACAGATCGTGTTCGGGTGCGACCCCACCGGCGCCCAGATCGAGGAGACAAGGAGCAAGACATCATGAACGCCCCGCTGCAGCAGGCTGCGCAGCGCTTTCCCCTGATCGCCCGGCCCCGGCCGGCGTGCCTGCCGCTCAGAGCACGGATCGCCGAGCTACGCGACCTCGCCGACACCGCCGCCCACGGCACGCAGGAAGGCCACCTCACGCTGGCCGCCGAGACGCTGAACAAGGCGGCCCTGATCGCCAGCGACTGCGGCGCCACCGCTCTGGCCCACTCGCTGTGCTGGCGGCACTTCGCCGCCTACCTGCACGCCTGGCCGCTGGACGCCTCCCGGGCACGCTCGGCTCTGGAGCCGCTCGTCAACCTCGCCCGGCTGGCCATCCGCGACCACGATGGCGCCCGCGGCTACCTGCTGCTGAACACCCTCTTCCACGCCGTCAGCTCAAGCGGCACCGCCGACATCGATGGCCATCGCCTCCCGCTCGACGGCCTCACCCACACCGAGGATGATCTCCACACGGTCCGTAAATGGCTGTGGGGCGTCTTCCTGAACGAGGGCATCCGGGCACTCATCAGCGCCGGCCAATGGGACCAGGCGGTCGCCCACGCCCAGCAGTACCGCGGCGTCGGGCAACGACTCCTGGACGGCCGACAGGCCACCATCGTCGCGCACTGCATCGCCGGAGACACCGACACCGCTCTGAAGCTCGTCACCACCAGCGCGCCCGAGCAGCCGTGGGAACACGCGGTGGCCGGTTGCCTGGACGCGCTCTGCCGCTATGCGGCCGGACACTCACCCGGCGACACGCTCGCCGGGGTCCAACGCCGGTATCGGGAGCTCGACCGGACACCGGAGCTGCTGGTCTTCCGCACCCGCCTCGGCCTCACCGTCCTCGACCTCGCCGCCGATACCGACCAGCTCCCTGCTGCCCGCGTATTCACCTGCCTGATCACCGACATCCTCGCAACGCCAGACGGGTACGCCGCTCGAGAAGTCCTGGCCCACAAACGCGCCAGCACGCTGCTCAATCTTGCCGAGCAGCACGAACTCACCGCAGCCGTGCAAGGCACCGGGCTTGGGACCGGATCGGTGCCGGAGCCACTGATGTCCGACCTCTTCTCGGCCGTGAGAACGAGCGAGACAGTGATAGAGGCGGGCCTGGATGCATCCGCACAGGCTCTCAACGGGAATCCGCGAGCCTAGGAAGACCACCCCGGCCGTGGTTGCGAATGTGCCGACACCCTGACGATCGCGCTCGCCGCTCGCCGCTCGCCGCTCAAGTCTCGGGTGGGAGTGGATCAGCCGAGGAGCCTATGGCAGGCGATGTTGCGGATCCGGAACTCGCTTCTGTGAGCGGGGAACAACTCGTCGCATTTCATGCTGGCCAGCGATGGGTTTCCGCCGAGTCCGGTAGCGTCGGGCCAGGCCGGACGCGGGTCGCTCGGTGTGCGCTTCGGTCGAGGATTCGACCGGGGAGAGCGGCGGTCGGCTGTTGGGTTGGCCGGTGGCCGTGGGCGGAGGAGTTCCTGGCGGCTGTGCGGCTCATTCATGTGCGCACGGTTTCTGGCCGGGCCGATGTGCTTGGCGCTGCCCCTGTCGTCGCCTCGTTCGGCGGTCTCTTGGTGGGGGAGGGTCAGTGACACTGGTGCCGCGGAGTTGGATGGGGTGGTCGGCGTACGCGCCGGTGGAGAAGACGTAGCGGCATCGTTGCCGGTGGCGTCGCGCAGAGCGTTCGAGGCTTGAGGTGAGGAGCCCTGTTGACCGCTGGACCTGTCTGTCCCAGTACCGCCTAGAACGATCGCGGCTATCGCAACGGCTAGGGCGGTGACTCCACCTGCCTGCAGCAGAGTTCTGGTGCGCACTCGTCCCATTCCTGGCTCCCCAATGCTCTTGATCGTTACGGTGCGTAGCGTAGCTGCGGTTCTGCGGGTGTTTCGCGGTTTTTGATCTTGCCTTGGTGATTCATGGCGTTGGCATTCCATGCGGTTCGCCAGGTGATCGTGTCCATAGAGGGTCGCATCCCTGAGCTTCTTGGTGCGCAGACGGTCCGCATCGCGTCGGGTCGGCGCGGGGGGCGAGGATGCGTGGTTGCGCTGTATGGAAGTAGGGCTGTGGCAGGAGGCGCGGTTTCGGTCCCGTGAGACCTACTTATGGGATACCAGGCAGAGGAGAACAGCTCAAGGTAGCCTTACGATTACTTTACGTCACCGAAGTGTCTGGAGCGTCGATGCGCCTGCCCCTGCTGATCACTAGTGCCGGTCTTGGCGTCGGCCTCGTTCTCGCGGCGATCCCGGCCTACGGTGCTGCCCGGGTGAACGGTGTCTTCCTCGCTGTCTCGGCGCATGGAGGCAACACGATGAGGGCGGTCGGCCTGCAGTGTCCAGGCGTGACGCGGGGGCACCCGTACGGTGAGGTGGCCTGCGCCGCGATCGATGCCGCTGACGGTGATTTCGATCGTCTTCCTGGCAACCCACTCCGCCGCTGCAGCGAGGAGTACGAGCCGGTCACGGCGACGATGGGCGGGCTGTGGCGGAACCGGAATATCGGATGGCACAAGACCTTCCGCAACGCCTGTGTGCTTTATGCCGAGACGGGCCCGGTCTTCCGCTTCTGAACGAGGTTCACGGTCGGGCGCCCATCGATCAGCGCGGGGTGGTCTGAACGCCTCCGCTGCGCTCGCCTGACGGTGATGGAATACGGCTCCCGATCGTGTCCGGTCTGCAGGATATCCGGCGGCATCTTCTCGGCGTCGTGGATCGCATCCGGGATGGATCCATCGCCGGGCGAGATGCTGATGCCCCACGCCTGTGGGTCTGGTGGTTGCTTGGCCGACGCAACGGCGTACCCCCGATGAGCCGACCTCTGGAGGGGTTGGTTCAGGAGCAGCGTAGGGTCCTGCCCGGTGCACTCAAGGCGTTCGTCTCCTTTGCGAGTGATGCGCAATTCCGGTGTGGCTGCATTCGCTTGCTGTGACGCGCGCGCCGGATGTTTGTTCCTCTGGCCTCGAAGGCATGTAGCGGATCCTGGATCTGAGCACGAGAGCCGCCACGATCGCCTTGCCTGCGGCGAGGTTTCTGTTGCCCGTTATGTAGCGGCTGTTGATCGTGAGTCTAGTACGGTAGCCGCCATTCGCAGTGTGAGCTGGGGTGACGCACTATGCGCCGAAGCGATCTTGTGACGGGAACGCGGCTCAACGAGAGCAGCCGCTCATGATCATGTCCGTGGGCGCCGCCGCCACCAAGCCCGCGCCCGCCACTTCAATGTGCCTACTCGCTTCATGCGGCCTCGTGTCGCACAGGTTGCATCCAAGCGTGTGGTCAGCCAGTGACCCAGTCCATGTGTTCGATCCAGTGGTCGAGCAGCGCCCGATCCCCCTGCAATTCCAGCGTAGGAGCCGCATCCAGTGGGCGACGCCTGCTGATCACGAGCAGGAGGTCGACGGCTGGGCCGCTTACCACGACGTCCGCCTGGGTGTGCGTGCGCTCCAGCACGACCATGTCCTGTTCCCGGCGTGCCACCCACTCCCCCGGCGCGTCGGTCGCGTGGAAATGCAGAGTCTGACCGCCCCCGCGCATCGCATCGGCGAAGCCCGGCTGGTTCTCCCAATAGCCGCGGGAAGCCATCGTGTCCAGCCAGTCCTCCAGGGCCGCAACGGCAAGCTCCGGCGCCAACTCGTACCGCATGCCGAGCGCCGCAGCCGCGTCCGCGCGATGCACGCAAGCCTCGCCGAACAGCCGACGTGACCAGAACGGCACGCCTGCGGCCCCGCCCGACGGATCCCACACCGGCGTGTCATCGGTGACCGATGCGAACGCCTGACTCGCCTCGGCCGCGCCGTCGCTCAGCCAGGCACGCCACTGGCCCGAATCGGTCGGACCCGGAACGTAGCCGGCGAACGCCCTGCTCGGCTCGATCATCTGCTCACCCACGAGCATGACCACCATCCGCTGTGTCCCGCCGACATGGTCGACAAGATCGGCCAGCGTCCACTCCGGACATGTCGGCACCGGGGCCGCCGCATCCCTGCCGTGCACCCAATCGGCAAACGTGCTCGTCTGCTCGACAACGGCCTTCAAATACGCGGATGCGTCCATCGCTGCACCTCCAAGTGCTTTGTGATCTACCCGAAGTTCGCGGGCCAGGTCGCTCAATGCCGACCGCCAGCCGGTGCCGACGATCAGGGGCTACCCGTGGTATCCGCACCTCGGGGATTGGGTTGTTGTGATGGGTGGGTCAGGTCGTCTTGCTCTGGCCTCCACCGATGATGTCGTCGGCGCCGTTGATGCACGCGCATACCGATCAATCCATCGGGCCACATCGACATGCTGAATCATGGGATCGATCATTGTCTCCGGCAAGCATGGCGAACAATCGGTCTTTCGCCTTACGACCAAGGTCTGATTGTCAGCGAATGGCACGACGCTGACGGTTCACCCCTGGGACGGGTGGACTCGTCCCAGGCGTCGGTTCCGACTGGGGCGATCCTGGCGAACATCGGTGCCAGCGCGCTCATCAGTTGCTCGATGTTCGCTGTACCCGTGCTACCTCTACGATGAGGGCGGTAGCCGCTCCCGATCTTGTACTCTTCACACGGACATGATCATGAGCGGCTGCTCTCGTTGAGCCGCGTTCCCGTCACAAGATCGCGTCGGCGCATAGTGCGTCACCCCAGCTCACACTGCGAATGGCGGCTGCCGTACTAGGTGCCACCCCAAGCGCTGGAATGAGGCCGGGAATTCAAGGGTGCGGCACGATGCCATGTCTTGGCGATCTTTATTCTCTTCTTGTGGCGTGGCACGAAGGGCGTGGTGGTAAATCGGCTGACGTAGCCAAACCCTCTGGAGGATCCTGGTGCTTCAGGAATGTCTTCCACATGTCTGGAAGTGTGAAGATTCCGGGTTTCTGGGTGAAATGACCATCGCGGGCGCGCTGGTGGTCGCTTTGCTGGGTGGCCCAAGCGTGGCTGTGGCGCGTGTGGAGCCGTATTGCCCGTCGGAGTATGTCCCGGAGCAGGGGCGCCAGATGTTCGACATCGAGAAGCTGTGCGCTTTGGTACAGAAGGATGTGGCGGAGGGTCGGGGACTGCAATTCGGGCAGCGGCTGGAAGATTCCCGGCGGGTGCCGGCGGGGACGACGCCATCTCCACAGTCCCGGGTACGTTCGGCGCCGAAGGGCTCGGTTGCCAGGCCGAAGCCGTCCACGCCGGCGCCTGCTGTGCGCCCGCCTGTGGTGAGGGCGGATCGAGGGGAAGCCGGGCCGCGCGAGTATCGGGAGGTGGTTCGGCGGCCGGATCGCTCGTCGACATCTGTCTCGCGCCGAGGTGGCAACGTCGGAAGCGTCGAGCGCCGGCATGGTCAAGCCAACGACTCACGCTCGCCGCGGCGTGATCCCCGACGGCGTCCGACCACAGCGCCATCGCCCTCTCCACCGCCATCGCCCTCTCCGTCACCATCGACATTCCGGCCGTCTCCGTCGCCTACGACAGCTGGAGGTGCAGGCGATGTGACGGGGCAGCGTTTCGGGGCTTGGTCTGGGGTGAGGCAGTCGCTTGGCGCTGCGCTGGTGTTCGGGCTGCTGGTCATGCTGCTGGCGGCCGTGCTGATCGTCCGCCGCCGTGCTCGGCCGGGCGTGGCGGTTGCGGGCTCTTCGGCCGGGCTTCCCGCTGGGCGTTGTGGCGGCAGGGGAGACGGCGACATGGTGGCTGCTGCCCTTATGGAGACGCCTGAGATCGACATCGCCGCAGAAGGGCTCGTTGTCGGCGGCTTCCGCACCAAGGAGGCAGAAGAGCATGCCGAAGAGAAGGCGGACGTCGATGGGCCTCGGTTGGGCGGCGAGACTGTGGCGGACACTGGCCAGACGGGCATCGCTGACCCGAGGCACGCGGCCGTAACCTCCTCTTCTGCGGTGCTGATGGCGTCCGGATTCGTGGCGGTGCCGGGCAAGGCGAAGGCCGAGGTGCTGGGAGTGCCGCGGCTGTCGTACGGCGGGACGGAGTTGTCTTTCGGCCGTGCGGAGGCGTCCGACCTGTTCGCGTTGCTGGCGACGTCACGGGAGGGGGTGTCGACGGAGGGCATCATCGACACGTTGTGGCCGGGCGATGATGAGCGGGGCGGTCGCCTGCTGGAGTCGGCGGTTCGGCAGCTCAATCAGGTGATGCGGCAGGCTTCTGGTCTTGCCGTTGAGGTGAAGTTCGTGCTGAAGACGCGCCAGCGGCGCCATCTGGCGGCGGCCCATTTCGATGTGGACTATTGGCGATTCGAGAAGGCTTTCCTTGAAGCGGGCAGCGCGGGAGAGATGTCGGCTCGGCTGGCCGCCTTGCAGGAGATGCTGGCCTTGTATCAGGGGCCGTTGCTGGCCGGGCGTGATGGGCTGTGGGTTGTCCCGCTGCGGCAGGCCGCTCAGCGGCAGGCGGTTGATGCGGCTGAGCGGTTGGCCGAGCTGGTGCGTGCGGGGGATCCAGATCGGGCGTTGGATGTGTTGCGGCTGGCGGTGGAGCGCATCGACCCGTACAGCGAGATGTTGTGGTGCCAGCTCATGACGATCCAGGGAGAACTGGGCCGGACGTCAGCCGTTCGGCGCTCGTTCGGGCTGTTGCAGGAGCGATTGACGGAGATCGATGCGACCCCCAGCGGTGAAGTGCGCCGCGTGGGTGAGCGGTTTCTCGGCTAATTAGCTGCCAGACGCGGGTGGCACAGGAGGTCATGCGGTCCTTATGGCGCAGGGCCTTATCCGTCTTCTGAGCGGCGGAGCATGTGCTGGTCGTGCGGGGTGTAGGTGGCCAGCATGGCGGGGGTGAGCAGGCGGGCGGGTTGGGTGCCGTAGATGCGGGCCAGCAGGCGCAGGGTGTCGGTTGAGGGGCGTCGGCCTGCCTGCGGCCAGGTTTCGTGCTCGTAGAGGCGAGACTCGCGAAGTCCGGCGCCAGTGGTGTCGACGAGCTGGTGGAAGGCGGCGACTGCCTGTGTTGCGGTGAGGCCGGCGGCGTGGCGGTAGAGGCGCAGCGGGGTGGCAGGGTGGTCGAGGGCGAGGATGGTGGCGATCTGGTCGGTGGTGAAGCCGTGCTGGCGGAGGTATCGACTGCGGCGGCGGCAATCGAGCAGCGTCTGGTAGCCGGTGCTGAGCATGCGGTCCGGGTCCTTTCCGTTGACGTTCGGCGGCGGGTCGGTGCCCCCTTCGCGCGGGGTTGAGGGACGGTAGACGGGCTCTGGCGAGAGGCTCAAGCCCTGCGTGGGGTGATCGCCGGAGTCTGCGCGGGCGTGTGGTGGACGGTGTGGGCGGCGTTGGTGCTGGTCGGGGCGTGCTGGATGTGGGGTTGCGGGTTGGGGATGGGATTCGGGCGGCGAGGTGCGCGATGGTGCTGGCCGCTTCCCGGACGGGCCGGGGGCGGGACCGGAAAGGGAAGGCCAGCATGGACCACAGCACGCAGCACCTCTCGGACGAGCCGAGCCGCGCCCTCGGACTGCGGACGTACCGGCAGCCGCTGGGGGAGGGGTTCCCGGATCTGGCGCCGGGGCTGGTGATGTCGACGTTCCGATCGCGGCCGGTGTGGGGCGGGATGGCCTGGCGGCAGGCGTTCCCGGGGCGGGCGGATCAGTCGGCTCCGGCGCGCCGCCTGGTGGGCCGGCTGCTGGCCGACACCGGCCGGGGAGAGGACGCGGAGTGGGTGACGGCCGAACTGGTCAACAACGCCCTGCGGCACACGCGTTCTGGGCAGGAGCGGGGGTTCTTCGTGGTGGAGGTGCTGCGCGGCGCGGATGTGGCCCGGATCGTCGTGTATGACCTGGGCGGGGGCTCGGTTCCGGACTTCTCTCAAACGCTGGGTTCGCTACCCGGGCTGGCCGAGCATGGGCGAGGGCTGGCCGGGGTGGCTGAGCTGGCGGTCCGGGTCGGGGCGGTGGGTGATGCGGTCACCGGGCATGCGGCGTGGGCGGAGCTGGCCCTTACCGGGGAGACGGTTCCGGTGGTTCGAGCGTGCGATGCGGCCGGTGGTGCTGGCCGGGGGCTGGGGTCGGCCCGTTCGCGCGAGCTGGTGCCGATGCCGATGTTCTCTGGGGAGGTCGCAGCCGGAGAGCGTGGCGTTGACGCCTGTGTTGGCGCCTCGCTGGTGGGCTGCGAAGGAGACTCCGGTGATCTGAGGGCGGGCCCGGTGGGTGTTGCGCTGGTGTCAGCGCGTAGAGCGGGCTCCCATGATGGTGAGGAGGTGGGTGGCGAGGGGACGGTGGGGCTGGCTCCTGCCCTGCTTGGGGAAGGGATGGTGAGGCAGGGGGCGGATCGGGTGTCGCCGTTCGGTCAGGAGTCGTGGGCGCGGCAGGCGCTGGCCGGGTTGCGCCGGGATTGGTCTGATTGGGCTTTTCTGGTGGTGGGGCATCGGTGGCTGGCGATGCGTGGTCCCCAGGTCGTGATCAGCGCGGCGGGTCCGGAGGAACTGCGTCAGGCGCTGCCGCCGATGGCGTTGAAGTGCATCCCGGCCAGGTCCGGGTCGGCCATGTCCGTTCTGGGCGAGCGTAGCGTGGCGGAGCCTGGCCTGCCGGTGTCGACAGTGTCCGGGCTGCTGGGGGTGGAGTCGTATGAGGGTTGGGCGAGGCCGGGCACGTCACCGCCGTCACCTGCGTCGGTGTCAGGGGTGGGTGGGGGTGTTGGGGCGGGGCTGAGTGGCACGCTGGTGACGGTTCCGTCGCTGTCGGGGGTGGTGGCCGCCGAACGGTCGGGGACGGGCACGTGGGCCGTTGCCACCGCCGAACCGGTGCGGGTGGCGTGGTGGCCGCATGGGTGGCCGTGGGGCAGAGGCGGGGGCCGTTCGCGGGCAGGTGCGCGGGCCCGGGATGGCGATCGCCGGGCTGGTGTGGGCGGGCCTCGTCATCGCCGGGTTCGGTCGAAGCCCACCACAGTGGCCGCTGTTGGCGCTGCCTGAGGTCGGGGGCATCCCCGGCGGGATTCGGGGCTTGACACCTGGGCCGCAGGTGGGTGTCGATACCCCTCCGCCCGTCCGGCGGGGAGGGGGTGCTGGGCGAGCGGCCTGGGTGAGTTCGCCTTGCGTCGGGGGCGAGGCGAACCCGCCCCTGGGGCCGGAGGGCCGCGTCACCCTCGGTTCCCGCGTGTGCTGTCGAGGGATGGGCGGCAGCGGAGGTGTGTCGGATGGGGGCAGATTTCCGTACCGGAAATAGGGGTGGCGTTCCCTCTCGCGATTAAGGCCGCTACCCGGCACAGGTGTTGTTTTCGCAGGTCTTACCGGTTTCGGACAGCGCGTTGGGCGGCCCGACTCGTCTAAGGACGACTCCCTTGAATATGTGCGGGTACGTTGACGTGCTGCGTGTTCCTGTGTCGGTGTGGTTCCCGTCATCTGCTGCTTTCCCGTCTCGTCTTGCTGATGTTTCCTGTTGTGGCCCGTCGTGAGGGTGCCGGCCTGGCTGGTTCTGGTGAGGCTCTTGCCGCGAGGGTTCTGGGCGGGCAGGTTCTCTTCGCCGCCCGCCGCCCGCCGCCCGCCGCCCGC
>NZ_JBHSPA010000125.1:0-52362 GCF_042656245.1 Nonomuraea insulae
TCCTCCACCACCTCGACCTCACCCAACCCCTCCCCACACCCACCACACCCCCCACCTACACCCTCCGCCACCTCACCGGCCCCGACGACGCCCCCGCCCGCGCCACCATCCACCGCACAGCCTTCACCCAACCCGGCCACCCACCCTCCCGCGTCACCACCGACAGCTACCGCACCGTCATGAACACCGACCCCTACAACCCCCACCTCGACTGGATCGCCTGCACCCCCGACGGCACCCCCGCCGCCATCAGCCTCATCTGGTACGACCCCCACCACCACGACGCCCTCATCGAACCCACCGGCACCCACCCCGCCCACCGCCGCCGCGGCCTGGCCACCGCCACCACCCTCGCCGCCCTCCACACCGCCCGCGACCTCGGCGCCCGCACCGCCCGCGTCACCACCCGCGACAACGACCCCGCCCCCCGCGCCCTCTACCAAACCCTCGGCTTCCGCCCCCACACCCGCACCACCACCTACCACCGCCCCACATGAAAAAAAGGGGTGCCCGAGCGGGGGAGATGCCCGGACACCCCAGCGATGACACAGCCCGCCGGCCACATCACCACCCCCGTGCGGACCACCACCCGCACGACCGGAACCACCCGGCACCCCCAGCATCGCCCCCCGCACCCCCCACCCGGGTCACGCCCAGGACAGGACTGCCCGAGCAGACCTTTGAACAACCCCCCGCAACGGCGATCCAAACCCGCCACCACACCCCGAACACCAGGGGAGCGCACCCCACGTAAACGAACACTCACAACACGCGCACGGAAACAACGCGCCGCGGCCACCCCCTAACGAAGAAGCGCCTCCCCATCAGCGATCACCGCCCCTCCTCCCACCCCGCCACAACACCATCGCCACCCCGGCCAGGGAACACCGCCACCGTCCGGAACCACCCATCCCTCTGCTCCACCGTCAGCTCACCCCCCTGAGCCGCCAGACGATCCCGCAAAGCGGCCAGCCCACCCAACCGGACAACCCCCGCCTCACGCACACCATCATTGGCGACACAGATCCCCGCCTCAGAAAGAGCGATCCGCACCTGCCCAGCCTCGGCATGACGCAAAATATTGGTCGTCGTCTCCCGCAGAACCTGACCGAGCAACTCACCCACACCCACATCGACCTCAGCCTCACGATCGACACGCACCCCGATGCCCGCGGCCTCGAACAGATTCTTGGCGTTCTCCAGCTCCGCGGACAGATTCAGCCGCCGCTGACCGTAAGCCAGCTCCTTGGTCTGCGCGATCGTGTCACCGACCAGCACACGCACCTCCTCCAGCTCCTGCTCCACCCGCCCGACGTCACTGTGCAGCAGCTTCCTGGCCAGCGCGACCTTCAACTTCACCACATGAAGCGTGTGACCCTGAATATCGTGCAGATCACCGGCGAAACGCACACGCTCCCGCATCACCGCCATCTCCGCCTCACGCTCCCGCGCCCTCTCCAGCTCCCCGATCAAATCGTGAACCGCATAGGCAAGAGCCGCGAGAACGACACCGCTCACCGCGACAGCCGCGGAGACCAGAACGTACTGGACCAGAATTTCGACAGCGCTCTCACGCGCCACCACCAGCTTCACCCCGACCACCGCGACGACGAAGGCGGCGACCCCCGCGACCGCCGCCCGCCGACGACGCGGCAGCTCAAGAACCGTGATGGTGGCCACGATCGCGAAACCGTAGGACGGCGCCGTAGCATCCGCCACCAACACCCCGGCGAGCCACACGACCGCCGTCACGACCAGACCCGGAAGCGCGACACGCGAGAAACGCCCCACGGTCCACCGATTGACCACCACCAGCGTCACGGCCAAGCCCGCACCCATCAGCAGCGCATCCCACAAGGAACCGGCATCGATCGCCATCAGCAGCGCCCCGACCGCGGAGATCGCACTGAACACGATGCCCAGGTTCAGCCGGCGCAACTGGCCCTGCGTCTCCTCGGCCCGCTCCGACGTCATACGCGCAACCTTCCCGCTCGTGCCCACAACCACCACACACAGCCCACCACCGCCGGAGCATAGGCGGCGGTCCCGACCGCGCAGAACCGCCGCCCCTCGGCCCCGCTGAGGATGCCCTCCGTGACCGGGGGAGCGCCCCCAGTCTGCTTCCGCCCCCACCGCCTCCAACCAGTGACGCTGCGTCATGAGCAGTCCTGCGGGACGTCACAGTGACGCGGGCCCCACCTGGCGACCGCCAGCACGGCGGATCCGCCACGGGCCGGGGGAGTCTCGCTCAAAGGCAAGCGAAGATCATCGTGCCGGGGGAGAGGGGCGCCTATGGCCCACTCGCGTCACAGCGCGGGCGATACCCAGCCGCTTGTGCGGTTGTGCGCACCGTCGTTGTTGATCATCCCCATCCGGTGGCGCCAACGATAATCGGTACCGCAGGCGGTGCCGCTGACGTGGATGAACGCGTGTCACGCCCGCCCCTCAGGGACGCAGAACGCAACGTCATCACGGAAGCCTGAACAACTGATCCTGATGCGACACCAAAGCACGAAAAGGACAATATGAGCTATACCGGACAGAATTCAGCTTCTGTCCGGTATGACATATGTTGCCGTTTTCCGCCCGGGGGTGCGGGGGTCATAAACGGTTGACGTAGCGGGCGGCCGCACGCTGGCTCATGCCGGTTTCGCCGCGTACGAGAAAAACGGCTTCCTGGATCTGCCCGAGCGCCTTCAGCTCGCGAGCTTGATCGACGAGGTCGACGCTCACGCTGGGCCGGTTGCGGGGATTCCGGGTGAGCCGGACGGCGAGAATGATCAACCAGATGGCGGCGGCGGTGACCACGGCGGTGAGCGCGACGATGCTGGGTGTGGCGATCTCGAGGGCGGGCATGCTGGGGCGTCTGCCCGTGGCCGGGCGGTTTATTCAGCGCTTCCGTCGTTGCTTGATAATGAACATTATGTCAAGTAGACCGTTCGCGAAGAGGGGCCCTCACGGGCCGCCCGTCCCCGCGGGATCTATGCCTTCGCTCGAGCGGTGCGGTCGGCGTGCACGTGAGCGCGTGCTCCCTGCATATCGAACAGGACGAGAAGTTCCACCGCTCCGCCGTCCGCGCTTCCCAGCCAATGCGGCAACGAGGTGTCGAACTCGGCGGCGTTGTCCGCTGTCACCGTCAGATCACGCTCTCCGGTCACGAGTCGCAGCGTGCCGTTGAGGACGTACAGCCATTCGAAGCCCTCGTGGGTCTGCAATGCCGGTTCGGCCGGCTCCGGCCGTGCCGGAATGATCATCTTGAAGGCTTGTGTCCCGCCTGGCCGGCGGAACAGGGGTATGAACGTCATTCCGAAACGCCGGATCGGTTTCAGGTGGACTCGGGGGTCGCCGGCGCGCGGGGCGCCCACGAGATCGTCCAGCGGGACGTCATAGGCGTGGGACAGGTGCAGCAGCAGTTCGAGGGTTGCGCGGCGCTGGCCGCTTTCCAGGCGGGACAGTGTGCTTTCCGATACTCCGGTGGTCGCGGACAGTTCGGCGAGGGTGATGTCGCGTGTGTGCCGGAGCGCGCGCAGTCGGGGTCCGACCGCGTCGAGCACGTCTTCCATTGCGGGGTTCATGGGGTCAGCTTGCCAAAACGGCAAGGATGGGCGCTACTTCGGGGCGTGTGGGCTGAGACTGGGCCGTACGGAACCCGAGGGAGGGAACGTGATGGAGCGCTCCGGCGCGGTGAGGTGCTGGGACGCGGTGTGCGCGCCGTCTGCCGGACCGGGCGCTGGTGCGCCTCTCCCCCGTGTGGTCGACGGATGTGCGGCGCCGGCCCTGGCGGGCGTACCGCCGTGGTCGCCGGCCGTGTCCTGTTGATCCGCCGTACCGAGTGATATCGCCCCGACGAGCACCGCATGAAGGAGAACGCTGTGCCCACTGCTTCCCGCCGTCATGACTCCCCTCCGCCTCCTACCGCGAACAGTGAGGCTGACGTCCTGCGCGGATTCCTGGACTATCTGCGTGCCTCGATCGCCGCGAAGGTCGACGGGGCCGCGGAACCTGAGGTCCGGACGTCGGTGGTGCCCTCGGGGACGACTTTGCTCGGCCTGCTGAACCATCTGATCGCTGTCGAGAGCGCGACGTTTCTCGGCGAGAGGGTCGCTGATTGGCAGGCGACGTTCCGGCCTGCCGCTGAGGATGGTGTCGCCGATGTCGTGGCTCGTTACCGGGCGACCGTCGAGCGTGCGAACGAGGTTCTCGACGCGTGCGCCGATCTTGGCGCGCCACTCCCCCGGCGGGGGCGTTCGGGCTCGGCGCCGAGTGTCCGCTGGGCGCTCACGCACATGATCGAGGAGACCGGGCGCCACGCGGGTCACGCGGATATCCTGCGCGAGCTCATCGACGGTGTCACCGGGCGCTGAGGCTTGCCTTTCGTTTGCGGGAGGGTTCAGGGCCGGGTGCGTGGGACGGGGCGGTGGTGTCAGGTGGGCTCGGTGGGAAGATTCTTTTGGGCGGGATGTGATCGTTCGCTGGGGTGCGGGTGTGGGGTGGCGGGGGTGCTGAGCGGGGGTTTCGGGGTGCCGGGTGGTGGTGTGGCGGGGGTCTTCGGGTTGTTGACCGGGAGTTTGACGCTCTGTTGATTCGCTGTCCTTGGTGGGATGTGTGGTTTTAGGGTGGAGCTCCTGCTATACGCGCCGCGAGAGGAGCAGCACGTGGGGAACCAGTCAGTGTTATGCCCGGTGTGTCAGGGGGTTCTGCCCGCTTCTGGTAAGGAGTCGTACACGCCGCTGCGGGGGCGGTTGATCGTGACGAACGGGTACTGTCCGGGTGGGTGCGCCGAGCGGCGTGCCGAGGCGGCCGAGCAGGCTCAGCAGCAGGCTATGCAGCAGACGCAGCAGATGGCGCGTCCGCAGTCCTCCCCCGCTCCCGCTCCCGCTGCGGCTCCGGCCGGGGGTGCGGTGCGTGCGCCTTTGCGTGTGGTGCGCTGAGGTTCTTTAGCTGATTTGGTGGTGCCGGCCTGTGCGGGGTCGGTGGGTTGCCCCGGTGCCGGTGGTGTCGGGGCTGGTTGTGTGTGTCGTGGGCCGGTTCATTGGTGGCCGTCGGTGGTGTGCCAGTAGTCGCGGGTTCGCACGGCGAGGCCGTCTGGGTCGAATTGGGCGAAGACGCAGCCGGCCAGGGTGATGGGGCGGCCGTTGTCGTGTGCGTGGACCCGGAATTCGATGGCTGCCTGGTCGCCGTCGACGATGGGGGCGGCGAAGGTGACGTGGGGTGCGGTTTCGCCGGTGAAGGACCACGTGATGTAGTCGGTGATGGCTTGTTTGCCGTGGTGCGGGGGGCGGAACGGCATGCTGGTGTGGACGGCGTCGTCGCGGTAGAGGGCGGTGATGGCGGCGCTGTCGTGGTGGGTCCAGCCGTGTTGCCAGGTGTCGGCGAAGCGTTGGGCGGCCGTGCGGGTGTCCATGGGGTCCATTGTGGTGCGGGCGACTGGTGGGCTGTGTGCCTGTTGTGGCGGGTGCGTGCGGGGTTCTTTCTCTGGGTGTCTCTCCCCCGGATGACCGCTCCCCTGTGCCGCCGTTGGGCCGGGCGTCAGGGTGTGTAGGGGCGGGTGGTGGTGACAGCGGTGATGGGCAGGGGGCCGTACAGGTGGGGGAAGCCGTTCTCGAGGCGGATGTCGAGTCCGGCGGGGTCGATGTCGAGGATGAGCAGCGCTTCGGTGATGTGGCTGTAGAAGGCGGTGTGGACGCCGTGTAGCTGGGTGAGGTCGCGGCTGCAGTGGATGAAGCCTTCTTGGTCGAGGGTGCGGCCGAGGGTGGAGATGCGGTACTCCCCTGTTTTCTGGGCGTTCTCCCAGTCGGTGCGCAGCGCGAGGTGGTGGATGGTCATGGGGTCCATTCGGTTTCGAGGATGGCGTAGATGGTTTCGCTGGCCCATTCGCCTTTGACGATCTCGTTGTCGATGAGGGTGGCTTCGCGGCGCATGTGGAGTTTTTCGAGTACGCGGGCGGATGCGGTGTTGCGGGCGTCGAGGCGGCCGGTGATGCGGTGCAGGCCGAGTGCGGTGAAGCCGAGGTTGAGCATGGCGTGGGCGGCTTCGGTGGCGTAGCCGTGGCCGTGGTGGTCGGGGTGGAGGATGTAGCCGATTTCGCCTTGGCGATGGGTGCGGCTGGTCCAGATGAGCAGGCAGTTGCCGATGAGGTGGCCGGTGGTGCGGTGGGTGATGGCCAGGTCGATGGCGTCGCCTTCGTCGTGGATGGCGGTGCGGGTGATCTTTTTGTCGAGGTAGGTGCGGCTGGTGTCGCGGTCGCGGGGGTCCCAGTAGAGGTAGCGGGTGACGTGGGGCAGGGATTCGTAGGCGTTGAGGGGGTCGAGGTCGTCGGGGGTGAAGGGGCGCAGGTGGAGGCGGGGGGTGGTGATGGGGTAGTCGGGTGTGAGCACGGAGGCAGTGTAGGGAGGGGTCAGGTGGGTGGCAATGTGTTGCGGATGGCGAGGGTGAGCAGGTTGCGGGCGTCGTGGAGGGGGCGTTGTTCCACGACGTGTTCGAGCCAGAGGGTGGAGATGGTGGTGTAGAGGAGGCGTACGCGGGGGTCGGTTTCTGGCAGGTGGAGGGTGTCGGCGACGATGCGGACGCAGCCGTCGGTCCAGCGGCGGGCGATGTGCTGGAGTACGGGGTCGCGGCCGGCGTGGACGTACAGTTCCCACAGGCCGAGCTGGCGGGTGCGGTCGGCGGTGGCGAGCTGGTCGGTGAGGCCGGTCAGGCCGTGGCTGGTGGCCCAGGTGCGGGTGGTGGCGAGTTCGGTTTCGACGAGCTGGGCGAAGGCTTCGGCGAGGAGCTGGTCGCGTGAGGTGAAGTAGTAGGTGGTGGCGGCCAGGGGCAGGTGGGCGCGCTGGGCGACGGCTCGGTGGGTGACGGCGGCGAATCCGCCTTCGGTGAGCAGGTCGACGGCGGCGTTGAGGAGGGTGGCGCGGCGGCGGCGGCCTCGTGCCTGGGCGGGGGCTGTGTGGGGGGTGCCGGGGTCTGGGTGGGGGTTCAATGGCCACCTGCGAGGTTGAGGACGATGACGCCGCCGATGATGAGGAGGATACCGCCGATCTTGAGGGGGGTGAGGGTCTCTCCCATGAAGGCGGCGCCGATGAGGGCGATGGCGGCGGTGCCGGCTCCGGACCAGACGGCGTAGGCGGTGCCCATGTCGAGGTGGAGTTTGAGTACGCGGGCCAGCAGGGTGAAGGAGGTGATGTAGCCGGCGGCGACGACGATGCTCCAGCCGAGGTGGGTGAAGCCGTTGCTGAGTTTGAGTGCGGTGGTGGCGAGGATTTCGGAGGCGATGGCGAGGGCGAGCAGGAGCCAGGCCATGGGTTTCGTTTCTCCAGCCGATGAAGTGGTACGGGCGTCCCAATTCTAGGGTGGGCGTGCCTGCGGGAATCGCTTGAAAACCGAGTCGAATACGTGTTCCACTGGTCGGTGTGGGTTGGGACGCGCTTGCGCTGGTTGACGCCGCCGACGACCGTCCGCTGATCGAGCGGCGCGCGGTGCTGCGCGGCGATTTCTACGAGCTGCAGGCCCGCACGGTGATCGAGCGGGTCTCGCCCGCCGCGGGCATCGCCCAGCAGTGGGCCGTCTCCCCCTATCGTGGCTGCGCTCACGCGTGCCGTGGTTGTGGCGCGCGGGCCGGGCATCGGCGGCTGGGCCTGGACTCCGGGCGTGATTTCGACACGCGGATCGTGGTCAGGGCGAACGTGGTGGAGCGGCTGCGGTCGGAGCTGGCGCGCTGGGACGGCCGGGAGATCGCGGTGGGCGTCGGCGGTGACTGCTACCAGGTGGCCGAGGAGACCTACCGGCTGATGCCGGGCGTGATCGGGGCGCTGGCGGCGTCGGGGACGCCGTTCACGGTCTACACCAAGAGCGCGCGGGTGTTGCGTGATGCGGAGCCGCTGGTGCGGGCGGGTGCCCGGGTGGCGGTGTCGATCGCGTTCGTGGACGAGCGGTTCCGGCGGGCGGTGGAGCCGGGGGCGCCGACGGCGCAGGCGCGGCTGGAGCTGGTCTCGGCGCTGGTGGAGGCGGGGGTGGACTGCCGGGTGCTGATGGCGCCGGTGCTGCCGCTGCTCAGCGACGCCGCCGACCAGCTGGCGGCGACGGTGCGGCGGATCGCGGCGACCGGGGCGCGGGTGGTGGAGCCGGTGGTGCTGCGGCTGCCGCCGGGGACGCGGGAGTGGTACGTGGAGTGGCTGGCGCAGGCGCATCCGGGCCTGGTGGAGCGCTACGAGGAGCTGTACGACCGGGCGGGCCTGCCGTCGCCGGGCTATGAGGGCCGCATCACGGGGCAGATCGCTCAGCTGTGCCGCATGTACGGGATGGAGTGCGGCGCGCCGGTGGCCGAGCCGCGCGAGCCGGCGGCGGCGCAGCTGTCGCTGGTGTGAGCGGGAAAACCGGTGGACAGCGCTGTTAGCGTGCCGTTCATGGACGTCATCGATGTGGACGCGTTCGTGGCCGACGGTTTCGCCAAGGTCGAGGCGGTGGTGCCGCGCGAGGTGGCGGACCAGGCACGGGCGTTGTTGTGGAAGCGGATCGGCCTGTCCCCCGGTGACCCGGCGGGGTGGACCCAGCCGGTGGTGTGGACGGCGGATCTGACGGGTGAGGGGCCGTTCGGGGAGATCGTGCGCGCTCCCCGGTTGCACGCCGCGCTGGACGCGGTGGCCGGTCCGGGCGGGTGGGTGCCGCGTGGTTCGGTGGGCAACATGCCGGTGCGGTTCCCGCGTGTGCCCCCGGCCGAGGACCGGGGGTGGCACATCGACGGCAGCACCCGCCGTCCTGACGGCACGTACGGGATGAGCGGCCGGCCGGAGACGTTGCTGCTGCTGGTGCTGTTCTCGCAGGTGGGGCCATCCGACGCGCCGACGCGGATCCGGGCGGGCTCGCAGCGGGACATGGCGGCGCTGCTGGATGAGCGGGTGCTGGACCCCATGAAGCACGGCCCGATGTTCGACGAGGCCGGGCGGGATCGGCCGGTGCGGCTGGCGACGGGCGCGCCGGGCGATGTGTACGTGGTGCATCCGTTCACGGTGCACGCCGCGCAGGAGCATCGGGGTAGTGAGCCGCGGTTCATGGCGCAGGCGCCGGTGTTCCTGGCCGAGCCGCTGGCGCCGGGTGCGGCTTCCCCGCTGGGGCGGGCGGCCGGCCTCTCCTGACCGGCCTCTCCTGACCGGCCTCTCCTGACCGGCCTCTCCTGATCGGCGTCTACGAGGGGCTGGTCAGGCGGTCCAGGGCGGCCAGATCGTCCGGGGTGAGTTCGAGGGCGGCCGCGTTCAGGTTCTCCTCCAGGTGGGCGAGCGATCCCGTGCCCGGTGTGGGCAGGATGACCGGTGAGCGGTGCAGCAGCCACGCCAGCGCCACCTGCCCGGGAGCCGCCCTGTGGCGGCGGGCGACCTCGGGCAGTCCGGTGCGGGCCAGGACGCCGTTGCCCAGCGGGAACCAGGGCAGGAACGCCAGGCCCCGTTCCTCGCACATCCGCAGGACGGGTGTGGAGTCGCGGTCGTGCAGGTTGAAGCGGTTCTGTACCGAGGCGATCGGTGTGATCTCCAGGGCGCGCTCCAGTTCGCCCGTGGTCACGGTGTCGAGGCCGATGTGCCGGATCTTGCCCGCGGCCCGCAGTTCGGCCAGTGTGCCGAGCTGGTCGGCCAGCGGGACGTCCGGGTCGATGCGGTGGAGCTGGTAGAGGTCGATGGTGTCGGTCCTGAGCCGGCGCAGGCTCGCCTCGCACATGGCCCGCAGCCGCTCCGGCCGCCCGTCGGTGTGCCAGAGGTTGGGCCCTGTACGGACGACGCCGCCCTTCGTCGCCACCACCAGATGGTCGGGGTACGGGTGCAGGGCTCGTGCCAGGAGTTCCTCGGCGAGGTCCGGCCCGTAGTTGTCGGCTGTGTCCAGGAGCGTCACTCCGCGTTCGACGGCGCGGCGCAGCACGGCCACGGCGTCGGCGGGCTCCAGGCGTGGCCCCCAGTAGCCGGGCCCGGTCAGCATGCCGGTGCCGTATCCCAGCCGCCGCACGCGCAGGTCTCCGGCGATGTCGAAGGTGTGGCTGATCAAGGGGAGGGTCGTCCTCTCAAGTAGCTGTGGCCGGCGGTGACGTCGGCGGAGGCCGCCACGGCCCGTTCGGCCCGGTCGCCGCCCAGCGCGAGCAGCATCATGGACAGGGTGTCGACGATGGTGAGGTGGGCCAGGCGGCTGGCCACCGCTTCCATGCCGAGGACGAGGTCCTGGCCGCCGCCGACCAGCACCCAGGTGCTCTCCTCCGCCAGCGGCGAGCTGGCGTAGCTGGTGATCGTCACGATCGCGGCTCCCGCGGCGCGGGCGCGGCGGGCTGTCTCGACGGTGGAGCGGGTGGCTCCGCTGTGGCTGATCGCCAGGCACACCGACTGTTCGGGCAGCAGTTCGGCGGCCAGGTGCGCGGTGAGCGGGTCGGGTGGCAGGTCTGCCGCGAGGCCCAGGGCGCGCAGGCGGTAGGCGGCGTCGGCGGCCACCGCCCCGGACAGGCCGGTGGCCGCCACCAGCACCCGGCCGGCGTCGTTGAGTGCTTGGGCGGCGTCGTTGAGGTGGGCGCGTGAGAGTGTGGCGGGCAGCCCGCCGAGGGCTTCTTGTGCCGTGCGGATGGTGGCGGTGAGCGGGTCGTCCTCGTCGTGGGGTCCCGGGGGCGCCTCGCGGGCGGCGGTGATCTTCAGTTCCTGGTAGCCGCGGAACCCCAGTTTCCGGCACGACCGTACGACGGTGGAGGCGGACGTTCCGGCCAGTCGGGCCACGTCGCTCACGCTCAGGTGGACGAGCTGGGCGCCCTGGTCGAGAACCACGTGGGCGACGCGTGCCTCGGCGTCGTGCAGCCCGGAGAGTCTCGCTCGCACGGCGGCGGTGAGGGAATTCCATTCCACGGGGAGACAGTAGCACGGAAGAGAATTCCATCTCTGTGGCGCCATGACGCCGACCGCCGCCCACCGGCCGGCCGGGAGGTGAGCGCCCGGCAGCGCCTGCAGGGGCGGATGAGGAGCCGACGACCTGAGCGGTCCTAGGACGTGTGCGGCCGCCTCATCCCCTACGCCGGGCTCATCCCCGGCTCGCGCGCCGGGACCGTCACGGTCACGCACGGCAAGGACTGCGACGGGCACCCCGAGCGTCCAATGTCGCCTACGACCTCGCGGCACCGATCCCGCACGCATCCAAAGAGCTGCGCCGGTTCGCCACCGGATACCTTGCGCTCTTGCGCTCTTGCGCTCTTGCGCTCTTGCGCTCTTGCGCTCTTGCGCTCTTGCGCTCTTGCGCTCCTGCGCTCCTGCGCTCCTGCGCTCCTGCGCTCCTGCGCTCCTGCGCTCCTGCGCTCCTGCGCTCCTGCGAGGAGATGATCACCTGGTCCCCTGCGGTCATGCCACACCGCGGCATCCTTGCCGATCCGGGTGGCGTCCGCCGACCTCGCGCAGACGGCCAGCGCCCCACCCGGGCCCAGGGGGCACGCCAGGTGAACTCGGCGATGGCGGCGGCGCGCGGAGGGGCCAAGGAAGCCGTTCCCGACATGTCGGGCCGGTCATGTCAGGCCTGGCGGGAAGGCCGGGGTCAGGGGGTGGCGGCGGGGGTGGAGCGGATGGCGAGGCGGTCGAGGGAGACGCCGAGGACGTCGGACAGGGCCGCGATGGTGAAGAACGCCGGGGTGGCGATGCGGCCGGTCTCGATCTTGCGGAGGGTTTCGGCGGACATGCCGGCGGCGGCGGCGACCTCGACGATGCTGCGTTCGCCGCGAGCCTGGCGCAGGACGAAGCCGAGTTGCTCGCCGCGGAGCCGCTCTTCGGGGGTCAGCGGAGGTCGCACCATGGAGGCCACTCTATACCCCCCGGGATAGAAATACCGGCAAACATGAGCCGCACAGCGTTCGGTCGCGTGGCGGGACGGACGACAGCATCGAGCACGAAGACGATATGAACGTCCTGAGCCTGCTGGCCGCCGTACTGGAACATCCGGTTCGCGATCGTGACGCCGTCAACCTACGCAAGCAGGCCGCGCAGGCCCTTGGCGAGGAACAGCAGGCCGAACACCAGGATCAGCAGCAGGGTGAGGGCGCCGTTGTGCCGGATCAGCCAGCCGCGCATCCGTTGGAGTCGTTGTTCGCCGCCTCCGGTGAGCGCGGTGGTGTAGGGGGCGAGCACGCCGATGCTGCCGATGACGACGAACACGGCGGCGAGGATGAGTTGCCGGCCGACGGGCAGGGGCTCGTGGGCGGCGGCGATGGCGCCGCCGGCCAGCGAGGCGAGGTTGACCGGGTTGGCCACGATGAGCAGGGCCGCCACCCCGATGATCTTCGGGGTGGTCATGGTGTCCATGGCGGCGATCCAGCGGGGCACCTGCGGGGTCTCTCCCCTCTTGCGGCGGGCAGCCCTGCGGAGACCGGCGAGCGCCGTCAGGAGCAGGAGCACGCCGATGGTCAGGGCGAGCCAGCTGAGCCAGGCGGGTTTGGCGTGGCCGGTGGCGCCGAGGGCGCTCAGCAGGGCGATGAGGGCGAGCAGCACGATCCAGCTCATGATCAGCCAGGTGAGCTCGAACAGCAGCGCCTTGGTCCGGCCGTTCACGCTGATCAGCAGGGCGATGACGGCCACGACCGGGAACGGCGAGACGATCAGGCCGAGGGTGTAGGGCAGCATGTCGGCGAACGCCTTACCCATGGTCACTCTCCCGGTAGGCGGCGGCCGCGGCCTCGTTGGAGTCGTAGAAGGTGAGCCCGGTCAGGCCGTAGTGGGCCAGCAGGTGGCGCAGGGCGGTGGTGGCGCGGGCCACGGCGAAGGTGACGCCACGTTCGCGTAGCATGCCGGCGGTTTCGCGCAGGGCCCCCGCGCCGGTCGTGTCGACATCGGTGATGGCCTCGGCGTCCAGGACGATCCACCGGGCCCCCTGGTCGGCCAGGTGGGTGATCTCGGTTTTGAAGGTGCCGGCGTTGGCGAAGAAGAGCTGGCTTTCGAAGCGGTAGACGGTGAGCGGTCCCTCGGCCGGGCCGCGGACGTAGCGGCCGTGTTCCCCCGGTGTCAGGGTGGCGGTGCTGGGGCGGGAGGCACGCCGTACCACGTCGACCGCGGAGAGCAGGAAGGCGATGATGACGGCGGTGAGCGAGCCGAGGACGGGGACGCCGAGCAGGCACGCCACGGCGATCCAGAACTCCGAGCGGCGCAGCCGCCACAGCTCGGCCAGCTTGCGCACGTCGATGAGCCGCACGACGGCGACGGCGACGATGCCGGCCAGGGCCGTGTTGGGCAGGTAGGCGAGCACACCGGAGAAGAACGCGACCAGGACGGCGACCACGATCGCGCACACGGCGCTGGGAATCTGTGAGCGGGATCCGGTGGCGTCCATGGCGGCCGTGCGCGAGGCGCTGGAGCCGATGGTCATCGATTGGGTGAGGCCGGCGGCGACGTTGGCCAGGCCGAAGGCGCGCAATTCGGTGTTGGCGTCGATCGGGTAGCCGTGCTGTTCGGCGTAGCGGCGGGCGGTGAGCAGGCCGTCGGCCAGGGTGACGGCGCAGATGGCGATCGCGCCGGGGATGAGCGCGGCCCACTGGCCGAGCGTGACCTGCGGCCAGTGCGGGACGGGCAGCCCGGAGGGGACGGGGCCCAGCACCGACACGCCGTGCGCGTCGAGACCGGCCCAGGCCACCACCGCGGTGGCGGCCACGAGCGCGATCAGCGGGCCCGGTAGCGCGGGGGCGAGCCGGCGCAGAACGACGATCACCAGCATGGTGGCGACGCCGACGACGACGCTCCACAGGTGTGCTTGAGGGATCTTCGTGATGATCTCCCACAGCTCAGGGAAGAACCGCTCGGCGGTGGTGCGGATGCCGAGGATCTTCTCGGCCTGGCTGGTGAGGATCTCGACGGCCAGGCCCGCGATGAAGCCGACCAGGACGGGCTCGGACAGGAAGCTTGCCAGGAAACCCAGCTTGAAGGCGTAGAACAGCAGGAACACCACGGCGCAGACGAGCGCCTGGGCGTAGGCCAGCTCCACGTACTGCGGGCTGCCGGGGCGGGCGGCGATCGCGGCGAGCAGGGAGGCGATGAGCGCGGCGATGGGCGCGTCCGGGCTGGCGACAAGCTGGCGCGAGGAACACAGCAGCGCGAACACCAGCATCGGCACGATCGCCGCGTACAGGCCCACCACCGGCGGCAACCCGGCGATCTGCGCGTAGCCGATGTTGAGCGGAATGGCCAGCGCCGCCAGCGTGACCCCTGCGGTGATCTCTCTGGGCCAGTTCAGCGGGCCGCGGATGCCGGCGGCGAACCAGGTCACGGCAGCGGCCCGCCGAGCGTCTTGCCGACCGGCGGGCCGCTATCCGGCGGTACGCACATCACCGCCATGACCGGGACCGGGCTGACCGCCGCGGCCATGGCGAAAGGCGGCAGCCCAACAAGAATCCGGCCCATGTCACTCTCCCCCAGTTGCGACTGGAGTACCCCATCTGAGCTGGGATGACGCTTGATATTCGCACCGGCTCCGGCGGCCCGAGCCCCGGCGTCCGCTATCCGCATGACGACGCCCTGTCCGGCGAGCCGATCAACTCGCAGCTGATCGAGAACCAACGGCCCTGCCGCGCCGCCGTACAGGCCCCCTCCTGGCATGAAGCGCTGTGCCCGGCGGGCCACCCGTCGAGGCTGAAGGCGCGAAGCGAGGGATGAATTCGGTTGCACCGGGGCTGCTGAGCTTGGTGGGGTATGTGCATGAATGGTGCCACTGAGCAGGTGCAACGGGCCAGGACAGACCGTACGATCCCGCGACGTCCGGCTCCATGGCACAGGCTGGCGGTGCTCGGGGCTCTGATGCTGGCCGCCCTCACCTTCAACACCGCGGAGAACCTGCCGGTCGGCCTCCTGAAACTCATGTCCGAAGACCTACGGGTGTCCCTGTCGGCGGTTGGTCTCCTGGTCACCGGCTACGGCGTCACCGTGGCCATCGCATCTGTGCCGATCGCCCACGTCGTGCGGGCCGTGCCCCGGCGTTATGTGCTCACGGGGCTGCTGGCCGCGCTCGTGGTGTCCAGTCTCGTCGCCGCGCTGGCGCCCTCTTACTGGCTGCTCCTCGTGGCGCGGCTGCTGACTGCGCTCGCCCAGGCGCTGTTCTGGGCCGTGATGGGGCCGGTCGCGGTGGGCCTGTTCGCGCCCGGGGTCCGGGGGCGTGTGGTCGGGGCGCTGTCCGTGGCTGGTTCGCTCGCCCTCGTGTTCGGTGTTCCCGCTGGGACCTGGCTGGGTCAGCGGAGTACCTGGCAGGTGCCCATCGCCATGCTGGCGGTGCTGGGGCTTGTCTCTTTGGTGACGATCGCCGTGCTGCTGCCGGCTTCGCGGCCGGAAGAGGAGCCCGCCGCGTACGCGACCGATCCCGACGTGCGGCGGTTCGGGATGGTGCTGGCGGCCGGGGCCTTGTCCGCCGCCGGGGCGTTCACGGGATACACCTACATCGTGACGTTCCTGGGCGACGTGAGCGGGTTCTCTCCGAGCGCGGTCAGCGTCCTGTTCGTGGTTTTCGGTATCGCGTGCCTGGCCGGAGTGAGCATCACCGGGGCGTTGCTGGACCGCTTCCCCCAGTCCGCCTTGACCACCGCTGTGAGCACGCAGGCAGTGGGCATGCTCGGTCTGTACGCGTTCGGCGCCCACCCGGTGGCGGCGGTGATGTTCCTTGCGCTGATGGGCGGCGCCCTCGGCCCGGTGTTCATGACCACGCAGAACGCGATGCTGCACTACGCGCCGGGCCGTACGGACATCGCCCTCGCGGCGAACTCCGGCGCCTACAACGCCGGCATCGCGGCAGGTGCCGCGGTCGGGGGATTCATCCTGCCGCTCGCCGACGTACGGGCCGCCTTCCTCGCCGGCGGGCTGCTGACCGTCGGATCCTGCGCGGTCCTCCTCGGCGGCCGGCTGCTGCGCGGGCGCCCAGAACGCTCTGCACGCCCATGAGGGACGCACCTGTTCGTCATCGACGGCGCCACCCACATCGGCCTGTACGCCAAGGACGAGCCCGGGCCGCCGCCGAGCTCACCGGGTTCTTCACCAAGCACCTGACCGGCACGACGTCACCCCTAGGACCCGAACCGTCCTAACCCGCTCCTAGCATGACAAACATGAACGAAGACGAGCGAATCATCCCATTCCGGATCGACATCCCGCAGGAACAACTGGACGACCTGCACCACCGGCTCACAACAACCCGCTGGCCGGACGACCTACCCGCAGTGGGCTGGTCCTACGGCGTCCCCACCAGCTACGCCCAGCACCTCACCGACTACTGGCGCACCAGCTTCGACTGGCGCGCCGCCGAAGCACGACTCAACGCCTTCCCCCAGTTCACCACCCGCATCGACGGGCAGAACATCCACTTCCTGCACGCCCGCTCACCCGAACCCGACGCACTCCCACTGATCATCACCCACGGCTGGCCAGGCTCGATCGCCGAATTCCTCACCATCATCGGCCCCCTCACCGACCCCGCCGCACACGGCGCGAACCCCCGCGACGCCTTCCACGTCATCGCCCCCTCCATCCCCGGATTCGCCTTCTCCGGCCCCACCACCGAAACCGGCTGGGACCTGCACCGCATCGCACGAACATGGGCACACCTCATGAACCGGCTCGGCTACCACCGATACGGCGCACAAGGCGGCGACAGCGGCTCCGTCATCGCACCGGCACTCGGCCGCACCGCACCCCGCAACGTCGCCGGCGTCCACGTCAACGGCGCACTCGGCTTCCCCACCGGCGACCCCGCCGAACACGACAACCTCACCCCCGCCGAACTCACCCGCCTCGCCCAATACCAGGACCAGGACCGCAGCGGCTACGCCATCATCCAGGCCACCCGCCCGCAAACCCTCGCCTTCGGACTGCACGACTCACCCACGGCACAACTGACGTGGATCGTGGAGAAATTCAAGGAATGGACCGACCCGGCCCACGAACTACCCGAAGACGCCGTCGACATCGACCAACTGCTCACCAACGTGAGCATCTACTGGTTCACCGCAACCGCCGCCTCAGCCGCCCGCCTCTACAAAGAAGGACAGAAAAGCTGGGGAACCGCCACCGAATACTCCCCGCTGCCCCACGGCGTCGCCGTCTTCCCCGGCGACCCCGGAGTCCGGACGATCGCCGAACGCGAACACAACGTCGTCCACTGGTCCGAATTCGACCGCGGCGGCCACTTCGCCGCAATGGAGGCACCCGACCTGCTCGTCAACGACATCCAGGCCTTCTTCCGCCCCCTGCGATGACCGCCGGAACCCTGCCCCCCGGCCGTCACAGTCCCGGGGCCGTCCGGCCCTCACCCGGGTAATAACCGCAGATCAAGCGACACAACAAACCCGTGACCATGCTCAGGCCCGCCCCGCACACGCCCCGCACGACCAGCCACGACCCCAGGACCCCGCACAGGCTCACGCGCCCGGCCCGCAGCCGCCGGAACCACCACGCCCGCACCGGACCGGACAACTCCACCCGGCCCACCAGAACACCGTAATAACCCCGGCACCGGGCCCGCACCACACCCCACCCGCCCGAGGCCACCACCCCGCCGGGTGACACCACCAGCCCTCAGCGGCGATAACGTACGCCGCCCGGGCGGCCGTCGCGCATCACCACGCACACGCCCATCCTGCCCGCCACCGGGCCCGCCATCCCGCAGGCCACGTCCCGGCGGACGATCCCGGCCCCGAAGCACAACACCACCCCGGCCACCGGCACGCACCGCCACACCAGCCGTTCCTCGTCCCATCACCAGCCCTAACCCCACTCGATCAGCGCCCGCACCCTCCAAAGCCGGGACAACACACGCCCCACGGCCCGACCAGCAACAAGCGGAAACAGTCATCACCGAGGGCACCCCCAGACGACAGACGACGCGACGCGACACCCCACACGAGCGCCGATCGCGCCCAGCAGTCGCCCGACCTCGGCAACCTCCTGCCGACGCCCCACAAAACTTCTCGCCTCCACCGGAGGACCGCCAACACGCCGGCCCCGGAAGGCATCCGTCGTCACCGCTGTCATCGTGCCTCGCGACGACCCGGGAAGCGGGGTCACCATTGGCACCACCACCCCGTCGTCGCCCCCAGGGTATGTCCCACCCAGCGCGCGGGGGTGCCCTGGTCAAGAAGCCACAGGAAGTTTTGACCATGCCATGGCAGTACGACGGCCCACCCATGGCCGCCACCCCCCGGACACACCAAAAAGCCGGCGGTGACAGCACCCAGAAGGCACCCCACCACCGGCTCAGAAAGACGCGACCTACCGCTCCTCCTCCAGACAGATCATCACCTGCGTCACCAACTCATCCGGCGGCGTCACCGCCGGATCCGACACGTACACCTCCCGGATCGCACCCCGCACCACACGCCGCCGCTCCGCACACCACGCCAGAACCGCATGCGCAGTCAACGAAATCTGCTCATAAGGCCCCACATGCGTCGCACAGGCGAACAAGCCACCCGGCAACTCCCGAACCTCCCCACCCACCGGCTCCCACCCCACGTCATCCCCGAGCACCACACAGACCGACACCTCCACCACCTCACCCAGATCAACCGGAAACAACCCGATCAACCGCACCGGCCCGCCACCCACACCCGCCGCCAGCAACCGCGCCACCCCCGCCGACGTCGCCCGGCCCAGATCCTCCGGCCCCGCAGCCCGCTCCCGCACCACCGCAACCCGATACGACGGCACCTCCACCACCCGCACCCCAGCCGCAGGCAACCCCTCCGCCATCACCCGCTCCAACGACGCCAACGTCCGCCGCCGCCGCGCCAACTCCTCCTCCAGCGCGTCCCGCACCCCCTCAAGCGCCCCCTCCACCCCCGACAACACCTGACCCACCACCGCCAACGGCACATCCATCGACCGCAACAACCCGATCGACAACGCCACCCGCGCCTGCGAAGCCCGGTAATACCGGTAACCCGTCTCCCCATCCACATACGCCGGCCGCAACAACCCCAGCTCGTCATAACGCCGCAACTGCTTCACACTCAACCGGCCCAACCGGGCGAACTCCCCGATCGGCAGCAACTCCTCATCCACACCCACCAGCATGAACCCTCCCCCGCCACCAAAGCCCAACCGGCTTGACCCTCACGCCACGTCACCCGGCACAGTAGAGACCATGAGCTTCTCCGTCGGACAGGTCGCCCGGCTCGCCGGCATCACCGTGCGCACCCTGCACCACTACGACGAGATCGGCCTGCTCACCCCCGGCGAACGCACCCACGCCGGCTACCGCCGCTACACCGACGCCGACCTCACCCGCCTGCAGCAGATCCTCCTCTACCGCGAACTCGGCTTCCCCCTCGACGACATCGCCGTCATCCTCGACGAACCCCGCATCGACGACCTCACCCACCTGCGCCGCCAGCACGAACTCCTCACCCGCAAAGCCGAGCGCCTCCACGAGGTCATCACCGCCGTCGAACGCGCCATGCAGGCACGCACCACCGGCATCACCCTCACCCCCGCGGAACGCCTGGAGATCTTCGGCCGCTTCCGCCCCGAAGACCACGACGCCGAAGTCGAACGCCGCTGGGGACACACCCCCCAATACGAGCAGAGCCGCCGCCGCGTCGCCTCCTACACCCAAGCCGACTGGCTCCAGCTCAAAGCCGAGGCCGCCGCCATCTCCGACGACCTGGTCGCCGCCTGCAAGGACGGGCTGCCCGCCGACGGCGAGCACGCCATGGACGTGGCCGAACGCCACCGCCGTCACATCTGCCGCTGGTTCTACGACTGCGAGCACGACCTGCACCGATGCCTCGGCGACCGGTACGTCGACGACCCCCGCTTCACCGCCATCTACGACGCTCTCGCTCCTGGCCTGGCCACCTACTTCCGCCAGGCCATTCACGCCAACGCCGGGCGTCATGAACCTAGTTGAGGGGGTTTTATGAGGGGTGAGGGATTTTTGACCAAACCCACGCCCTTTACAATGTAGATCAAACTAGCTGGTGAGGCCCAGCGCCGCCACCGTCACCGCCCGCGCCAGTCCCGGCGTCACCAGCAGGTCGACCGAATCCGACACCTGATCCACGCACCCCACCGCGGGCAGTCCCCTGATCAGCGGGTCCGACACCGACGACATCAGCGCCTCGGCGAACCGGTCTCCCCCGATCACCCGGAACGGCCGGTCGAAGAAGCCCCGTACGCTCTCGTCCTGCCGTTCGGCCAGCGCGACCCGGTTCTGCCAGGCCGCCACCCGCGCGTACGCCGCGGACAGCCCCTCCTCGCGCTCCCGCCACGACCGCGCCGCCACCGCCGCGCCCAGCGACACCCCCAGTTCCGCCGAGCCCGGCATCCGCGCCAGCGCGCTGCCCAGCCATTTCGCGTACGGCGGGTACCGCCGGCGCAGCAGCAGCGCCAGCCGCATCACCTCCCGGGCCAGCCGCGCCCCCACCACCGCCGACCCCAGCTCATCGCCGACCTCGCCGCACCGGCCGGGGAACGGCTCCTCCTGCGCGATCCGCCGCCACTGGCACGCCAGCACGTACCGCCACACGTCCGGCGGATACCACCGCAGCGCCGCCCTGGCCGCCTCCAGCCCCGGCTCGCCCAGCCCGTCGTGGTACACCTCACCCCGTGTCACCTCGGCCAGGCTCTGCCACGGCGCCGACAGCCAGTCCAGCAGCGACACCCCGGCCCGCGGGTCGAAGCCGAGCCGCCGTACCAGCCACTGGCCCAGCTCCGCCACCACGACGCCGTGGCCCACCGTGCCGTGATAGTCGAACACGGTCGGCAACCCGCCGAAACGCTCCGGCAGCCCCGCGGCCACCTTCGCCTCCACCTCGGCCACCCGGTCGGCCGCCACGAACACCAGCACCCGCGGCCCCCAGTCATGGTCGGTTGACCGCCCGGTGTCGAACTCCAGCACCTCCGACCCGGGCCCGATCAATCCCGCACTATGCGCCACTCCGGAAACCAGCGGCGCCACCACTTCGCCATAGAAGGCGCGCGACAACTCGATACCAGGTACAAAATCGGACATCACCCCGTCAACTGTGCACGAGCGCACCCGGAACCACATCCGATTTTCCCCGGCCCCGCCCGGCAGGGGCCTACGCGACCACTTTCCCGATGAAGACGTTCAGGTTGCCCCGCGTGCGGGCGACCCGCTCCTCCACCGTGAGGGTCTCCTCGAAGTCTGCCCCGGCCGTCTCCTTCCTGCCCCGCGTGTAGAGGGAACAGGCCAGGTCGGAGCAGAGGTACTGGCCCACGGTGTTCCCCAGCCGCCCTGCCTCCCCGGTGCGGCGCGCGCTCATCAGCGTCACGCCTCCCCCGGTACGGATGGTCAGGCACAGCGAGCACATACTGCGTGAGGTGAACCCCCGCCCCGCCCCCTGCGCCGCCCGCAACGCGATCCCCACCAGGCCGCCGTCCTCGCGCTCGGCGACCACGTAGCCGCGGTCGGGCGCGCCGGGATCGCGCCAGCCGAGGAAATCGAGGTCCTCCCACGGCTGGTCATCGAGATCCTTCGGCACGTTCAGCCGCTTGGCCTCACCCTTGGAACAGTTGACGAACGACCTGCGGATATCGCTCTCGGTTATTGGTCTCATGTTCCGCAGGCTAGTCAGCCTAATATAATTAGGCAAATGCTTAATTTGCTTAGTGGAGGCTCTCATGGCACGCGCGGGCGTCACCGTCGAACGCCTCACCCGCACAGCGGCGGAACTGGCCGACGAGATCGGCTTCGACCAGCTGACCGGCTCGGCCGTCGCCCGCCGCCTCGGCGTCAAGGAACCCAGCCTGTACGCGCACATCCGCAACGCCCGGGAGCTGAAGGTACGCGTCGCGCTGCTGGCCCTGGAAGAACTGGCCGACCAGGCCGCCGCCGCGCTCGCCGGACGCGCGGGCAAGGACGCCCTGGTCGGCCTGGCCAACGTCTACCGCGACTATGCCAGGAGACACCCCGGCCGCTACACCGCCTCCCGCTACGAACTCGACCCCCAGACCGCCGCCGGCAGCGCCGGACCCCGACACAACGAGATGTTCCGGGCGCTCCTGCGCGGCTACGACCTGCCCGAACCCGACCAGACCGACGCCGTACGCTTCCTCGGCGCCGCCGTCCACGGATACGTGAGCCTGGAGACGGCCGGCAGCTTCAGCCATACCCCGCGCGACACCGACGCCTCCTGGGCCTGGACCCTGGACACCCTCCACCTCGCCCTCACCACCCGATCCGCGAACCCGGCATGACCAGCGGGATCAGCCCGCCCCTCACCACCAGGCCCGTCGCGCGCCGCCCACCGGCCGACGCACCCTCCAGCCGATCAGCCCGCCACGATCAGCCCGCCACATGGGAGGCCAGCACCCGCAGCCGCCGATACCCGATCCGCTCGTACAGCCCGATCGCCGCGGCGTTGGTGTCGTCCACCATCAACGCCGCCCGCCCGTGCGCCGCCACCAGTTCCCGCGACACCCACCGGCACACCCGCCCGGCCAGCCCCCTGCCGCGAAACCGCGCCTCGGTGGCCACCCCGGCCAGCAGCCCCACGCTCGGCGCCGACCACGCGTCCGCCGCCACCGCGGCCAGCACCCCGTCCACGCGCACGCCCGCCCACCGGCTCACCCCGTCCACGCCGGGCACCGCGTAGGAGTGCGGCGCGCCGGCCGCCAGCAACGCCGCCACCTCGTCCTCCGCACCCCGATCCAGCCACCCGGCCTCACCGGCATCCGGACCGCCGTCCAGGCCGCCATCCGGGCCGCCGCCGTCCAGACCACCGTGGTCCAGGTGGCGGCGATCCAGGCTCATCCAGGAGAACCGGCCGCTCTCCTCCACCCCGTCCAGCTTGGCCGTCACCTCACGCACCAGCTCCACCTCACCGAAAGGCCGGTATGTCGCCCCTAACTCACCCAGCGCGTGCCGTACGAGCTCCACCACGCACGACGTACCACCCCAGACGCCTAACCGATCACGGCGCGACACCCCCGGACAGGCGGACACCACGGCGTCGCCCAGCGCCCAGGCCCGCGCTCTCCCACGCAGGCCCTGCGCCGCCCACACCACCAGATCGTCATCACCGCACGCCGCCCGCAACTCTCCGTCGGAGCGCAGCTCCCGGATCACAGGATCGCGCCGGGACGGTAGGCCGCCGCGTCCGGATGCGCCGCCGCGACCTCGGCCACCGCCTGCGCGATCGCCTCCACCTGGTCGGCCGCCGCGCCGGTGAAGGAGACCCCGTCGGCCAGCAGCGCGTCGAGCCGCGCCCGGTCCAGCGGGAAACGGTCGTCGGCGGCCAGCCGGTCCAGCAGTTCGTTGGCCGCGCCGCGCGAGCGCATGGCCAGCGCCGCCCCAACCGCGTGCTCCTTGATCAGCTCGTGGGCCTGCTCACGCCCGACCCCCGCCCGTACCGCCGCCATCAGCATCTTGGTCGTGGCCAGGAACGGCAGGTAGCGGCCCAGCTCGGCGGCGATCACCGCCGGGAACGCCCCGAACTCGTCCAGCACCGTCAGCATCGTCTCCACCAGCCCGTCGAAGGCGAAGAACGCGTCCGGCAGCGCCACCCGGCGTACCACCGAGCAGGACACGTCGCCCTCGTTCCACTGGTCGCCGGCCAGCTCTCCCGTCATGGAGGCGTAGCCGCGCAGCACCACGGCCAGGCCGTTGACGCGCTCGCAGGAGCGGGTGTTCATCTTGTGCGGCATCGCCGAGGAGCCGACCTGGCCCTCCTTGAAGCCCTCGGTGACCAGCTCGTGCCCGGCCATCAGCCGGATCGTCTTGGCCAGCGACGACGGCGCCGCCGCGAGCTGCACCAGCGCGGAGACCACCTCGAAGTCGAGTGAGCGCGGGTAGACCTGGCCCACGCTGGTGAAGCGGTGCTCGAACCCGAGGTGGGCGGCCACCCGGCCCTCCAGCCCGGCCAGCTTGGCGCGGTCGCCGCCGCGCAGGTCGAGCATGTCCTGCGCGGTGCCGACCGGCCCCTTGATCCCGCGCAGCGGGTAGCGGGCGATCAGCTCCTCCAGCCGCCGGTAGGCCACCAGCAGCTCATCGGCCGCCGTGGCGAACCGCTTGCCCAGCGTCGTGGCCTGCGCGGCCACGTTGTGCGAGCGGCCCGCCATCACCGTGGCGGCGTGCTCCCCCGCCAGCGTCGCCAGGCGCGCCAGCAACGCCACCACCCGGTCGCGTACCAGCAGCAGGCTGTCGCGGATCTGGAGCTGCTCGACGTTCTCGGTCAGGTCGCGCGAGGTCATGCCCTTGTGCACCTGCTCGTGCCCGGCCAGCGCGTTGAACTCCTCGATGCGCGCCTTCACATCGTGCCGGGTGACCCGCTCACGCGCCGCGATGGAGTCCAGATCGACCTGCTCGACCACCTTGGCGTAGTCGTCGAGCGCCCCCTCGGGCACCGCCACGCCCAGCTCGGCCTGCGCCCGCAACACCGCCAGCCACAACCGCCGCTCAGCGACGATCTTGTACTCGGGCGACCACAGGCGGGCCAGCTCCGCGGAGGCATAGCGGCCGGCCAGGACATTGGGGATACGCGGCTTGGAAGTCACGTTGGACAAGTGTATTCACACGGCCCCGGCCGGCCACACACACGCCCGCTCTCTACAGCAGGGCGAACCGCTCGGCGAAGGCCGACATCTGCTCATGCCGCCGCTCCTGCCCGTCGGCGGTGACGCCCACGACGATCCGGGTCACGCCCTGTGCCGCCAGCGCCTCGACCTCGCCGGCCGTCATGTCGATCGATCCCGGCCGCGTGTACTCCAGCCTCTCGGCGCTCCGGCCGGCCTCGGCGGCGGCCGAGCGCATGACCTCCAGCAGAGCGGCGCCGTCATGCGGGCGGGCGGGGAAGAACCCGTCGCCGCGCCGGCCTGCGCGGCGTGCCGCCACCCGGCTCGACCCGCCGACATGGATCGGCAGCCGGGTCGCCCCATAGGGCTTGGGGAACTGGCACAGGTCCTCGAAGGAGAAGAACTCCCCGTCGAAACCGACCCCCTCCTCACCGCCCGCCCACAACAGCCGCATCACGTCGATCGCCTCGTCCGCGCGCCGCCCGCGCGTGGCGAAGTCGACCCCCATCGCCCGGGCCTCACCCGGCAGCGCGCCCAGCCCCACGGTCAGCAGCCGCATCCGGCCCTTGGACAACACATCGATGGTCGCCAGCCGCTTGGCGAGAACCACCGGATGGTGGTACGGCAGCAGCAGCACCGCCGTACCCAGCAGGATCCGGTCCGTGGCCGCGGCCACGAAACTCAGGCAGTCGAGCGGATCAAGGTAGGGCAGCGACGGCGGCAACTCGAAAGACCCGATCGTCGCACCCGGATACAGGGCGATGTGCTCCGGCACGAACAACGACTCGAAACCGCAGGCCTCGGCGTGCCGGGCGAGGCCCATGATCTTGTCGGGGTCGGGCCCGTAATAGGGCGTGCTGATACCGATGCCGAACTTCACCCGTCGCTCCTCCGTACCGTAAAAGGGTCGGAGCCACGCTAGAACCTTGTCACCAGCGTCAAGGCAATCGCAGCTGGGGTTTTGGTCGTCGTCGTGCATGATCGGCAACAGACCATCGCCTTTACAAAGTAGATCAACTCGTGGCGCCGGCCGGTAGTGGGTCAGGCGGCGTCGTGCTTGAGTGCCGGACCGAGCAGAAGGCCGCCGTCGACGACGTATTCGGAGCCGGTGGCGAAGGACGCCTCGTCGGAGGTGAGGAACAGCAGCAGGCGGGTGACGTCGGCGGGTTCCCCCATCCGCGGGATCGCGAAGGGCTCGGGTGAGTAGAAGTCGGAGATGGGGGCGTCGCTGCCGGCGGCTGGTTCGGTGATGAACGGGGTGGCGATGACGCCGGGGTGGATGGCGTTGACGCGGATGCCGTCGCGGCCCAGTTCCAGGGCGGCGGTCTTGGTCAGGCCGCGGACGGCCCACTTGCCGGCGACGTAGGGGGCGTAGAAGGCGGTACCGCCGATGCCGGAGGTGGAGGCGATGTTGACGATCGCACCTCCGCCGGCCCGGCGCAGCGACGGGACGGCCGCCTTGATGCCCAGGAAGGCGCCGGTCAGGTTGATGTCGAGGATCCGCTGCCACACGCGCAGGTCGGTGGCCTCGATCGGGGCTGCGGCGTTCTGCACTCCGGCGTTGTTGACAAGGATCGACAGGGGGCCGAAGCGCTCCTCGGCGGCCGCGACGGCGGCGGTCCAGGACTGCTCGTCGGTGACGTCCAGACGGACGAACAGGGCGCGGTCGCCGAGTTCGGCGGCGAGGGCAAGGCCGCGTTCTTCGGCGACGCCGGCGATCACGACGTTGGCGCCTTCGGCGTGGTAGGCGCGGGTGTGGCTGGCCCCCTGCCCGCCGGCGCCCCCGGTGACAAGCACGGTGCGGTCTTCAAAACGTCTCATGGGTGTTCTCCCTAGCGATGGTGAGTCGAGCGACTCGCCTCACTATGGACGTTAGCGATCCGAAGATGGTGAGTCAAGTGGCTCACCTCGTCTAGGGTGGGGGTATGATGACCGAGCCCTCGGCCTACCACCGGCGCGTCGCGGCGCAGAAGAGGGAAGCGATCCTGGGTGCCGCGACCAGGCTGTTCCTCGATTCCGGGTACGCCGGGACCTCGCTGGCCAAGGTCGCGGAGGCCGCGGAGGTGTCGAAGGCGACGCTGTTCAAGCAGTTCCCGACCAAGGCGGCGTTGTTCGACGCGATCGTCACCACCTCGTGGCGGACCGGCGAGGACGACGGCGCCCAGCCCCCCGCGGGCGACCCCGTCACAGGGCTCACCATGATCGGCCGCCGTTATGTCGCCCTGCTCACCCGCCCGGACATGGCCGACCTGTTCCGCATCGTCATCGCCGAGATGCCGCGTTTCCCGGAATTGGCCGAAGCCCAGTTCAACCGCGGCAAGATGCCCTACTTCGAGTCCGTCCGCAGTTATCTGGAGGCCGAACGCGCGGCGGGCACGATCGTGGTGGACGACCTCGACCTGGCCGCCACGCAGTTCCTCGGGATGATCTCCAACTACGTGTTCTGGCCGCGGATGCTGCTTCCGCACTGGGCGCCCGACAAGGCGTCCATGGACCACGTGGTGGACGAGGCCGTCCTCATGATGCGGGCCAGGTACGGCGCGGGTCGGAGATCCGGTGCGGGTCAGAGGTCCGGCACCGCCGTGATCCCGGCAGGATCGCCGAGACCGGGCCGAGGCTGATCAGGCCGCTCGCGGCCTCCGCCAGCCCGCCTGCGGCCGCCCGGTAGGCGGCCTGCTCCCCCGCTCCCCGTAGCCGGGCACGGAACGAAACATTTTGTTCAAGACACCCTGGCCCTGAGCTTGTGATGCTCGCTCTCGTGTCCGGCACGGCTCCGAACGGCAGGAGAGGCGATGGCGAAGACCGTGGACAGCGCGCCCGAGGCTCAGGTGGCGAGTGGCCGGCTGCGGGGCCTGATGGATCAGGGGGTGGCGGCGTTCCTCGGGATCCCCTACGCCGCCCCGCCCTTCGGGGCGCGCCGCCTGCGGCACCCTGATGGCCATGCCCCGCGCCCGGGGCCTGTTCCGCCAGGCGGTCACGCAGAGCGGGGCCTGCGCCCAGGTGCTCACCGCTGAGACCGCCGCGGGCATCGCCTCAAGGCTGGCCGAGTCGCTCGGGGTCGCCCCGACCCGGGAGGCCTTCAGCGAGGTGCCGGTCGAACGGCTCAAGCGGGCGGCGACCCTCCTCAAGGAGGTCCAGAGCGCCGCGGATCCGGCCAGGTGGGACAGCCTCCCCTTCGCCCCGGTCGTCGACGGCGACATCCTCCCCCACCACCCGCTCGACGCGTTGCGCGGCGGCGCCGGCAGCGGCGTGCGCCTCCTGGCCGGGTGGAACCGGGACGACACCCGGTTCGGCCTGGTCCCCACCGGCATGATCGACCTCGTCGACGGACCCATCCTCGCCGCGGTCGTGGCCGCCCTCGGCGCGCCCGGCGGGACGGCCGGGCGCTACCGGGCGGCCCGGCCGGGAGCGAGCGACGGGGACCTGCTCTCCGCCGTGACCACCGACTGCTTCATCCGGGTTCCGGCCATCCGGGTCGCCGAGGCACGCCTGCGGGCGGGCGAGGCCGGCACCTGGATGTACCGCTTCGACCACGGGTCGCCGAGTTTCGCCGGCCGCCTCGGCGCCGCCCACGCGGTGGAGATCCCCTACGTGTTCGACCTTCTTGAGGAGGAGTCCATGCACGCCCTCATCGGCGGCGACCCACCGCAGGCCGTCGCCGATACGGCGCACGGCGCCTGGGTCCGCTTCGTCGCCGGCGGCGACCCGGGCTGGCCCCGATACGATCTGGCCGGCCGGTCCACCGCGCTGATCGGCGAGGGGATCGCCGTCGCCCGCGACCCCGGCGGTGCCGAGCGGGAGGTGTGGGCCGGCCGGCGCTGATCGGAGGCGGGAATGCCGTGGGGGATGCGAACTTTGTCGGGGCCAGCCACATCGAAGCACGCGTAGTCACTGACAGACGGGGTGAGGGATGGCGACGGCACTGCTCGACGGAGATCCGCAGCGGCTGGGGCCGTACTGGCTGGCCGGGCGGCTGGGCACGGGCGGCCAGGGCGTGGTCTACGAGGCCTACACGGAGGACGCCCGCCGCGTCGCGATCAAGGTTCTGCACAGCGACCAGGCCGCTCAGCTGGGCAGGGAGGCGACAGCCGCGCAGCGGGTGGCCGCGTTCTGCACCGCGAGCGTGCTCGAAGCCCAGCTGGAGGGGCCCCGCCCGTACATCGTCAGCGAGTACGTCGAAGGGCCGAGCCTGCGCCAGATCGTGGCCGGCGGCCGCCGGTTCGCGGGCGGTGACCTGCACCGCCTGGCCACCGCCATCGCCACCGCGCTGACCGCCGTCCACGACGCGGGCGTGATCCACCGCGACCTCAAGCCGGACAACGTGCTGCTCGGCCCGGACGGCCCGCGAGTGATCGACTTCGGCATCTCCCGGACGATGGAGATGTCGCTCACCGAGACCGGCCTGGTCACGGGCACGCCCACGTACATGGCTCCCGAGGTTTTCACCGGGCACCGGGCGGGCGCGCCGGCGGATGTGTTCGCCTGGGGCGGCATCGTGATGTTCGCCGCCACCGGCGCCGACCCGTTCCAGGCCGAGAGCCTGGGCGGGGTCATGCACCGCGTGTTGTCGGCCAGCCCCGATCTCAGCGTGCTGCCGCAGTCGCTGCAGCCGCTGGTGGCCGCCGCTCTCGCCAAGGATCCGCTGGACCGCCCGACCTCCCGTGAGCTGCTGCTCACCCTGGTCAGCGGCGGCGGGCGGCTGGACACCGCCCGGCTGCTCGCCGAGGGCGGGCGCGAGGCCACCCGGATCGCCGTGCAGGCCGACGACCCGGCGCTGGGCGCGCTGGCGGAGCAGGCGTACGGCATGCTCGGGCCCGCCGAGCGGGAGCTGGTGCCTGAGGTGTTCCTGCGGCTGGTCACCGTGGACGAGCGCGGGGATCTGACCGTACGGCGAGCGGCCCAGGCGGAGTTCCTCCAGGGAAGAGCGCAGCACGAGGTCTCGGCGATCAACCGCGTCCTGGAGGTGTTCGCGTACCTGCTGGCCAGGAGCGGCGAGGAGATCTGGCTGGCCCGGCCGGCCCTGCCGCACACCTGGCCCAGGTTCAGGCACTGGATCGACAACAACCGCGACGGGCTGGCGGTGCACAAGGAGATCCTCACGGCGGCGCGCCGATGGGACGGAGCCGGCCGGCGGGACGGCGACCTGTTCCGCGGCAGCAGCCTCGACGACGCCCTGCACTGGGCGGCGAACTCGCGGCGCAACATCACGCTGGCCCCGGTGGAGCGGGGTTTCCTCCAGGCGAGCGCGGACCTGGCCAGGCGCGGCGCCAAGCGCGCCCGGCTGGTCTCGCTCAGCCTCGGCGGGTTGCTGGTGATCTCGCTGGTGGCCGGAGGGCTGGCCGTGCAGCAGGGTCTGGTCGCCGACCGGCGCGCCGAGGAGCTCGCGGCCTCGCTCGGCAGGTCGGAGGCGACCCGGCTGACCGGGCTCGCGCAACAGGTACGCGTCACGGACCCGATGCTGGCGATGCGGCTGAGCGTGGCGGCGTGGAGCCTGGACCGCACGCCGCTCACGAGGGCGGGGCTGTTGACGGCACTCGCCCAGCGCGAGTCGGCGACGTTCACGGACCGGGCGGGCGCCGCCGACACGGTCCGGGCGCTCGGCGCCGACGGGCACACCCTGGCCGGCGTCGGCCGTGACTCCGCCCAGGTGTGGGACGTGCGCACGGGCAGGCGGATCGGCGGGATCAACCGGCTGGGACTCGCCGGAGACCAGGTCGCCGCCGTCGCCCTGGCGCCCTCGGGCCGCACGCTCGTCGTCCTGACCGACAAGCGGCTGCGCGCCTGGGACCTGCCCAGCGCGAAGGCGATCAGAACCTGGAGCTTCGGCCGCCCGCTCGACCTCGTCAACAGCTGGGCGGACATCACTCATGTGGACGACCGGGCGGTGACGATCCGTGAGCCCGGCAAGAACCAGCGGTGGAATCTGCGCACCGGAGAGCGCACGGGGCTTTCCGCGGCCGGCACAGCGGCTGACACGGTGGCTAGCACTGTGGTGAGCGCGGACGGTATGTGGCTGGCGACGCCGCGAGCGAAGGCGGTGCGCCTGACCAACCTCCGGGACAGGTCCGTCGCGGACATCGGCGTCAAGGACGGTGCCGGCACGCAGGGGACCTGGAACGGCGGCAGGGTGACGGTCAGCGGGGACGGGAAGCTGGCCGCCTCGATCACCGGCGAGGAGGTCCAGTTCTGGCGGATGTCCGATGCCCAGCTTCTTACCACGGTGCCGCTGCTGGGCAATGCCGATACCGGCGGCGAGGAGCCTCAGAGCGCCTTCGACGGCCGGACGTTCCGCTACCTCATCGAGGATCGGGTCTTCTCCGTCGATGTCACCGACCTCGCCGTCACGCCGGCGGGCTCCCCGGCCGATTTCGGCAAGCTGAGCCCGGGCGGGCGGGTCCTGGTGTCCCAGAGCGGCGAGGTGACCCGGCTACGCGACGTCCGCGACGGCAAGGCGATGGGCGCGCTGCCCGCCATGCAGGACGCCTTCTTCAGCCAGGACGGCAGGCTGCTGGCGGCGGCCGGCCAGGACGAGGTGAAGATCGTGGACGTCGCCTCCCGGGCCGTCCTGGGCCAGGTCGTCCCCGGCGCGGGAGAGCTGGAGCCCGCCGTCGTGAGCTTCAGTCCTGACGGCACCCGCCTCGCGCTCGTCCTGCGCAGCCCGGACGACGGCCGCGGCGTGCGCGAGCACACCGCGCAGGTATGGGATTGGAAGGCCGGGCGGAAGCTCTGGGGCGCGAAGCTCCCGGAGACGAACGACGTGGCCTTCTCCCCCGACGGCACCAAGCTGGCTGTCGCCGGCGCCGGCCAGCGCCTGCTCGACGCCGCCACCGGCCGGTCGCTCACCACGTCCTTCAGCGCCACCGGAAAGGACACCACCGGCGCCCGGATCTTCTTCCTGCACAACGGCCGGGGCGTGGTGGTCCTGGACTCCCGAGGCCGCCTGACCCTGTGGGACACCGCGGGCAAGCGCCTCGGGCCGGTCGTGCGTGAGAGGTCCGGTGAGCTGTCGATCGCCGCCTACTCCCCGCGTGAAGACGTCATCGCGGTCGGCGCGGGTGAGGGCAGGGTGCGGTTGCTCGATCCGACCACGGGATCGAGCCTCGGCACGCTGCCCGACTCCGGAGGAGGGCAGGACCCTGACATGGGGGAGCTCCAGTCGATCGCCTTCACGGCCGACGGGAGCGGCGTCCTCACCCTTGGCCTGAACGGCGTGGCGCACACACACCTCGTCGAACCCGCCGGTGTCATCAGGGCGATCTGCCGGCGGGCGGGAGGCTCCCTGACCGCCGCCGAATGGAGGACCCACATCCCCGCCCTCCCGTACCGCGAGAGCTGCCCCACGTGAGGCCGTCCCGGGGATCTCCGCTGCGGCCGGCGCGCAGTGCGTTACCTGGCGGCGTGCGATCGGCCGAGCCGGTGAGCGCCGGTGCGCCCGGATGGGAGATCACGGTCCCGTCGCGACCGGGCCGGCTGCCGGGGGTCACGATGGCGGGGTTCGGCGATCAGGCGAACGAGTTCCTCAACGTGGCGCTGGTCCCGCATCCCGCGGTTGCGTGCCGCCGGGTCGTGGGAGGACCGGTTCGCGATCGCGGAGGCCGTGCCGGCCCACCGTCTCGCCGCCGGCCACAGCGCGGCCTCGGTGGCGGCGGAGAGCGGCTACGCCGACCAGTCCCACCTGCACAGAGACGTCATGGCCTTCGCCGGGATGACGCCGGCCGCGCTCGCGCTCTCGCCGTTCGTCGCGGTCGACGATGTCGCGTGGCCCGCCACGCACGCATCCGGCTGGTGACCAGAGCGCGTGCTGTTGAAAAATGCGAGACACGGCAATGACGGCTCTGCCAGCCTGAAGAGATGACCATGGAAAAGGCCTCGTGAGCGGCGACGGCAAGTCCCGCCTCGGGGAGTTCAGCGCCCGGCTGGAGAGCGACGAGATCGACGTCGTCCGCGAGGCTCTGGACGAATATCAGCAGGCACAGGCGGACACCAGGTGGGGTGTGGACAACCCCTACTGGCCGCTGGCCAACGAGGTGCGCTTCGCCGCCCGAGCCCTCCTCGGCCGGCCTCCGTCCGGCAGCAGCCATGACAGCGCTCTGACCGTGATGTGGCATCTCGCCAAGGAGGAGGACGCGGACTTGATCGCCGACGCTCTCGAAAGGGCCACGGACGCCGGGGAGCGAGAGACGGCGCTGCTCGCGGCCGGCACCGCCCTCACGGAGGGCGAGGAGCCGAACCGGCGACTGCTGGCGCTGATCACCGCGATGGTGCTGGACGAGAGCCTCGATGTGCAGGATCGCAGGGACGCCATGCGCGCCCTGGACGACCTCGATCTTCCGGAGGTGGAGGACCTCATCGTCGGTGTCAGCGAGTCGCCCGAACGGGAACTCCAGGTGTGCGCGGCAGGTTATCTCGCGACGCCCCTGCGGCTCCGCGTCCACCGCGACCACGTCAGGCGGCTCGCGGAGACCTGGCCGCAGGACGCGGGCTGGGAGGCCGAGCAGATCCGGGAGGCGCTCGAGGGCTTCCACAGCATCTTCTGGAAAAACACCGAGCTGGACGATCCGGTGCTCAGGAGGGCCCATGAAGAGTTGATGTTCCCGCTCAGCGACGAGGGATGCCTGCGAGCATTCGCCACCCTGCTCCGCAGTGAGTCCCCGGTCGCTGTGGGCATCGCGCTCGACCATTACGAGTCCTCAAAGGGGCTGCCTCATGTCCTGCAAGACGAGGAACGCGCCGATGCCTGCCTGCCCGAGGTGCTGGCTCGCGCCCGGGAGGTGCTCCGGCGGCCGATGTCTCCCGCTGAGGTGAGCGCCCTGAACATGATCAAGGGACGGCCCGCCGAGCCTGGCGACGCCGACCTCCTGCTGGACGTTCTCACCCGCACGGGCTCGGACGCGGCGCGCAGTGAGGCCATCTGGATGGCCCGCGGCGTACTCGACAAGGCCGAAGTGAAGGACGACAGGCTCGTCGCCGCCCTGGGCGAGCTGATCTTCGACCCGTCCGCCGGCCCGAAGGAGACGGCGATCCGCGTCCTGGCCGAAAGCCTCGGCGCGGACGCGGACGACATTCTCCTGCGGGCGCTGCGCGAGGGCGAGCCGAAGGTACAGGCCACCGCCTCCTATTACCTGATCCGTACGGGAGGCCTGGAACGGCACCGCGTCATCCTGGAAGAGGTCGCGGAGAGCTGGGGCGAGCGGCCTCCCCTGCTTCCTTGGGGCCAGAACCCCATTGAAATGATCTTCGGCACGCCACACAGCATCCACTGGGAAGGACACCGGCTGGCTGACCCTGACCTGTACCGCGCCCACAAAAGGCTGAGGGCTCCCACGGTGGACGAGTCGTACCATCAGGCGCTTCGCGCACTGCTCGAAAGCGACGACCAGGCGGCCGTGGGCATCGCCCTCGACCACTGGTGGAGTCCCGACGGTGCCATGAAGCGGGGCGGCGAGCAAGCGCGTGAGCCGGAGAGGGCACTTGTCCTGGACCGCATCCGGGAGATGCTGCGGCAGCCTGCTTCGCAGGCCAAACCGAGCCGCACGTACGGGCCCGAGGCCATGCATCTCACCGCGCTGTCGGCGCTGGAGGTCGTGGCAGCCCGGGAGCCATCCCTTCTGGCCGAGATCGTGGAGGCCGCCGCGAGCGATTACGTTCGCCGGCGAGCTCTCGACGCGGTGGAAGCGGTGTTCACGGACGCGGAGGAAACCGACCTATGGCTCGTCGAGTCCCTCGGGAATGTGGCCTGCGAGAAGAACGTGCCGTTGCACGACCGCGTCAGGGCACTGGAACTGCTCGACGAGTCTCCGGGAAGCAACTCCGTGGACGCGCTCCTCCGGGCGACGCGCTGCCCCGAGGTGGAGGTTCAAGCCGTTGCGGCATGGGGGCTGATGTGGGAAGAGGTCATCGAGGACCATCGCGCCATACTTGAGGAGCTGAGCGCGAGCTGGCCGGTAAAGGACGCCCCGTGGGAGGTCATGCGGGCGCGGGACATGCTCAACGCAACCAAGAAGTGAGATGGGCCGCGTGCGCGAGCGGAGACTGTCGACGACGGCCGCTGCCGGCTGCAGGAAGGCTGGGGTCAGCTCGACCGGCGGGCGGCAGCGGGCATCAGGATGAAGGCGAACAGGGCGCACAGGATGCCCGTCGCGGCGCAGGCCCACCACAGCGCGTGGGCGTGGAACAGGATGGCGCCGATGGCAGGTCCGGCGAAGCGGGCGATGGCGGTGGTCCAGCCGTACAGTGCCTGGTAGGTGCCGTGCGCGCCGTCAGGGGTGAGGTCGGCGATCAGGGCCGCCTCGAAGCCCGCCATGCCGATCTCGCCGATCGACCACAGCACCACGGTGGCCACGTAGTGCCAGGGCTGGCTGGCCATGCCGGTCAGTGCCAGGCCGATGCCGACTACGGTCATGGAGACGCCGAGGACGGGCAGGCGGGGCAGTCGGGACAGCCAGGTGATGAACAGCGGCTGGAAGATCACCACGATGGCGCCGTTGACGGTGATGAGCAGCCCGTACAGGGAGGCCGGGAGCCCGTCGGCGGCCAGGGCCAGGGGCAGCGCGTATGAGGCCTGGGCATACAGGATGAGGCCGATCAGCAGGAAGATCAGCGCGGCGATCAGCACCCGGTCGCGGGCCGCGATCGCGTAGCCGTTGCGCGCGGGCTTGGGCGCGGCGTTGTCGTGGCCGCGCGGGATGCCGACGTACACGATCACGGCGAACGCGACGCTCGTGGTGATGTCCAGGATCACCAGGAGCCAGAACCCGTGGGCGAGCAGCAGGCCGGCGATGGCGCCGGCGGCGGCGGTGCCGACGTTGACCGCCCAGTGCATGAGCCCGAACGCCTTCGGGCGCAGGTGCGGCGGGGTGGTCTCGGCGACCAGCGCTGAGGCGGCGGGCCGGTAGACGTCGCCGGCCAGTCCCATGGCCAGGGCGGATGCCATGAGCCAGGTCAGGCTGCCGGCGACGCCGATGAGGATCAGGCAGGTCGCGGTGGCCAGCAGGCCGCCGATCAGGGTGAGGCGGCGGCCGAAGCGGTCGGCCAGGTACCCGCCCAGGGGTTGCCCACCCAGGCCGCCCAGCCCGTACGCGGAGATGACGGCGGCGATCTGCGCGGCCGCGTACCCGCGGCCGGTCAGGTAGAACACCAGGAACGGCAGCACGACACCGCCGAACCGGTTGACCAGCTGGCCGGAGAACAGCAGCCAGAACACCTTGGGCAGCCCCTGGAACACGGTGGGGCGGGCGGGAGCCGTGATCGTCATGCCAGCATGGTGCGGGCGGCCCTTCGCGTGAGGCGACACATTCGGCGTGCGCCGAATCAGCCGTCGAGCAGCACCTGGGCGCGGGGGGTGCGTACGTAGAGCACGGCCCGGCCGACGCGGTGCTTGGTGACCAGGCCGGCCGACAGCAGCAGGGTCAGCTGTTCGGAGACGTTCGCGGCCGACAGTCCGGTACGGCGGGACAAATCCGTGGTGGAGGCCGGCGTGTCCAGCTCGGCCAGCAGCAGGGCGCGGGAGCGGCCGATGACGGCGGCCAGCGCGTCGGGGGCGGGCGCGGTGCCGCGCTCCCACAGGGTGGCGATGGCGCGCACCGGATAGGTGATGATCGGCTGCCCGGGTGAGTCGGTGCGGTAGAAGATGCCCGGCCAGACGAAGACGGATGCGGCCAGCAGCAGTCCCTCGCCGGCCAGCAGCCGGGACATCTCCTCTGGACGCTGTTCCAGGTGCAGGTTGCGGCCTTCCCAGCGGACGGTCGGGTGCATGTCCGTGAACACCCCGGCGGGGCCGTGTTCGGCGTATTGCCTGGTGCGATAGAGCAGGTCGCCTTCGAGGAGGTTGCGCATGCGTGGCCAGTGCGGGGCGATGGCGAGCTGCCAGTAGGTTTCGATGGCGTGCGCCAGTCGTTCGAGGCCCGAGGCCGGATCCTGGTGCAGCTGCGCGGCGCAGCCGGTCAGCGGGCCGAGCTCGCTCGCCATGCGGTCGAGGTCGCCGCGGATGACTTCGTGGGGGGTGGCGCGCAGCACCGCCAGTTCGCCTGCCAGGTCCGGGGTCGGGCTGGTGGGGACGGGGCAGAGGAAGTCGGGGATGTAGCCGCCGCCGGTGATGAGGTCGAGCAGCGGCGTGTGCTCGCTGCCGAGTTGCGGGCGTACCTGCTTGAACCAGGGCAGGTGCAGGGCGCGCCTGGCGGGTGTGCGCAGCGCGTGGACGCTGGCGGCGACCTCCCGCAGCGGGGAGAAGGCGAACCTGAGGAAGGACAGGTCGTAGGCGGAGAACGCCAGCGTGAGCATGCCCAGGGCCCCCTTGGATTCGGCTGCGGCCGAATGTATCGCACGGGTCTGTAACCAGGCCACACCATGGGTCCCACAACGGCTCGCCCCTACCGCAGGAGTTCTCGATGAGGAAGATCGTCGCGGAGTTGTTCACGTCACTGGACGGCGTCGTCGGCTCGCCGGACCAGTGGCACGGCCCCCATCACAGCGAGGAGATGGAACACGACATCCAGGCGGGCCTGGCCGCCTCGGACACCATGCTGCTGGGCCGCCGCACCTACCAGGAACACGCGGGGTTCTGGCCAGGAGAGAGCGGTGGCCTGGCGGACCTGATGAACGGCATCGACAAGATCGTCTTCTCCGCCACGCTGACCGAGCTCGACTGGGTCAACTCCCGGCCGGCCACCGGCGACCTCACCGAGGAGGTCACGCGGCTCAAGCGGCAGCCCGGCAAGGACATCCTGGTCACCGGAAGCGTCACGCTGGTCCAGAGCCTGCTGCGGGCCGGCCTGCTGGATGAGCTGCGGCTGCTCATCGACCCGGTCGTCGTCGGCGACGGCAGGAGACTGTTCGAGTCCGAGGGCGAACGGCTGTCCTGCGCGCTCGCCGGCTCACGCACCTACACCAGCGGCACCATCTCCGCCACCTACGCGATCAACCACTAGGAGAACCACATGCGCAAGGTCGTGCTCTACCATCTGATGTCGCTGGACGGAATCGCCTACGAGGACGGCGACTGGCTGGCCGACGACGGCCCCCAGCTCATCGCCTACCTCGGCCAGGTCATCGCCACCCAGGACGACGTCCTGCTGGGACACGGGACCTACGACTACTGGGCCGGCCACTGGCCCACGTCGGACTTCCAGCCCTTCGCCGACTTCATCAACGGCACCCGCAAGCACATCGTCACCTCCAGCGCGCCCACCCAGGAATGGGCGAACTCCACCCCGGTCACCACCCCGGTGCGCGACTACGTGACCGCACTGAAGCAGAGATCCGGCGGTGACATCGGTATCCACGGCAGCATCAAACTGGCGCGTTCCCTCCTGCAGGCCGGGCTCGTCGACGAGCTGCGGCTGGTGGTCGCACCGGCGGTCGTCGGGCACGGCAGGCGGGTTTTCGAGGGCGACGACGTCCAGTCGTGGAAGTTGCTCGACCTCGAACGCGGCAAGAACGGCACGCTGTTCCTCGGCTACGGCCGCTGAACCATTCGCGCCACCTTGAATCGCGGCGGATCGCCGCGTACAACTCGACCTCGGGCTTGGGCTTGGGCTGCACCAGCGCCACCTCATCCCGCGAACCACACCAATGCTCTCACCGCAAGCTCCCGAGCGCTGTTACTTCTCAGCGGCGAGGCGAACGCTATTGCGCCATCGGCGTCGATCCCGGGATGACCTCACCGGGTCTCACGTCAACGGTTTTCGCTGGTCAGTCGAACGTGTTGGATATTCGGCGATTGCTACGGCAACCCCGGACAGGCGTCCAGGTGTGCGGTGATGAGGGCCCGCGCGAGGTTGTGGGCATCGCCGATGGCCAGATTGCGCGGATCGTTCGGATCGTTCGGCGGCGGTCGTGGACTGCCGCCTCCGGTCAACGCTGGAAGTGCCAGAACAACGGTCAGCGCTGGAAGTGCCAGAACAACATCGACGGCCTCCCCGCGATGGCCGCGTGCGCCGCCTCGGGTGCCAGGTCGGACAGGGCCCACGGCCACACCTCCCATGGCCCCAGGACGTCGGCCCGCTCGCGCGGCTCCCCTGGCGCGTGCCTGGGCTCCTCGCAGCGCCGCACCTGGAGCCCGGCCGCCAGCGCGGCACGTACGTAGTCGCCGACCAGGTGGCGGTAGGTGGCCACCCTCCCCGGCCGTCCGTCCGGCAGCCGTACGGACGGGACCACCCCCAGAGCCACACCCTCGGGATGGATGTCGGCGATCACCACATGCCCGCCGGGCCGCAACACCCGGGCGAACTCGGCCAGCACCGGGCCCAGCACCGGCACATGCGTCAACGCCAGCGAGCAGACCAGCAGGTCGACGGACTCGCCTGGCACCGGCAGCGACGACAGGTCGCCCAGCTGGAACTCTGCCTGCGGCACCCGCCTGCGCGCCCGCTCCAGCATGTCGGGCGAGCTGTCCACGCCGCGCACCCGATGGCCACGACCGGCCAGGTAAGCCGCCATCCTGCCGGTGCCGCACGCCGCGTCAAGCGCGTCGCCGGCCGGCAGCGCGTCGACGATCTCCCTGATGAAGGGCTCGTCGAGGTCGAACGCGGTATTGGGCCCGTCATAGGTCTGCGACCAGATCCGGTAACCCTCCCCGGTATCCACACGGGCGACCTCGACGGCGGCCTCGGCCAAGGAGTCGTCGTCGAGGAACTTACGGATCTCGGCCAGGCGATCCTCGACGAACGCGCGGTCGTGCTCGCCGGTGAACGACCGCATCAGGGCAATGCCCTCCAGGCCGAGCACGTACGCCAAAGGATGCTCGTAGATCACCGTGACACGCTAACGACGACCGCCACGCGGAAGCCACCGAATTTCGAGCCGCACGCGGCGGTGCCTCCTCCGGTGGCGGAGATCAGCTTCTCCCGGGCACATCCAGATCTTCGGCTGGGCGGATCGCGAGCCCGGCGCGACGCCCTCTCCCCCGACGACGCGGCCGACGGCGAAGCCGAACTGAAGTCCGAATGAAGGCGTGGTCGCGTTCACTTGGGACTCCAACGAACGGCAGAAGGGAACCGACATGCGCACCTGGCGGAAACTGTCGAAGCTCACGGCCGTGGCCACGATGGCCGGATGCCTCGCGTTCACGGGAACCTCGGCGGCGGTCGCCGAGACTCCCGCCCAGCAAAAAGCCTCCGCGCTCACCTGTGGCGGCAACGTGTTCCTTGATGGCCTCCGGGCCCTTGAGATCACCGAGAACGGCCGCGACGAGGTGTACATCGGGGATCTCAACGGCAACAAGATCTGGCCGACGACCGCGGCCTACGTGTCGATCGGTGTGGGCCAGCGGGTCGAGGTCGACAAGTGCGTCTCCCCCAGCGCCCAACTCATCCTCTGGGAAGAGGACACCGCTGATTTCGACGACTTCATCGGCTCGATCACCATCGCCGGGGACGTGACCCGAGACTACACATTCTGCTGTGCGGGCAACGGCGGCAATTACCGGATCGGCGCCGTCGCCTGATCCGCTCCTACCGCACCGCACCGCCGCAGGTCCTCTTGCGCCGATGAAGGGCCCCGGAAACAGCCCCGCTGTCCCACAGGGACACTGTTGGCAATTGATCCAAGACTGGCTATGAGGGAATCGGCTCACCCTCCGAGCCGTCAAGCGCAGTGAGCACGTGACGAACACCACGCGGCTGTTCATCGGCGCGGTCTCGCCCCCGGCAAGGCGGGTCACAGCCGGATCAGGTCGGCGACCTCCTCGGGCAGGCCGGGTGAAGTCATGACATGGCCCATCCCGGGCACGACGTGCAGTACCGCGCCCGGAATCGCGGCGGCCAGGGCCTCGCCGTGACCGAGCGGATAGACCGGATCCTGGTCGCCGTGCACGATCGAGGTCGGCGCGTTGATCGACGACAGCGGGGCGAGCAGGTCAGGGGCGTCCCTCCACGCGGCACGGTTGTGGTTGGCCGCGGCCGCCGGATCGGTGGCCCGCGAGAGCGCCAGCTCCAGCATCGCCCGGGCGGCCGGCTCGTCGAACGGCCGAACCGGCCCGTTGAAGACCTGGAACAAGGCCACGTCGGACTCCACATCCGGCGGCAGCCCGGCGGCCAGATGCGCGAGAAACGCCGGCGAGGGCGGCGGCAGATCATCCGGGTCGGCCGGCTCCCCGGCCCGCGCCCGTGTCCACGCCGGACTCGGATCATGACCCATCGGCGAGCTGGACATCACCGTCAAAGACCGGACCCGGTCCGGCGCGTGCACACCCAGCCACTGCGCGATCATGCCGCCCATGGAAGTCCCGGCTATATGGGCGGAAACCAGTCCATAACCGTCCAGCACCGCCAGGCAGTCGCGAGCCATGTCCCCGATCGTGTACGGATGAGCATCGAAGTCGACAACGCTGGACCGGCCGGTGTCCCGATGATCGAACCGGATCACCTGAACCCCACGCTCGACAAGCCGGCCGACCAGCGCGTCAGGGCAGCTGACACCCTGAGCAGCCGACCCCATGATCATCAAAACGGCGGGAAGCCCAGGATCTCCGATCCGCTCAGTCCACATCCGCAGCGGCCCGGAGGGCACGAATCGCTCGTGCGCATTCAACATGGAGGCACGGTAGCGGCTACCTGCTGCCCAACGCCCGACATTTACCGATGGCCCGGCCGGGAACAGGGTGCCGCAACCGATAGAACCGGTCGCATCTCAGTAACTGCCTCCGCGCCCGAGCTGCCCAACCTCTGCCGCCGCGCCTGCCTCAACTCCAGGGGCACGGTCGTGCCGATGCCTCGACTCAACTGGCAGACGACATTCGGGCAGGGGTGACGCTCCCCCTCATACTCAGTGCGACCGTCGTGTGAGCTGGGTGTTCCTGCCCAGGCAGGAACACCGCGACAAACCGAGCCAAGACCCGATGAGATTGATCCCAGCAGGCCACCTGGCCGGCATCTCAGGAAGGCTCCCTCGAAGTGAAAAAGCTCCTCATACGGCTCCCCGCCATCGCCCTCACCATGACGGCCGGAATCACCCTCGCCGCCGCTTCCTCCGCAGCAAGTAGCGGACCCTCCTCCACCGGCACAACCGCCTACCCCGTCGCAAGGTTCAGCAACTGGGCGACCCAAGACTGCATCAGCACCAACTCCAGCCACGACCTCTTCAGTCAGAAGTGCCGCGCCGGCGGCGACGCCAAGTACTCCTACCAGCAATGGGAGATCATCCCCGGCGACCAAACCGGCGTGTACCTCCTGCGCAACGTCGCCACCAAGCGCTGCCTGCGCTACTGGAATACAGACACCAACGGGGTCATCACCGAACCCTGCGACAAGCCGCTCGCCCGTCAAAATTGGTTCGTAGAGGACCAAAAGATCCTCAGCCTCGTGAGCCACCGCATCCTCTACGACGAAGCACGCACCAGCGACATCCGCGTAACCTCCTCTGGCACGGTGACTCCGGCTAACTACGGGCGCTGGTCCCAGATCAGCTGAGCAGCGGCCCCGTCAACTACATCCCCCGCGGACGCGGGCCCCGATTACACCGCCGCGCCCGCACCTCCCGCTCCACCATCAAAAGCAGTGTCAGCAGGTGATGAACCCGGGCAACTGGGTGCGTGGAATGCGAGGGCCGCGTGATCTTGGCTTTCCTCAGCTTGACGTACCGCGTCCACCGCTCGTCGCTGATGATGGCCAGGTGGGCGCCAGGCCGGAACACCTTCCGCCGGCAGCGCGACGCCCTGCCGCCCGGCACTGCGGATCGTGGATCTGCAACATCCCCGCCGCGAAGCCACGATCCATGACCTGCCGGACCATCTCGGCACTCCACGGGATGAGGCTGCCGTCCCCGTCGGAGATACCCGAAGTATTGCCGGTGCGGTTACGCCCGAACCGGGAGTAGGCGGCACCGGGCTCCGCCTGACCGATCGCCCCGGCCCGATCCAGCGAAATGCCCGGCGGGGATGCAACAACCCCGCCGGGCACCTGACGCTTCAAAGGCGAGTCACGCCGGCTGGCCGGCCAGCTTCTCCTCCCCCGCCTCCACGTGCGAACCACCCGAAGCCGCGTGCCGCGGACCACGGTCACGCTTCCTGGTCACCACCACGTACAGGGTCGGGACCAGGATGAGCGTGAGCAGCGTCGAGGAGATCAGGCCGCCGATCACCACGATCGCCAGAGGCTGCGAGATGAACCCGCCCGACCCCGTCACACCCAGCGCCATCGGCGTCAGCGCGCAGATCGTGGCCACCGCGGTCATCAGGATCGGCCGCAACCTGCGCCGGCCGCCCTCGATCACCGCCTCCACCACGCCCATGCCCTGGTCGCGATACTGGTTGATCAGGTCGATCAGCACGATCGCGTTCGTCACCACGATGCCGATGAGCATCAGCATGCCGATCATCGCCGGCACGCCCAGCGCCGTGCCGGTGGCCACCAGCAGACCGATCGCGCCCGTCGCCGCGAACGGGATCGACACCAGCAGGATCAGCGGCTGCACGAAGCTGCGGAACGTCGCCACCATGATCAGGAACACGATCGCGATCGCCGCCAGCATCGCCAGCCCCAGGTCGGAGAACGCGTCCGCCTGGTCGGCCGACACACCGCCGATCTCGTAGGAGGCGCCCGTCGTCAGCGCCAGCGAGTCCAGCTTCGTCGTCAGCGCCTGCGTCACCGTACCCAGGTCGCTCGCGTCCGCGGCCTTCGCCGACACCGTCGCCGAGCGCTCACCGTCGATCCTGGTCACCTGCGTCGGCCCGGCCACCCGGCGCACGTCCGCCACCGACGATAGCTTCACCAGCCCGCCGGCGGTGGGCAGCTTCAGGTCCTCGATCGCCTTGATGTCGTCCGGCGCGTCCGCGCCGCGCAGCACCAGGTCGCTCGCCCGGCCGTCCAGCGTGATCTGCCCCAGCGGAGCGCCGCGGAACGCCTGCGCGACCGCCTGCCCCACCGCGGCCTCCGAGACGCCGCGCTCGGCGGCCTCCTCCCGGTCGACCACGACCTCGACCCGCGGCGCGCTCGTCTCCAGGTTCGACGACAGGTCCCGCAGCCCGGACACCTCGCCCATCGCCGCCTTGACCTGGTCGGTGGCCGTGCGCAGCGTCTCGGTGTCGGACGCCCGCACGATCACGTCGATGGAGTCGGAGGCGAACCCGCCCCCGCCTGCGCCGCCGACGGTGACCTCGCCGACGCCCGACAGGCCCGCGACCGCGTTGCGCAGGTCCTGCTCGGCCTTGGCGGTGTCGGCGTCCTCCTTCAGCGTCACCGAGTACGAGGCCCGGTCCGCGCCGCCGCCGGTGCCGCCGGCCATGGCGTTGCCGCCGCCCACGTTCACCTGGTACGTGTCCACCGCGTCCAGGTCCGCCAGCGCCGCCTCGACCTTCTTGGCCGCCTTGTCGGTGGTCGCCAGATCCGTGCCGACCGGCATGCGCTGCGACAACGACACCGTGTTCTGCCCGGAGGAGTCCAGGAAGTTCGTCTGCAGCCCGCCGGCCAGGCCCATCGTGGCGACGAACACCGCCACCCCGATCAGGATCGTCACCAGCTTGAACCTGGTGGCGAAACGCAGCACCGGCAGGTACGCCCGCTGCAACGGCGAGCGCAGCTCCTTCGCCTCGGCCTCCTCGCGCTGCTTGCGCGCCTCCTCCGGCGTCAGCTCCGGCGTCTTGAGGAACCAGAACGCCAGCACCGGCACCACCGTCAGCGACACCACCAGCGAGGCCAGCAACGCCACCGTCACCGTCACCGCGAACGGGCTGAACAGCTCGCCCACCATGCCGCCGACCATCGCGATCGGCGCGAACACCGCCACCGTGGTCAGCGTCGAGGCCGTCACCGCCCCCGACACCTCGCGCACGGCGCCCAGGATCGCGGGCAGCTTCGCCTCACCGTAGGCCAGATGTCGTTTGATGTTCTCCAGCACGACGATCGAGTCGTCCACGACCCGGCCCACCGCGATCGTCAGCGCGCCCAGCGTCAGCATGTTGAGCGAGTAGTCGCCCGCCCACAACACGATCAGCGCGATCACCACCGACAGCGGGATCGACACCGCCGTCACCAGCGTCGAGCGCACCGACAGCAGGAACACCAGGATGACCAGCACCGCGAACACCAGGCCCAGCAGGCCCTCGGTGGTCAGGCTCTCGATCGACTGCTCCACATACGGCGCCTGGTCGAACACCACCGACACCGCGGTGTCGGAGGAGTCGCCCAGCGCCTTGGTCAGGTCAGGCAGCTTGTCGGCGATGGCGTGCGAGATCGCCACCGCGTTGCCGTCGGGCACCATCGTCACCGACACGCCGAGGCTCGTCTTGCCGTCGGTACGGGTGATCGTCGTCGCGTCCGCCAGCCCGCGCGTGATCTTCGCCATGTCGCCCAGCTTGACCGGCTTGAGCGGCTTGGGCCGTACCAACTGCTGCTGCTGCGCTGTCGCCTGCCCCTGACCAGGCTGAGCGGTCTGACCCGTCTGACCCGTCTGGCCCGTCTGACCAGGCTGGCCGGTCTGAGGGCGGGCCTGCTGAGGTTGCTGAGGCTGGGCCGCCGGCTGGGCGGGCGTCAGGTACAGGTCCTTCAGCTTGGCCACCGAGTCGACCCGCGTGCCGACCTGCACCGTCAGCGACTTCTCCGCGGAGGTCAGCGTGCCGGCCGGGATCGGCGTCCCGTTCGCCTTCAGCACCTCGGGGATCTGCGCCGCCGACACGCCCGCCAGCGCCATCTTCTTGGCGTCCGGCTCGATCGTCACGACCTCGTCACGGGTGCCCGTGATCGCCGCCTCCCGCACCCCCTCGACGCCCTGCAGCTCCGGCACCACGATGCGGCGCAGCTTGTCGGCCATCGCGCGCTCGTCACCGCCGTCGCCCACCGCCAGCACCAGCACCGGGATGTCGTCGGTGCTGCCCGCGACCACCTGCGGATCCACGCCGTCCGGCAGCGGCACCTTGCTGATGGCCTGCTGCATCTTGTTCAGCGAGGACTCGATGTCGGTGCCGTACTCGAAGGCCACCTGGACCTGGGCCAGGCCCTCCTTCGAGGTCGAGGTCATCTGCTCCATCCCGGCCAGCCCCTGGAAGGAGTCCTCGATCGGAGCCGTGACCTGGTCCTCGACGATCTCAGGCGAGGCACCCGGGTACGGCGCGATCACGAACGCGCCAGGGAACGACAACGACGGCAGCAGCTGCTGTTTCAACTGCGGGATCGTGAACGCGCCGAACGCGCTGAGTACGACCGCTATCAGAATCACCAGCGTGCGGTTGACCAAGCTCAACCGGGCGAATGCAGTCATAGACTCCCCCTCCAAGAGTTCGCCCCAGACTAACACTTCGCCTTGTACGAATATTTAGACGGATCGAGCTTTCCTGATAACCTTCTCAGGAAGCGAGAGGTGAGCGTGAGCAACGAACGCGAAGACCTGATCCGCCGGATCACCGAGACACAGCGGGGCCTGGGACGTCTGTTCGCCCAGCAACACTCCCCACTGTTCAGTTCCAACCTCACCATGAGGCAGCTCAAGGTCATCATGATCCTGTCCATGAGCGGCTCCGCCTCTGGACAGGACCTTGCGCACAACCTCGGCGTCGGTCTCGGCACCGTCACCGGCATCGTCGACCGGCTCGTCGCCCACGGCCTCGTCAGCCGGCACGAGGACCCCCATGACCGCCGCGTCCGCCGCGTCGAACTCACCCCCGCGGGCGCCGGCCTCATCGAGGAGATCAACAACGCCGGAATCCAGCACTTCCGGCGCATCATGGCCCACCTCGACACCGAGACCCTGCGCACGCTCGACCACGTCACCCGTACGATCCGGGACGTCGCGGACAAACTCTCCCACGACGACGCCTGACCCTCCGCACCGGGTTCCACCGCCGCGGCTTTTCCTTGTGGCGGCGGGCCGGGAACATCACCGGCCCGCCGCCTTTACATTGTAGATTTCTAAGCGAGGCGGGACAGGACCGGCGGCAGGTCGCCCTCATGGACCACGGTCAGCCGCCGCGTCGCCCGCGTCACCGCCACGTACAGGTCCTGGCCGCCCATCGGCGACTGCCCCAGGATGCCCGAAGGATCCACCACCACCACCGCGTCGAACTCCAGCCCCTTGGCCTGCACCACCGTCAGCACCACCACCGGCGCGTCCAGATCCCCCCGCGGGAACAGCCCGGACACCTGCGCGTGCAGCGCGTCCGGCGTCACCACGCCCAGCCGGCCCTCGCCGACCTCCGCCAGCTCCTGACCGACCAACTCCGGCAGCAGCTCCGCCAGCTCGGACGCGGGCATGCGCACCGCCCTCGGCTCCGCCTCGCCCTCGCGCACCGACTCCGGCGGCTCCTGCTCCGGCGCGTAGGCACTCAGCACGTCCGCCGCCACCCGCATGATCTCCACCGGGGTGCGGTAGTTGACCAGCAGCCGTTCCTCACGCCACCGGCCCTCCAGATGCGGGTCCAGCACCTCGCCCCACGTACGGGCGCCGGCCGCGGACCCGGTCTGCGCCAGGTCGCCCACCACGGTCAGCGACTTGGCCGGCACCCGCCGCATGATCATCCGCCAGGCCATCGGCGACAACTCCTGCGCCTCGTCCACGATCACGTGCCCGTAGGCCCAGGTGCGGTCGGCCGCCGCCCGGTCCGCCGTGGTCAGGCCCGAGCCTTCGTCGGCGTGCCGCTCGGCCAGCACGTCGGCCCGCTCGAAGATGCCCTGCTCGGCCACGCCCGTGGCGTCCAGCACCTCCCGCGCGTACAACTCCTGCTCGGCCTGCTCCTCCCCCGCTTCCCTGGCCGCCACCCGCCGCGCCGAGTCGTCCTCGCCCAGCAGCTCGGCGGCCTCGTCGAGCAGCGGCACGTCGCCGGCCGTCCAGGGCGCGTCCGGCTCGCGCAGCAGCTCCCGCCAGTCCAGCCCCATCGGCGCCGCCTCCCACAGCGTCGCCTGGGAGGACAGCAGCTCGGCCACCAGGCGCCGCGGCGTCAGCTCCGGCCACAGCTCCTCCACCGCGAGCCGTACCTCCGGCTCGCCCCACAACCGCTGCGAGGCCAGCCGCAGGTCCAGCTCGTCCAGGTCGCTCTCCAGGTCGAGCGGCTCGTTCAGCTCCGGCTCGTCGACCACCAGCTCCTCGATGTGCAGCGACTCCTCCAGAGCCCGCGCCTCGGCCTTGGCCAGATCCTTGAGCAACTCGGTGACGTACAGCTTGCGGGCCATGTTGTGCGGCAGCCGCACCGCCCGCGCGCGCTCGCGCAGCCGTACGCACGTCTCGTGCGGCACTCGCAGCCGCAGCCCGTCCAGCTCGACGACCAGGTCGCCGTCCGGCGCCCGCTGGCGCAGCCGCACCGCCTCGGCCAGCAGCTCGGCCATCCGCACGTCGCCCTTGACCACAGCGGCCGAGGGCCCGTCGGCCGCGACCGCCCGCACTCCCGGGAACATCTCCCCGACCGTGGTCATCACCACCTGCGTCTCACCCAGCGCGGGAAGCACCTGGCCGATGTAGCGCAGGAACATCGAGTTCGGGCCCACCACGAGCACTCCGCGCCGCTCCAGCGTGGCCCGGTGGGTGTAGAGCAGGTACGCCGCCCGGTGCAGCGCCGCCACCGTCTTGCCCGTGCCCGGCCCGCCCTGCACCACCAGCGCGCCCTGCAGCCCGGAGCGGATCACCCGGTCCTGCTCGGTCTGGATGGTCGCCACCACGTCGCCCATCCGTCCCGTACGGCCGCGGCGCAGCGCCGCCAGCAGCGCCGCCTCGCCCACCAGCGAATGCCGGTCCCCCTCGCTCATCCCCTCCAGGTCGAACACCTCATCGTCGATCCCGACGACGAGACGGTCCTTCAGGTGCAGGTGGCGGCGGCGTACCAGCCCGCCGGGATCGGTGGCCGTGGCCACGTAGAACTGCCGCGCCGCCGGCGCCCGCCAGTCGATCAGGGCCGACTCGTGCTGCTCGTCCCGCAGGCCGATCCTGCCGATGTAGGTGCTCTGCCCCTCGCCGTCGTCGATGCGGCCGAAGCACAGACCTCGCTCGACCGCGTTGAGCTGGGTCAGCCGCCGCGCCTGCTCCGAGGCCAGCGCCTCGCGTTCGACCATCGCCTGCCGGGTGCCCGAGGTGCCGCCCCTGGCGTACACCTCGCGCAGCGTCGCCTGCGCCCGGTCCCTGGCGACGTCGAGCCTGTTGTAGAGCCACGACACAGTGCGCTGCTCGGTGTCAAGGGCTTGCGCGAGACCATCTTGACGATTAGTCATTCCGTGGTATACTCCTAACGGGAGGTCTGTGAAGGCCCTGTGCTTGGGACGTGCAATGTTCGAGCTTAACCCCGGCGCCCGCCCGTGCGCAATCCCCGCAGCTCATCCGCCGGTGACCGCTTGTCTCCTGAAGAGCGCGGCCAGCAGGAACGAGGCGCCGAAGAGCGGCGCGTCCCGCGGATGCTCCGCCATCGGGCGCACCTCCACCTCGGTGTAGTCGGAGAAGATCCACCGCAACTCGCCCGGGGTGAACGCCAGGCCCCCGTGCAGGCCGCCGTCACGATAAAGGTCCGCGTCGGGCCGCTCCGAGCCCATGCCGCCGGCCGCGAAGCACGTCAGGCCCAGGTGACCGCCGGGGGCCAGGACACCTTCCAGCAGGGCCCGGTAGGTGACGCGGCGGTGCGGGGGCAGATGATGCAGGCAGCCGGAGTCGTACACCAGGTCGTACGGGCCGCTCAACTCCGCGGTGAAAGCGTCGCCGCACAGGAAACGCACCCGCGCCCCCGCCTGTCTGGCCCGCTCCTGACCCCACTCCACGGCGGCCGGCGACAGATCGACGGCGTCCACCTCGAAGCCGAGCGAGGCCAGGTAGATCGCGTTGCGGCCCGGACCGCAGCCCAGGTCCAGCGCCCGGCCCGGGGTCAGCAGGCCGCGTTCCACATAGGACGCCAGGCTCTCGTCCGGGCCCGGCACGAAGAACGGCACCGCTTTGGAGCGGTCGGCGTAGAAGTCGTCCCACCAGGTGGAGGCGTTGCCCGTCCATCGGTCGGCGCCGGGGGCGAACATGTGGTCCAGCAGGTCCATGACGTCGTCGATCGTGCGGATGGTCCGGTTCACTCAGGAGCTCCAGGAAACAGCGGCCGCCGCGCGCGGCCGGGTCTGCCGATCTTATGGCTCCGGCGATGGGTTCGCGCTGCTCAGAGGCCGTTTCCGGGAGCGCGGAGACGGTGGTGTGCGGGACTTGCCGTTCGTGCCGGGCCCTTCCCCTCCGGGGTGCGGGCGGCGTCCCGGAGTCCGGCCCTGGGGGGCGGGCGCGGGCATCTCAGGAGCGTTCCCGCCCCTGCTCCCGGCGCGTACGTGTGTGGTGTTGATCACATGCGGCGGCCGAAGCGGCGCTTCGACTCCGGTACGAGCGGGCAGGGGTCGCGGGAGGCCGTGCCGAGCGGGGTGCTAGCTTGACCGTCCATGTCCGAGTATCTGCGGGAGCTGTTCTCCCTTCAGGGCCGGCGCGCGCTGGTGACCGGCGGCAGTTCCGGGATCGGGTACGCCATGGCCGAGGCGATCGGGCGTGCCGGGGCCGAGGTCGTGGTGGTCGCCCGCAGGGAGCACGAACTGGACAAGGCGGTCGGCCGGCTGCGCGAGCACGGCGTCACCGCGGACCGGATCAGCGCGGACCTCGGTGAGCGTGCGGACGTCGAGCGGGTCTGCGCCACGGCCGGCGACATCGACATCCTGGTCAACGACGCGGGCAACAACATCCGCAAGCCGATGGCCGACCTCACCACGGACGACTACGAGCGCACCCTCGCCGTGAACTTCACCGCCCCCTACCTCCTGGGCCAGCACTTCGGGCCGAAGATGGCCGGGCGAGGATGGGGGCGCATCATCAACGTCGGCTCGCAGCAGTCCATCAGCGCGTTCGGCGACAGCGGCATCTACGGCGCCGCCAAGGCCGCCCTCGCCGGGCTGACCCGTTCCCAGGCCGAGGCGTGGTCGGCGAGCGGGGTGTGCGTCAACACGATCATCCCCGGCTTCGTGCTGACCCCGCTGACCGAGCCCGCCCAGGCCGTCCCCGGCCGCGTCGAGGCCCTGGCCGCCCGCCACATGGCGGGCCGCAACGGGATTCCGCGGGACTTCGCGGGGGCGGCGGTGTTCCTGGCCGGTGACGCCTGTTCCTTCGTCACGGGCCAGATGCTCTTCGTCGACGGCGGCTTCTCCGTTCACTGAGCCGGGGAGACCAGGCCGGCGTCGTATGCGGCGATGACGAGTTGCACGCGGTCGCGGGCGGCGAGCTTGGTGAGCAGGCTGGCGATGTGAGCCTTGGCGGTGCCGGGGCTGATGTGCAGGTGGACGGCGATCTCGGCGTTGGACAGGCCGCGTCCCGCCAGGGTCAGCACCTCGTGTTCCCGCGCGGTGACGCCGGGCAGCTCGCGTGGCCGGGGACGGGGTTCCGGGCGGGCGGCGAACTGCTCGATGAGGCGGCGGGTGACGCTGGGCGCGATCAGGGCGTCGCCGGCCGCGACCACGTGGACGGCGGACAGGATGTCCTCCAGCGCCATGTCCTTGACCAGGAACCCGCTCGCCCCGGCTCGCAGCGACGCGTAGACGTTGCCGTCGTCGTCGAACGTGGTGAGCATGATCACGCGGGTGGCGGGGGACTCGGTGGTGATGGTGTGGGTGGCCTCGATGCCGTCCATGCCGGGCATGCGGATGTCCATCACGACCACGTCGGGAGACAGCAGCCTGGTCAGCTGAACGGCCTGGGCGCCCGTCCCGGCCTCGCCGGCGACCTCCACGTCAGGAGTGCCGTCGATGACCATGCGCAGGCCGGCGCGGATGAGCGGCTGGTCGTCGGCCAGCACGACGCGGATGGTCAACGCGCCTCCATGTGAGCGGTCGGGGAATCGGTCTGAGAGGACGCCTGCGCGGAGGCGGTCTGTGCGGAGGCGGTCTGTGCGGAGGCGGCGGGGAGCGGGAGGGTGGCGGTGACGCGGAAGCCGCCCTCGGGGAGTGGTGCGGCGCTGAGGCGGCCGTGCAGCAGGGCGGCTCTCTCGCGCATGCCGGCGACCTGGCCATCCCGGCGAGCGCGGCCGGCCTGTCGGCCCCCGGCACCATCGAGGCCGTACGCGGGATCGCGCTCACCCGCGCCCACGTCGCGGCCTTCTTCGACCTGCACCTCAAGGGCAGGAAGCAGCCCCTGCTCGACGCCCCCGGCTCGGCCGGCCCCGAAGTCGCCTTCCAGGCTCCGGCCGCCTCATAAGGCGGCGCACCGCCCTCCGTCCGCGTCATGAGGGCAGGTCGAGGGTGGCCAGGGCGCCGCCTTCCGGCGGGTTGGTAAAGGTCAGGCGGGCCCCTAGGACGGCGGCCTGGCCCGCGGCGATGGTCAGGCCCAGCCCGTGACCGCCGCCCGTCCGGTCGCCGCCCTTGCGGAACCGCACCGGGCCGTCGCGCAGCAGATGGCCCGGGAAGCCGGGCCCGTGGTCGCGGACGGCGATGCGGGTGCCGTCCACCTCGACGGTGACCGGAGGGCGGCCGTGCCGGGTGGCGTTGGAGAGCAGGTTGGCCAGGATGCGCTCCAGGCGGCGCGGGTCGGTGGCCACGACGGTGCCGGTGTGCAGGTGTACCCGCGCGCCGGGTGCGAACGCCGCCGCCCGGCGCGTGGTGAAATCGCCGAGGGCGACGTCGGACAGGGCGGGGCGTTCGGTGGCAGTGTCCAGGCGGGCCACCTCCAGGACGTCCTCGACGAGGGCGCGCAGCACTTTCACCCGGTCCTGGACGAGGTCGGTCATCCGGCCCGACGGCAGGAGTTCTGCGGCGGTGGTGAGGCCGGTGAGCGGGGTGCGCAGCTCGTGGGCGATGTCGGCGGTGACCTGGCGTTCGGCCTCCAGGCGGGCCTGCAGGGCCTCGGCCATCGCGTCGACGGCCTGGGCGAGTTCGGCGGCCTCGTCGTGGGAGCGGCCGCCGATCGCCGTACCGACCCGGGCGGCCGTGTCACCGGAGCTGACCAGGCGGGCGGCGGCGGCGGCCCG